>WTCB01000070.1 GCA_013138765.1 Candidatus Nanohaloarchaea archaeon
TTTCCAGTCTGCTGCCTGATCTTCAGGGAATGCTTCATAATACACCAGACAATTAGGATCGCCCATACCCGTAATCCATCCTTCTGGGTCAGTATATTCTGGATCTTTTGTCAATTCAAATCCCTGAACTTCGCAGTTATAATTGTCATCTTCACCGTAACACACAGCAACTTTCGTCCCGAACAGTTTCTGTTCTGGACATATCTCAGTCACATCAACTCCTGCGTGTGACATACCCACACAATTAAGCGCATAAGCTAAAGCTTGTATGGAATTGACAGAATTAGTATCGCACCCGGCTGTCATCTCAGGAAACATGAAATTATTTATCGCATCAAACAACGGCTGACCTATATCTGATGTCACAAACATAGTGCTTGCGCCTAAGATGACTAGGCCTATGATCAAACTCCCTACAAATGATAACTGTCCTTTTTTATTTTTCATGCGCTCATCATCTAATTGTATTTATGATTATATATCATTTTTTATTGCTGTTTATCAATAACAATGATAATATCATTACGTCCATCTTTTGTCCAAACATCATCTTTTTCAAAATAATAAAATGCAGTAATCTTGTAAGTATTGTCTTTTAGAAATTTATCATCATCATCGGGTGCATCAATAAGATCTTTTTCAGTTTTTATGAATCTATTCACAAAATAATATATGCATGCATCTTCTTTGGAATCTCTATTCCATGTAACACTGTTGAACTCATTAGCATATGAACCACTAGAATCAAGCATATCACATACATCCCATCTATAATCAAAATTACCATCTTCATCATATTGTGGGATCATGTAATTCACAGATTGAAAAAAGTTAAGTTCAATAATTTCATTTATATCATAATTCCTATCTTTTGGTTTGAATAAGTAAGTCTCTTCACAAGCAAAATAATCCTCACTATTATCGTATTCTTCATTCCAACCACCTGCAAAGTCCATTTGATAACTTTTAATACAGTCTCTCATTTCAGTTTTCATCTTATCTCTTGCATCATCATCAGTTTCCAGATTAAGATCAACAATATTAGGCAAACTATAATCAGTACCTACTCCACTTGAATCTCTCTCATCTCTACAGATATTATTATCATTCAATCGTCCTTTACTTTGTGAATATTTGTATATGTTCGAATTTCGAGGGGGGTTATACCAATTAATTAGGCTTCCTCCTTTACAATATTCCATACGTGGATAAAAGAATAAGGTATCCCTACTAGAACCGCTCGTTTCCCACAACCAACTGATAGTACCTGTAAAAATACCACCTGTATTGCATACTGGTTGGTCATCCCACCATAATACCATATCTACTTCATCTAATGTGTTTATTGGTGATGCAGACCACGCACTTTGATAACAGTCATCTACATTATTTCCAATAACTCCTTCAGTTGCATAAGTTATATTGTTTACCATATCTTCCCATGTTACTGTTCCAGTATCCAATTCCTGTTTCAGCCAGCATGCTTTTTGACCGTTCCACGCAACCTTTGCTGCTAATTGAATGTTTTTCATAAATGTATATTTATCAACAACACCTGCATCACCCGGACAATAAGCGCCAGGCATAGGTATATTGAAATCTCTTGCGCCGTCAGTGACTTTCTTGCCGAGTGACCCGCCAGTCATCATAACTGCAGCAAGGACTATGACAAACACTAGTATCACCTGCATCATCTTTATAGTCCCGCTTCGTCTCATAAACATCTAACCTGAAAAAACATTCTTGATCATCATCGGCACAAAACTGCCCCCATAATTGCCGAATTTTCTTGCCGCATAACTAGCGGCAACAATCAATATAGAAAAAGCTAAAAGCCCCATACAGATCTTGATGATGAGTTCAAGGTCCATTGATCCTTTCCGGCTTTTGATAAGATAATAAGTCACTTCTAACATAATCAATTCACCTTATGAGTTAGGTGCACCCGCACATGTCTTTGTGAGTGTGCCACCATTATCTACAACCTGACAGCATTCATTTTCAAATCCAGTCTCAAGCACAAGCCACCAGCTTCGACCATTTGGACCGCTTTTAGTGGTAGGATCGTACTTAAATGCGGCCATTGTGCATTCGACAGGACTGCATTCGCTGATATCACCCACACATTTTTCAGAGATGCATGCATGAAGTTCATCAGGTTTCGCAGAGTCATATGCAGGATATACAGTACAATAGTTTTCATCATCACATTTATCTCTACAATCTTCAGTATCGCATGCCCCTACAATACATTCGGTCCCAGTATCACTTATGCATGGGTCAACAATCGATATGCAACATTGTCCCTGATTATCATAGTCACATACTTGCTCTGTCTTCATGTACATGAAATTCATAAGCATGAATCCAATTATCATTATAAGGAATAGCGACATGATAACATAAAATATTGAAAGTCCACTGCGCCTCATACTATATCCTTGTCTTTCTTTGTATATAACATTTTAGAATTAGCGATGACAGACAAATATATTAATGAACACAACAAATCATAATCATGTTGGTTTATCCTTATGTTGAAATGTTAGGACGGGTCCGTAAGGGTCAAGACATTGGTATCTCAAAGATTGCAGCGATAGTGCTTGTATTTGCAGGTATTATAGTATTTGTTGCCGTATTATATTCAATGGTGGCAAAAGGCCAGAGTGCAATGGATGTAATCGACCCGTTAGCATATAGTAACTGATGATGTGGTATTTATGAGAAAAGGGATGACAATAACAATAACTCTTGTGATGGCAATGCTTGTTGCATTGGTGGTGGCTTTTGTGCTTATATCTATGTTTGGCACAGCTATGGGTGATGGTGGTGAGGGTATGACTGACTCTATCGCAGTAATGACAGATAATGAGACCGGTCTTGCTTGTAATTCTCACTGTACTACTTGTTGTGTGACTGGTTCTAAGACTTATTGTGAAAACACTTTAAATGGTGCACCTCAAGGTTGCAAATGTCAAATAAGTTGTTAAGAGGTAATTTTTATGAGAAAAGGGATGACAATCGCAATAACTCTTGTGATGGCAATGCTTGTGGCATTGGTTGTAGCTTTTGTCTTGATATCGATGTTCGGTACATCAATGGATAAAGGTGGTGCGGGTCTGACAGGTTCTTTAGATTCTACAACTGCTGACAAGACAGGTCTTGCTTGCAGCACTCATTGCGCAACCTGTTGTATAACCAATGATGCGAATTATTGTGAGGATACAGACAATGGTGCACCCTCAGATGATTGTGAATGTAATAATTGTTAGTTGATTCTTATGAGAAAAGGTATGACTCAATCAATATCTCTTATAACAGTCATAGTTGTCGGACTTTTTGTAGTCGGGATTCTAATTCTTATGGTCGGCGACAAGATGGGCAAGGTATCAGATGCTGTTGGTACAAACACTAAAATCGCAGAAGACAGCTTAGATTGCAAGACTGAATGTTCTGCCTGCTGTGCAGCAGGTTACGGTGAGACTGTCTGTGCTCGTCAGTTTGTGGCCTGTGATTGTAGTTGTTGACAAATTTTTTAGGAATTATTTCACTTTTATTCAAAAGATTTAGTCAGATACTAAAAATTATCTCATTCCGCTTCGCTGCATTCGAAGCTTTCTTCGCATCCGCTCAAAAATCATCAAGGTCAAATACAACAAAACCTTTCGTTCTTAATTCATCTTTACCTTCAATCTTCTTTGCAACAATTCCAAAATATTCTGTTCTTTTTTTTAAATTCCAATCCACAAATTCTGATTTTTCCTTGAGCTTGCGAAGTATGTCTTCAGCTTGTCTTAAAGACAGATCTTTCCATTTACATTCAACAAAAAGAATGTCTTTAGTGTCTTCATTTAATGCAACAATGTCGATTTCATAAGTATTTTTACCTTTGTGTCCTTTAAATTTTCCCCATTGCCGTCCGATGAGATGATGTTTAAACGGTACTTTGTCATTATCTATAAAAAATTCTTTGCAGACATATTCAAATCGTTTACCTATATAATTGTTTATCTCTTTTTTTGTGTTCTTTATAAACCGATTATCTCTCCGTTTGTAATCGGAAATATTTTTATAGAAAAAACGGAACCAAAATGCCATTAGGGGGTGGTCTATATACAATACTCTTTTATTGCCTACAATCTGTTTTTCATAATTTAATATATTGAAATTATGTACTAACTCATAAATCTGCCGTGTCAGGTCTGTCTCTTTTTTTCTTAAAGCAGATGCAATCTCACTGATTCTTGTGCAACCGCTTGCAACTGATGCAAGTATATCATAATATACTCCTTGACGTTTTCCAAATTCAAGAGAGAGTATGGACATGACTTCATCCTCGAAAGTTGCATTTTCTACAAAAAAGAATATATCAAGACATTTTTCAAAATGATTATCTTTTATGTTATTGTCTTCAATGGCAACATAATATCTTGGATATCCACCGAAAATTGCATAAGTCTTTATGATATCTTTTATGTCTGTTATATCCAATTCATCATACATCTTGATTATATGTTTAAATGACATAGGTCTTAGATGTATCTGTCGTTTAAGACGACCATAAAGTGGTTCTTTTGATTCTAAAAATAATTTTTGTATAAGTCCTGCTGTCGATCCTGAAAAGATGAGAGTCATATTTTTTTTGTTTTCATTCAGGTCAACATATTTCTGTAAAGTTCCAAATAGTGATCTGTCTACATATAAAAAATTTTGAAATTCATCAAAAGTAACAACTCCTTCATATCTGTCAAACAATACTTTGAAAAAATCCTCCCACTCGTTCAATGTTTCAAATTCATTGAGGATTTTTTTATTTTTTAATATGTTCACATATTCATTTAGTTGACCTGTACTTGTCTTATCCTTATTCACAAAAAGATAAAGGTCTTCATCTTTCATGAATTCCAATATCAATCGTGTTTTTCCAACCCGTCTTAAACCCCATATAGTTATTGTAAATAATTTTTGTTTTGATAACTCCTTGATTTCTGCCAATGTTTTGAGTTCGGATTTCCTGTTTACAAATTTCATTTATATTCACTTACTGAATTATTCAGTTACTGAATTATTTAAATCTTTTGGTGTTTTTTATTCAGGATCTATCTTTTTTGTTCTCACAAAATTATATATAATCAACAATCTAAAAGAGATATATAGTGTTTCTTATGGCATTCTCGAAAATCCGAAAAAAAGGTGAACTGACAATTGAGACAGTCATAATCATAGTCTTGTTTCTTGCGGTATTGGCGATAGTTATATTGGTTGTAAGTTCATTGATGGGCAAAGGCACAGACCAGATGGGTACGAGCATAGAGAGTTCTGGTGGTGGCGCACTCTGCGAGATCGAATGCATGAAGTGTTGCAGTAGTTCACAAGAAAATTGTGGTATTAGTTTTAATGATGTTGATATAAGTTCTTGTT
The DNA here is from genome assembly GCA_013138765.1 of Candidatus Nanohaloarchaea archaeon. Lineage (GTDB taxonomy): Archaea > EX4484-52 > EX4484-52 > EX4484-52 > GLR71 > GLR71. The sequence goes on from WTCB01000070.1 coordinate 5,422, forward strand.
GTGATGATAAAGATCCTAATGAACCTGGTTGTAGTACTCCTCCTTAAATTTCAATTTTCCAACAACAATTTCCAAACAGGAACAATCTTAATTTCATCAACAGTCCCTTCCTCTTCAAGTGTCACAACCATTGACTTTTCGACCTTGTTACCAAATTTATCCAGATATTTTCTGATTTGTTTAACTGATTTTCTGCTTTGCTTAACTTCAATTATTTCCTGTTTCTCATCTTTCAAAAGAATGAAATCAATTTCGAAACCGTTCCTGTAAAAAAACTTAGCATCTGTATATGTTGCCACCATGTTTTCAAGCAAGTATGGTAAAATACTATCAATGTCCTGGTTGAATGCGAATGCAATGTTTGGCGTATAAAGATATGCTTTTTTCATCTTTCTCATGCTGGCAATCGGGCTGCCTCTGTAATTGAATACTGGTTTTACTAAAAGTCCAAATTCCAGATATTCAAAATAATTGGCGATGGTCCTCTGGTCCTTACCGAGATCTTGCGCAATCTCTTTATAATTGACAATCATACCTGGTTTTTTGCAGATGATATATACAAGTGTCTTGAGTAGTTCGACATCTTTTATCTCAAATTCAGCAGGCAAGTCTTTGTATATGATTCGTTCTATGATATTGTTTAATATGTACCTTTTAGCGAATTCCTCATCAGTCTCATCGTAAAGTTCGGGAAACATACCATATTTAAGATATCTGTAAAATAAAGGGATTAATTCTTTTTTCCAGAGATTAGGATTAGTCTTTATCGGTTTCAAATCTTTGCCGTTCAATTCAATAAATTCTTCAAAAGATAATGGTTTCATCTGAAAATCAATTATTCTGCCTGCAAGACTTTCAGTCGACTTTTTTCTCAGGCTGACTGATGCCGAACCAGATATGAATAATTTGACATTTGGATAAAGGTCATAGATAACTTTAATCTTGTTCTCCCAGTCATCAACTTTCTGTATCTCGTCAAAAAAGATATAGACTTTACCTTCTGCATCATCAAAACTGTTTCCCAATATAGTTTTCTGATACGTTTCAAGAACATCTCTGAATTCAAACACTACTTCATCAAAAGAGAAATATAATACATTTTTTTGGTCAGCATCTGCAAGTATTTTCTGTATTAATTGGTACATTGTAGTTGTTTTTCCGACACGTCTTAATCCCCAGACTAATATTACTTGTTTTTTATCTATATATTTTTCAATCTCAAAATATATGCGCCTTTTATATGGTTTAAGCAATGTCTCCTTTACCGTTCCCGTTTTCCACCACGGATTGAATTTTTCTAAGTAATCAATAGGGATCATGTATACATTATTGTGTCCAAACTATATAAATTTAATGACATTACAACGTCATAACTTCTGTATTTTAATGACATCGCAACGTCATAACTTCTGGAAATTCATCAATAACTCTTATAATCTTTTAAAATATTCATCTATTTTTGTGATGAAAAACCGACCATACTTATCATATGTTTTTCTTAAATTTAGTTCGGGTCTCTTCAATCTTATTTTCATTTAGACTAAGAATTATAGACTTACATTTAACCATGAATTCCTGAATCTTATCTATCATGTCATAATATTGTTCGTCCGGTATTGTTCTGTCGATATAATATTGTGAATCGATTCTTGCTTTCAATGCGTCTTCAATGAATTCAAATTCCTCTTCGGTAAAATATTAATTTAGGTACTCTTTTGCAAAACTTATCGTACATGAATGGATCTCACATTTTATCCCGATTTTTACTAAGATTGCATAAAGTGAGAAATAGATAGTATAATATGCTGTTGAAATGATCCAATCTTTTATTATGTTGATACGCATTGACTCAAGAGCTTCCTCCGCTTTTATGATGCATGCTTCTGAAAGATTTGGATTTGGCTCTATTAGACTTAAACCCCCCTTTTTTACTGGCGCACCATCTAATCTTATCTATTTTCAGTCACCACCTGTATAAACTCTTCTGTATTTGAAAATATGACATGATTCTTTAATATTTCTCTCAAGAGGATATCTTTATGGATATTTTCTTCAAATATGTCTTTTGGGTAGCATTTTATGCTTATTTCAATACCATACATTTTTGAGATATTTTTGATTTTTTCTTTATCATAAGTTCCTGCAACAAATACATCTAAATCAGAATCTTTGTCATAATTACCTTTCACATAGCTTCCGAAGATGAGTCCGATACCGTTTATGTTTGGATTTATTCTCTCAATAATTTCTTTGATGAGTATTTTCTCATTCATAAAAGCTATTTCTTTGTATTGTTCTACAAAAATTATGTATTTTTTGCTCAACCAATTAATTTTTAACTTATACAATTTGATTTTTCCTCTCATTTTTGATTTAATAATTCCTTTAGTCTCCAGATCTTCAAGTATTAGTTGAGCTGTACGGGGGCTTATTTTAAGCAATTTCTCAACTTCTCTAATGTAATATTCTCTATCGAATCCATCTGTAAATAAAGATAAAACCTGTAAAGTATTCTCCGTTATGTTTACTTTTTCATACATATGTATAATTAAGTATACAATATTATATACAGTTTATGCATTTTTACATAAAAATCATAAGTAAATAATTTGCGCACCAAGTCAATTTTAACTTTTTTTCTTCCTTTCCAACCTCTTAACTTTCTCAGGCACAGATAGATAATTATCAGTAGTGCTTATTCTCTTTTTTGTTTCAGATTCCAATTCTTTTCGTGCATTGCCTGCAATC
>WTCB01000033.1 GCA_013138765.1 Candidatus Nanohaloarchaea archaeon
TTTTCTTTTTTTACTGCTTTTGCTACTTTTTTCTTTGGCTGGGTTTTTTTTGCAACTGGTCTTTTTGCTGTCTTTTTTGCAACAGATTTTTTTACGACTGTCTTTTTTGCAGCGGGTCTTTTTGCAACAGCTGTTTTCTTTGCAACTGTTGTCTTTTTCCGGGCGGAAGGTCTAGCTTTTTTAGCAGCTACTTTTTTTGCACCGGTTGATCTTGAAGCAGTAGATTTTTTATTTGCCATAACTTATCATCTTTTTATAATATTATCTCTTATTGATAGTAGATATATCTTTTTTGGATAGAATGATTTATAAATATTTTTGTATTTTCGTATTTCTGCAACTATTTTTAGTCGAATATACTTCTTTTTGATGTTTAATTGATTTTAATTTAACTCTTGGTCGCCGACAAAAGCTGTAGATGAAACTGTGTCACCAAGACCGACCGTTACTTTTGCGTGACCTCCAAGTTTTGTAGGTACCATGACAAGATAACTTTTTCCGACAGAATAAATACCATCGCCTAACTTATTTAGAAGATGTCTGTCCATCAGCTTTATCTGTTTCAACCCTTCCTGATTCACCGGTACGTCATCACCGAAACTAATGTCAACAGCGTGATGGATGAAGCCCTTGATGCTTTTTGCAAAAGCTGACTCGACACTGAACATAAGTGCATCGCGCGTTAATTTCGGGCTTGCATAATCTTTATCAGTCAGGCAGAGCATAAAGTTTATGTTATGCGTATGGATACGCCTTAAACCAGTCTTAATTTTTATGAACCGCATGCCGTCATAAAGTTCTTTTGCACCATAACCTGAATCTCTTATCTTGTCTGCAAGATCTTTTTCCCCCATAGCATTTAAGAGAATGCAAGTCTCTCTCTCATTGCAGCCTAGACTATCGACTTCGGGCAAGATATATTTTATTATCTTTGATACTTTTTTCAGATCTTCCTCAGAGGTAAACTCAAAATGGGTCTTCATCTTTTTGTTTGCGTGTCTTAAAAGACCTAGCTGCACTTTTGCCTTGAAGAACTCGGCATCAGTTGAAAGATATTGGTAACCGCTCAAAAATGCGCGATTGACACCTTTTGTCATTAATTTTAAGTTGTCAGCACATAAGTCATCAAAAAATGGTTCTCGTCCTTTCGGGCGGTATGAGACTATGAACCTGTTTGTGCGCGGAATAATAAATGATTCATCTTCTGTCTTTATTTTTAGACCTTTTGAATATTCAAATATTAGATTGATCTTCGGTGTGTCATGTCTTGAGAATGCATCTTTTGCTTTTATCTTTTTTGTTTGGGTTTTTGATACCTTAAATGCCTGAACTTCTGGATCATACATGTCGGCTTCTGCTTCAGATAGTTTTGGGTTGTAGACTGTTATCTTTTTCATGCCTAAATGTGAAAGGACGTTTGCAACGATTCCCGCCTGACCACCAATCCTGTATGAGTCATAATTTATGCTGTCTAAGAGGTGATTGTATGTACTCATATCATCAATTACCCATTCCATCGCTTTTCCAAGCCGCATTGATCCAATAAGACCTGTCTTAAAATCGTCAAGAGAATTTATTTCAGTTACACCTTTTTTTGGTCTGAATTGTTCAATATCCATAAGTTTTAGAAAATCAGGAGTTATGTGTTCTATCGCATCCATGTTGGTGTTGAAAGCTACAAAGATGCCTGATATATATTTAGTGTTCTTTTTGAAATTCTTTGAGACTGAAAGAAATTGTCTGGTCCAAAAGATTGAAGGGTCATGTTCCATATAAGTCATTTTATTTTATCTTGTATATATAAGTGGTCTTGTGTGAGATGAATTTAAAAGATCAGACAACATAATGATTAATTGTAAATGCACACACTTTACTTGGATTCAATAGAATGTCCTTATATATATTATCACGACTTTCAATACGAGTATTGCCTAGATTTAGAGCAGATACAACAGCTGCTGTCAATTGACCATCATACCCATCATCCTTTGTTGAAAATATTAAATCTATATTTTTTGGATTCCCATCATTGCAAAGTTGATTAAACTGATCAGACTCAAAATAAAAATTTTTATTTATTAAATCTTTGACCATGGTGTAAAAACGATTATCATTACTATAGGTGATTTCAGGCATTTTAACTCCAGCATAAACCCCAGAATTAAACTCGATTAAAACTATTGTTTCATGTTCTGATAATGAACGCTTTAAACCGATTAAAGCCCAATCTTTTGAAGAGGTACCAATCGACGATACTAATTTATAGATATCCCCACTGACACCACTACCAAACACCATATAATTCTTCATACTTTCATTTGGTGGCGTTTCATCTATGAAATTTACACGTTCAAGTTTACAATCAGTATCTAATATTTCAGATATAATATACACCACCTTAAAATTCTTCTTATCCTTTATCCGCACGGATAAAATGACCTTTAGAGTATACATTCTTAAAAATATATAAAAATCAACCATCGGCTATATATAGTCGTTGATGACTAAATTAAATTAACATTCTCTTTTTTAACAGAATTAAAAATTTCTTTAATTATCAATTAAGAAATCATATCAATCAGAACTTTTTTTGGGTCTTTTGCACCTGTGATGCCTGATGCGATGAGGATACCGTCTGCACCTAATTCCATCGACTTTTTGATGTCATACGCGGTCTTTATGCCAGCACCGACTAACACCTTTATCATCGGATCTATCTTTTTTACTATTTTCACTGTCTCCGTTATTATCTTCGGTCTTGCTTTGGTGACGGAATGATTGCCGCCGATCAATTCGGGAGGCTCTATTGCAAGATAATCGGGCCTTAAGCGCGCAAGCAGTCTTACTTCATCTAAAGTGTCTGCGCAGACTATGACTTTTAGCTTGTTCAGCCTTGCCGCAGCTACTGTCTTCTTAAGGATCTTGAGGTCTATCTTTTTTTCTGCATGGTTCAGTATCGTGCCTTTTGCACCTGCCAACCTTACTGATTCCGGGAGGATTGCGCCCGTGTTTGGACCGTAAGTCGCGAGGTCTGTGTGCTGTGCATAAATCGGTAAATTTGTTTCAGACGATGCGCGATAGATGTCTGTTGCGGGGACTGAAAGGATTATCTTTGAACCGGTCTCTGCTTTTACTTCCTCTAGTTTTTTTATTAACTTCAGGAGTCTTGGACCTGTACCTGTCTGATATGTCTTTACATTGACCACAATCAAAGGTTTCATAGATTGTATTTGGGTCGGGATGTTATATATAGGTTTTTTGTTTTGATTGTGTTTAGAAAGAAAGGAAGAAGACAAAAAAATATCAATCATCATCATTCGTTTAGAAATAAAAATTAAGTAATGTCAAAGTCAATCCAACACTTATCTGATCCGTGTTATTAGTTAATGTATTATAAAGGTCGACCATACCTTCGTAGAGATCAGTAATCAAAGGTACAGAAGAATCTAATTCTTGTTCTTTTGGATAGTATGGACCTTTGTCAGTCATGTCAATTACTGCCATAATCAATCACACTTGTTATCATATATATCAAACATAGTAGTATTTTTAATATATAAATAGATCATACATAAATCTTTTTTACTTCAGGGTCTTCTTTTACTTTCTTTGGGTCATATTCGCGAGGTATACACTCACCACCATCGTCTAAACTCTGAGATATCTCTGCAATTTGTATCTCCATATTACCCATCATATGATTATATGAATTCACCATACTTCCGTAAGCATGAGGCTCTAATCTTGATGGATTTCCATTCTCATCTAAATAATAAATATAATCTTTTCCGTCAGAATATTTATCTTCTGAAAGTTGAGTTATATAAATTGATAATGACTCAAGAAGATCTTGTATGCTGCCCTCGCTGTTAAGCAACACAACTAATTCCAAATCATTTTCATCAGTTTTAGTTTTTACAAAATCTAACACTGCAGTTAACGGATTTTCTAATCGTTCCTTACACTCCGCGACATATGACTTTAAATTATATCGATATTCCTGTTGAGTCATCTTCTCATACATTTAAATCATCCATTTATTTATGTCGGTTCCCGACCTTCATATTTGTATCTTAGGATTTATAAATCTTTTTGATTTCACCACTTCAGTGTGTTGTAAATATGTGTGTTTTATGTGTTTAATAATATCAGATACAAATAATTGATCATATGAAGATTCTTTATTGTGCGAAAATTGCATAGGAAATCGCGGGGAAAGAAATGGAAGTGATAACTATTAAAGATGATTCTAATTCGGATTTTATGATTGGATTGATAATTGATAAATATCCGGCGCTAAAAAAAGATATTGATGACGGTGATGTCTTGGCATTGCATAACGGTGCGCTTCTGTCTCCCGATTCAGCTGAAAAGATCAATGATTGCGATACTATAGAATTTGCGCCAGCCATACTTGGTGGATGATCCTGTCGCGTTTTTATTACTCGTCTTTTCTGTAAATCTTGAAGCGCTCGTTTAGCCGGGCTATCTTATCCCGGCCACGCGGTTCATCTTTTGCGCGATTTTTGTTTTTAATCAGTTTTTTATTCTTTATCTTCTGATTGAAAAAATCACCTTTTGGCGCATAAGTCTTTTTTGTCTTTGGCGGCATCAGCATGTATCCTAAAACTGAAATTATCACTATGACAAATACTAATGCAAACATTGCCCGGATCATTAATCTTGAGACTGTGACAAGTTTTGATTCTTCAGCTGATATCATCTTTTCTGCCTCACTTAAAATGCTGTTTGCCTGCTCCTTTAATTTTAGTGCTTCAACTGTGTTTCCTGCATTGAGCAATGATCTTGAGTCTTCTATAAGTTTCTTTGCCTCAAATATCTTGTCTTTTGCAGAACCAATCACAGTACCATTTAAAGAACCTAAATATTTCTGGAATATGGACTGATCTGAAATGTCTGCAAGAAGGGTCTTTATACGATCATTGTATCCATAAAGCATGTTTTCTGAAACCTCTAATTCTTCAAGACCTATAACTTTATTTGTGTCTGAGAATGATACTTTGACTGTGAAACTTACAGTCTCGTCAAGGTCGGTTTCATCTGCTTTAAATATTACATTTATCGTGTGTTCCTTTATCTCTGCAGTCTTGGGGGAAGTTAAATCAATCATAAATGTGATTGATGCATTTGGTGTCAGTTCTCTGACTTCTGCATTTTTTAAACTGTACCAATCGAGCCATGTGACACCGGATAATATCATGCTTAAATTGTGTAAGGTATCATTTCTTCTGTTTGTGACAATCATCTCAATTGATTTTGTCGCCCCTTGTTTTATGGTGACTGTCCTGTTGTATCTTATGTCTAAGTCATCTGTTGTTTCAATTGTGTCTGTCGTGTCATTTACAGGAGTTTCGTGGGGTGTGATCATTGAAGGAGTAGATGATGAACCTCCGGAACTGCTGTCTGTTTGTGGAGTTGTGTGGATTATCTTAAATGTCTGGTATGCATAACCTGTAACTTCACGGGAATCTATTTCATGGGTGGCTGAAATTTTTACATAATAAGTTCCTGTGTGATTTAAGTTTGAAAAGATACATGAATATTCACCGAACTCATTTACAGTCTCATCTTCATCAGTATAATTCCAGTTACCAGATGAAAAGTCTTCTATATGACAGGTTATGTCTGCGTTATCCACAAGTGATGCGTTTGCCATATCATCACTGTATTTGACACTGCCCGTAACTGTAACGTCTTTTGATATGTTGACTGTTGAAGTTATGCCAATGTCTGAGATTGCAGGATCAATTGTCACGTCAAGCCAGAGGACATGAAGATCTGTTGAGTTTGAAATTGTCTTTGTTATGTTCATAGGCGATACTGCATCAACTGAAATGTTATAATTTTTTTCATTGTCACCGTAAGGGACTTGCCAATCAAATGAATAGGTTCCATCGGTCTCGCTTGTGAGGTTGCATATCTTTGTGCCATCGACATATACATTGACATCTGCATCAAAGACTACATTTGTGCCATTACCTTTTACTGTTCCATATATCCTTATCCAATCCTCTTCATTTGCAATGGCATCTGCTGCATTTGTGGTGATCGTGACTGAATTGATTTCGTTTGTGACTTTCAATGGATATATGTATTCGTCGGTGTTGTTGAATTCATCAAAAACAATAATGCTTATGTTATGATTACCAGTCTCGGGATTTATGTCTTCAATTATTATTGTATCTAAGTTACCGGCACTATCTGTAATGGATCTTATTGGAGTCTGTAATATCTCATCAAGATATACATACACAGAAGGTGTACCAATAACTGTGCTATTTAAGGGTTTTCCTGTCTGTTTCTTTGCAGTACCAGTAAATGTAAAATTAAAAAGTTCTTCAGAGATATAACCCGCACTTGTATCAGATGTCAGATCACTTTGAGTTATATTTAGATTTAATTTATCTGTCACATTGACAGACATAGTTTTCTTAAATAAATATTTAGATGTTTCATTTTCTAAAACATAAATCTTGATCAGATAATTACCCAATGGATTTACTATTGTGTCTGTATCAATATGCCATATCTGTGTAAATGTATATCCTTGAATCCCAATTATTGCAGAGGTAGTATTTGACCAGATTATCTTATTTTCTGAGCCATCTATGTAAAGTGCTTCCACAAATATTTCTGAATCAATTGATGATACCATAAATGATGACAGGTTCAATGTGACATTGTCACCTAAATTAAAAATCGATAAGTTTTTATTTACACCATAGATCCCACCATCATCGTAAATTACATGGATTGAATCAGACATGTTTCCATTTACAATGTAATTTATTGTGTATTGTGTATTTCCGGGAAGTAAATATGATATGTTCTGCATTGCAAAACCTGTTGAATCTGTACATAGACCAGATATGTCCGGACCTGAAACAACACAACTTGAAATCTGGTCAGTTATTGGATATTTTATCGTCAAATTTGAAATGACATAATTGGTCGGATTGACAATATCAAATGTGATAGTCATATTATTTTCAGTATCATTAGAGTTATTATTTTCACCCATAACCGAAATAGTATTTATTGAAATTGGTTCGGTCTTAAATGTCATATCGATTGTTTTCTTGTCAGTTGAAAGAATTGTTCCATTTGCAGAATAAGGTATTGCAAATATTAAAGATCTATTTCCTTTAATATCATATATGAAATCATTAATGGATGTCGTCTCTTTCGCAGATACGAAACTAGTTGATTGCATATACTGTTCGCTCAATGGATTTGAACTGACTTTAGTCCTATTAATTGTGACTTTGAATTCAGTAAAAGTATCTTGTACAATATCAATTGAATTTATGGATAGATTGAATGCTGTTTCATCTGGCAGATATTCCCCCACTAAAGCTGCAATAAAAGATATGTTTATCTTTCCATCTATCGGAGCAGTCACATTTTGATACCAGACAGAACCATAAGTTGACTGCCAATCGGTTCCTGAATAAATCGGCTGCATATCTGATCTCGGTGAAACTTCAAGAGTAAGATTCCAAGAGATTACATCACCCGTACTTGGATTTATATCAAGCTGCACAAGGGATGTTTTTGTATAATCAATATAACTAATATCCTTACCTGATTTTGTCTGAGGCACACCATATAATACATAGGACTCTTCAATTGATGAAATGAAATCTTTTGTTGTCTGATTTGTAATTGTTTCTCTATTTAGGATTAATGCATTCTTTGATGAAGATAAAGATGAACCTATATCATTACCCTCAAGAACTTTCAGGAAAAATTGTTTTGCTACACTTTCTGATGTCAACCAACTTATTGATGTTGAACCTATGAATCCGACAGGACCATCTGTACCACCATCATATAAACTTTGAAGTATTAAAGAATCCTTATAATCCCAATCACTTGCATTAAGGTTTGCAACATCCCATGCAGTTACTAAACTATCATTTTCTGAAAGTCTTGCAAAATAATCTGAAGTTGAAAATAATAATAAATTATTCTTTAATGTAGGTAAAGTACCATAATCCCAACAGCCTAAACTTTCATTTTCTGAATCCGTAGAAGGACATATATTGTAATCATTGCCTACTTGATCCAAATCAGATTCATAAACATACAGTTTATCGTTTCTTCCACCCCCGGCAAAATAAATTATTGAATCATCTGAGGTATCAAGACGAGTTCCAAAAGTTGGACCAGTTGCAGCACTTCCTAAATATGTATTGCTACCACCTGCAGGACTCAATATTGTGCTGATGAATGTTGCGGCTTTTTGGTATGCGGACTCTAAAGGCGCAAACACGCTCGATCCTGTGAATGTCAATGAGTCGGGCCTGTAATAGTTCTCATAAGTCGTTTCATTTAAACCGACCGTCCCTAAAGACCTGTCGACTAGCGCTTCTGCATCACTTGGATATTTTCCTGTCACTATACCCCAAGCAACATCAACAAAAGGATCATCATTAATGCTTGAGAAAAGTGTGTTCAGATTCCTTACAAGATTTGGTGTTATGTGTTCCGGGTGGAGTATGACCGTTACATATCCGGTCTCATAGGCTGCAAGGATTGCTGCAAGTGAACTGTCGATTGAGACATTGATTGTGCGCTCGTCAAAGTATACTATCTCAGATCTTTTTGGTATTGAATAATAATGTGGCCGGTCTATTCCTTCTGTGTAAATATAAGAATTGTTGTTTATTTTTGCATCCATATCTATACCGATCACATCGTAAGACCGATTGTAATATGCGGACTGCAACGGCATGAGTATTATATATGGTGCGGGTTCCGGATCGGATAGATTTACGGTCACATTCAATGGTGCACTTGAGGTCCAGTTATAGCCGTACCCTGCATATTCATCTGCGACGGTAAAATAATATTCTACAGTCTCGCCATCCCAGGACGCAAGATTTACAATGCCACTGCAAGTATAATCTGTGCCATTTCCTGAACAGACAAGTGACTGATTGTACCATGTAGGGTTGCTCTCGTTACGGAAGAAGATAAGACCCGATGTTATATTGACGTTAGGGTCTGTTACATTGACTGAAAAGTTCCCGAAATATTGTGTCATGACTGTCCCGTTTGCAGGATCAGGTCCGGATAATGTCGGGACGATACCGATTTTTGTTGTGAATGCTGTTGTGTTGGTCTCGGAATTGTTGTCGGTTGTGTCTATGGTCCAGATGTGATTGCTGTCTTCAAAATTTGATGCGGTTGCGTTAAAAGATATGTCTAATTCCTGCAGTTCATTGCCAGATGTTGCATTACAGATAATCTTTGAAATGTTGCCTGCACCATCAATTTCATCTGTGCATGTCCAACCTGATGGGAGTATAAGAGTTGTCCAGTTGATTGAATAGTTTGCATAACCTGTTGAGTTCTGTGGGACTGTGATGTTTGTCTGGTTCAAGTAATCATAAGTTGAATTTGAGACATTTATGGCAATTGTTATTGTCTCTGTGCTGTTTGCCTCTGCCAACAGATCTGATCCGGCTGTTATGATACCTGTATCGGACTGGAATGTATGTAATGCTATTGCAGGTATTGAGATTACTATTGCTGCGATGATCAAAACTGCAAAAAATAATGTGTTCTTATATAGGAGTTTCATATAATAACAATCCAGTCATGTTTAAAGCTTGCGCTAGTATATTTATTTTGGACCCAGTCCATATATATAGCTTATAAAAAAAGAGTTGAGTGATTATTGAACCCCCCCACGGAGCACAAGAAAAATCACTGATTAAAATTGTGCGCGAGGGGTATATATAGTTTTTCTCGCAGCGGTAAATTTAACTCAATTTCACTGCTGTTCCGTATGCCAATATCTCGGCTGAACCTGCCATGACCATCGATGTCTGGTACCGTACGGCAACTACTGCATCTGCACCAAGCCCTTCGGCCTCTTTCAGCATCCTTGATGTTGACTCATCTCTTGCTTCAATCAGCATCTGCGTGTATTCCTTTAGTTCGCCGCCCACTATCTGCCTTAAACCTGCAATCATATCTTTGCCGAACCATTTGGCACGGATTGTGCTGCCTTTCACAAGACCTAATGTTGAGGTTATTGTCTTACCTGCAATTTCATCTGTCGTCGATACTATCATAGGATCACCTTAATCTTTATTTGGGGTTGCAGGTATAAAAAAGTATATAAATATCAATAACACTGTTATAATATTACCTTATCAATTTAATTGATTGTTTTTTAAAAAAAAGATGCGATTCTGATGGTACTAAAATATGAGACTGCAACTAAAATCACTCAAAATATTACTGAGCTTATAGGACATACACCTATGATCAAGATACAGAATATGGTCGGCGTTAATGCTGCTGAGATATGCGCAAAGCTTGAATGGTTCAATGCAGGCGGGTCCGTCAAAGATCGTATGGCACTATATATCATAGAAGATGCTGAGAAAAAAGGAAAACTGAAAAAAAATAAAACTATAATTGAAGCCACTTCAGGCAATACTGGCATCTCATATGCAATGATCGCTGCAATGAAAGGATACAAGATTGAGATTGTCCTGCCCGAATGTGTCAGTGTTGAAAGGCGAAAGATCATCAAGGCATACGGTGCTAAACTTATATTGTCTCCCGGTGCAAAAGGTACAGGTGGCGCAATTGAACTCAAACGAAAGATCATATCTGAAAATGAAGGTAAATATGTAGACCTTAATCAGTTCTGCAATCAGGCTAACATCCTTGCACATTATGAGACCACAGGCAAAGAGATAATAGACCAGACAGATGGTAAACTAGACATGGTCATAATGGGTCTCGGTACAGGCGGTACCGGTGTTGGTATCTCAAAAAGGATGAAAGAATATAATAAAGATATCAAGGTTGTCGGAGTCATCCCAAAACTTGGGTTTTCGGTGCAAGGGCTTAGAAATCCAAAAGAATCATTCCCTACAGAACTCCATGATGATATGTATTTTGATGAGATTGTTGAGATCACAGGTGACGAAATTCCTGCAACTTTAGAGGCTGGTCGTGACCTTGCCAAAAAAGAAGGGCTTTTTGTCGGTATGAGTTCGGGTGCTGCAATGTATGTTGCTATGAAGAAAGCTCGTGAATT
>WTCB01000028.1 GCA_013138765.1 Candidatus Nanohaloarchaea archaeon
TAGATTCTCTTATTCATAATATATACCACTTAAAATACCTATATATTATATAATTTATATAGATATAAAAAATTTATCCCACAAAACACACTATATCCAAAAAACTAACGCCCCCTTCCCACAAACCATAACAGCGAGAACTCAACTCTTCACTCACATTCGTTCGCTTGTCCTCATTTCATTCGGAGAACATAACAAATGCTTTTAAGGTTACGCCTACGACTCCACCCAAATTAGTCCTGCGGACTAACTTCTCATAATCCAATCTGTTAAATCCAATTTCAAGTTTCCTACCGAGAATACTGAGATTCATAATGTTTTAATTGTCTATAACCAAATCTATCTCCAAAATCCAAATTATCCATATTACTGGCATCTAACAATTCGATATGACGAAATCCTTCATGTATTCCACTAGTTCTTTTTTCCACAAGAGTTTCATATCTTTCTAGATTTATTTTAATATGAAACCGAGTAAAAAATCCTTCTTCATTTTTTTCTCCAGAAGTCTTTATTCTATCTCTCATTTCGTTATCAATAGATGCGTCTAATGAACAAGTTTTTGAAGGATTTTTAAAATTAAAATAAGTGCCTTGGATTTTCTCATGCCTTAATCTTTCAATCTCATCATTCTCAAAGAATATATAGACATCATTATTTTGTCGTGTTTCTCCTAACATAATAATATAAGTTATTACTTACTTTAATAAATTATCGGAAACTTGAAACTCCTTCGCTCCATTTCATTCCGCTAGGGCACGTTGCACTCTCGCTAACGCTCGGCGGATTTAACAAAGCTTAAAGGGTTCACTCGTTGCAGTTCGCTCTCTCAAATTTTTTCTCAGCCCTCACTCACTAAGTTCGTGGAGGAAGAGAAAACTTCCCTTAAGCCCGTTGTTAGGCGAACTTTTTTTACTCGCCTACAAGCACAACATTTATTAAAACCAGATGAACAATTAATTATATGAAACTACACGACATAAAAATCATCAAAAAGGATGAAAGAGGCACAATTTATGATTGTGGCAAATCTAGCTTTATTTCTAGAAAGAAAGGAACTATTAGTGCCAATCATAAACATGAGGATCCTGAAATTGTTTATCTGATTAAGGGAGAAATAGAATTGACAATTGGTGATGAAACAAAGATAGTAAACGCGCCAGTCATGTTCAAGACTGATTCTAATGTTTATCACAAATTAGTTGCGCTAACTAATATAGAACTTGTAATCGATAGGGACGGCGAGTAAAAAAACTCAAGCTACGCTCTCACTACACTACGTTTCGTTCGGGTCATATAACAAGAGATATACGAGAAATGGCTCGGCTCGCCATTTCTCTAAATTTTTCTTTCGCTACGCTACAGAAAAACTTCATATAGCCCTGACGTTCAACGAAACTCGAAAGCTCGCCTACGAATTTTTCTTATTTTAAATAAGTTTTTGAATTATATTAATTCCTATTCAGTAAAAAAAGATTTATAAAGATTTCCTGATGTATAGATTATATGCCACAAAAAACAGACTCTCAAATGTATCGAGATATTATGCTTGAAACTACTGAAGGCGTTCTGTCAACCGCCAAAAATGTAGTTGAACTGACCTTGACGAATCCACATGTTGGATACCGTTTAAATATACAAGGAGAAGTACGGCAGAACCCAGGTGATCTTTCAAAAACCATAACAGAACTCCAAAATAGCATGGAATTATATTTGTTATCTGATAAAGGCGAACTTATATTCTACGAAGGAAGCACAAATAAAGTAAACATCGCTTCTGTAGACTTAGTGGCTAATAGCATCAAATTCTCACGACCAGAAAAAATGTTCGGTTTTAAAGTTCTTATCAAAGAAGAAGAGGGATATGGTCACAAAAAAATACCCACCGAAGATGTAATCGAAATATACGGTGAGGTATTAAAGGAATTTACAGAAGGTTTTAAAGGAAATATTTTTTCTTAATAATATTATGCTCTCCAACATTACGGCGAGCCAAAAAACTCTTCAGCTGCTACGGTAACCTCGCCGTATTATACCATTGGTTAGCAGTCGCTGAACAAGTATTTTTAAGACCCCACTTTTTTTCACCCAAATTCTTGCTAACAATCAGCACAGATGAAAGACATATAAATACATAAACATCATTTTTAATCTATGGAAACCTGGTTTATATTTGGCATCTTAAGTTACTTATCATATGCGATATCGACATCAATTGACAAATATATGATGAATGAAAAATATAACACAATAAAGACAAATACATTGAAGATGTTTTTTGACGGTATAATACTCTTGATAGCAAGTTCCATATTTTTCAACATCAGCATAACCAATAACCTAATTTTTGGTTCATTGATCCTTGGAAGCATCTATGCATTCTCAGGAATTTTCTATTTTGAGACACTAAACCTTAAAGATGTCAGTTCAATTGTCCCATACTACAGCTCAGCATCATTATTGTTTATCTTTTTTGGTTCAATAATATTCTTCAACGAGATTGTCAATATATTCAATTACATAGGCATTGCAGCAATAATGATCGGAATATACCTTGTCCTTTCAGAGACCGGTTTAAGACTGCCAAAAAAAGATAAAGGATTGACTTATGCGACAATAGTAATCATATTTAGTGTTTCATATTCACTCCTCACCAAACTATTTTTAAATGACATAGAACCCATGGCTCTCGCAATCTGTATGTATTTCTCAGCAACATTATTTCTGATATTATACCTACACATATTCAAGAAAGAGAACCTGAAACAGATTACACATTATAAAAGGTATAAGAAACAGATAAAGAACATATTTATCGCATCCTTTTTCGGAGCATCAGGCACATTTCTCCTATATTATGCATTATCCGTCGGAAATGCATCAAAAGTATATCCATTAGTCGGACTCCAGATGATATTTATATTCATGATTGCCACAATTATGCTTAAAGAAAAATTCAGGTTACATAAGTTCATAGGAACCCTCATAGTTTTCATAGGTATTTTTTTAATTTCAATTTAATCTGCCTAAAATCCAAAATCAACCCAAAGCTTTTTAAGCTTTTAGTTATTAACACTCTACATATTACTTACTTTGAGCCACGTTCTCAAAAAAAATATACAGACGGTGTCATGATATGAAACTTCCGGAAGAGATTAAGAGATTCTGCCCATCCTGCAACAGCCACAACATGCACAAGATAAAAAGGATAAAGACCGCAGGTCGTGCAAAAGCTGGCCTAAAAAAAAGAGACAGACACATCCGAGAAAAACTGCACAAAGGATACGGGGGCAGTCCAAAACCACTCCCTGCAAACAGTAACAGATACGGTGCAAAGACAAGTCAGAAGATCATGCTAAAATTTACATGCACAAAATGCAACAAAGCACATCAGAGCACTGCTCCGAAAAGATCAAAAAAATTCGAGATTACAAGATAGATGGTGAATATATATGGTAGGCACATTCATGAAAGTCAAATGTTCAAAATGTAGCAATGAACAGAATATCTTCAGCAAAGCTGCAACTGATGTTAAATGTCTTGTTTGCGAGAGCACACTAGCAAAATCAACAGGCGGAAACTCAAAAATTAAGGCGGATATTGTTAAAAAGCTTAAATGATTTTTTTTTCTTTTTACAGAATGGGTGTAATGGCCCATACCTTTTTTAAAACAATTTTAAGTGAATATTATGCAGAGCAGCAAAAACAGACCAAAAGTCGGCGAGATAATAATAGCCGAAGTCATAAGCATAAACCCAAACAGCATATACGTCAAACTTGAAGAATACAATATGAACGGAATGATCCATGTTACAGAACTATCAACCAGTTGGGTCAAAGACATACGTAAGATTGCAAAAAAAGGCCAAAAATTAGTTCTCAAAGTGCTTCCTTCACGAGGAGACGGAAGAATCGCCAGTCTTTCATTAAAAAGAGTAAAACCGTCACAAAAACGTGAAAAGCTGGAATTTATTAAAAACGAAAAAAGAGCTGAAAAAATTCTTGACTTCTTGATAGAAAAATTAGAATTAAAAGACAACAAAGAAGACATCAAAAAAATAACAGACACGCTCATTGAATATTACGAAAGTCTTTACAATGCATTCAGCTCAATTTCTGCAGAAGGTGCAGATAAAGATTTTACCAAAGACATAGGCGAAAAATGGTCAAAAGAAATAGAGATTATCGCAAAAGAAAAAATAAGACCAAAAATACTTACTATCCGTGGAAACTTGACAATAAAAAATACCAGCGAGAATGGTCTAAAGATCATAAAAAAAGCATTAAATATAAATAATCCAAAAATTAAGATAGCATATATCAGCGCTCCAAAATACATGATTGAAATTGAAGGCAAAAATTACGCAGACATGGAAAAAGAACTGGCCAAAACCATTGAAAGCATAACAGATGCATTAAAAAGCAATAAAGGTGAATGTACATTCGCAAAGGTGTAAAATCACTATGACCACAATTCGCCGATGCACAGAATGCAGCAGATACACAATGAAAGAGATATGTCCTGATTGTAGTTCAAGAACAATTGACCCGCAACCGCCAAAATTTTCACCGCAAGACAGATACGGCAATTACAGAAGACAGATGAAGCGCGAGATTGAGATGAAAAAGGAATTGAATAAAGATGAAAACAACTGAAATAACAATATTCAAAAGACCAGAACTGAAAAACCCCATTTTTATTGAAGGTCTACCTGGTGTGGGTTACATTGGCAGAAATGTTGCAGGATATTTAATAGATACACTTAAAGCTGAAAAATTCGCAGAATTACATTCATTCCATTTTCCACCAGTAGCAATGCTCGATTCCGAAAAAAATGGAAAGATGAGCGCACTTAAAAACGAATTCTATTTCTACAGAGCAAAAAACAGAGATGAACAGGACATGATAATATTGATCGGTGATGCACAGAGCATGGATCCTATAGGCCATTACGAAATATCAAGAGAAGTAATAAATTTCATAAAAGAATTCAGACCAAAAATTGTAATGACTCTTGGCGGTTTTGCAACAGGTAAACTTGATAACAAAAAACAGACAGTATTTGGTGCAGCAGTAAAAGACAAGATAATCAAGATATTTGAAAAAAAAGGCATAAAATTCAAAGACACAAACATAGGCCAGATTATAGGTGCTTCAGGACTTATAGTACTTGAAGCTGAAAAAAATAATATAGATTCAGTATGTCTTATGGGAGAGACATCAGGAATGCTTCTGTCCGACCCAAAAGCGACAGAAAGTGTACTTGAATTCATCACAAAATACTTAAATTTAAAGATTGACATGTCAAAGATTGAAGAAAAGGTCAAAGAGACAGGCGATGTCATTAAGAAAATTGAATCGCTCCAAAAGAAACTGACAACGCAGAGCACTCCAGAAAGTAGTAGTGATGATGAACATCTGGGATACATAGGTTAAATATAAATATTTAAAAAAGACGGTGAAATCAATGGAAAGATACTCAAGATTTGAAAAAGCAAGGATTATAAGCGCACGGGCATTACAGATTTCAATGGGTGCACCAAGCCTTCTTAAGAAAGCTCCCGGCAACCCGATCGAAGCTGCAAAAGAAGAATATGCAACAGACATTATTCCGATAACAGTCATAAGACCTTAAATTCTTATTTTTTTAACATTTTTTCTAAACATATATACCCAACACAACCAATTATAACAAGATAACCATGATAATTCACAGTCTTCATGCAGAAAAAATTCTTGACAGCCGTGGTAACTGGACTGTTCGCGCTTACGTCAACGGCATATCAGGCACAGCCCCAAGTGGTGCATCAACAGGCACCTATGAAGCAAAAGTAATACCAGCAGACAGAGCAGTAGACATAATAAACACAAAATTGCAACGATTGGTAGGAGAAAATTTTAATCAGATTGATGCAGACATATTGATCGAGACTATTGACGGCACAGATAATTTTGAAAAGATTGGTGGAAACACAGCAATTGCCGTATCATTTGCAGTATTTAATGCAATCCACAACTCAACAAAGATTACAAAAAAGATATTCCCGTATCCGCTCGGAAACGTATTCGGAGGAGGCGCGCATGGTGGCGCAACATCGTTTCAAGAATTTCTCGCACTGCCGACAAAAGCAAAATCAATTTATGAAGCATTAGACTCAAATGTAGAGCTTCATCACAGATTACGGGAAACCTTAAATAAAAAGGTAAAAACAGTAGGAATAAATGACGAAGGCGCACTGACAGCAGACATAGACGACCTAAAAGCACTAGACATAATTACAGACATAGCAGAAGATGTAGGATGCAGGATCGGTCTTGATGTAGCCGCTTCAGAATTTTTCAATAAAGGACAATATACATACAGATCACTCAAAAAAACATTAAGTCCTGAAGACCAACTTGATTTCCTGACAGAAACAGCCAAAAAATACAGATTAATATACCTTGAAGACCCTTTCGACGAAAATGATTTTAAGAACACGCAAGAACTGACAAAAAAGATAGGCAACAGGTGCTTTGTATGTGGTGATGATCTTTTTGTCACAGATGAAAAAAGACTTCAGAGAGGGATAGATACAAAAACTGCAAATTCATTGATAATAAAACCAAATCAGGTCGGCACAGTATCACTTGCGCAAGACACAGTATCGCTTGCCAAAAAACATGATATAACACCTATAATATCACACAGGTCAGCTGAAACAGTTGACTCAACGATAAGCAGACTTGCCCTTTTCTGGAGCGCACCGATAATAAAAGCTGGCGTGATAGATATGCGCATCTCAAAATTAAATGAATTGATACGCCTCTGGAACATGGCAGAAACACCTAAAATGGCAAAACTGAATAAATAAACAAAAAACAGCATACTCTATAAACCTTTAAAAAGATTTCACATCAAATACTCTTACAATTTCTTAGCATAATGCTTAAAGAAACTGATATTAAAAAATAATAAGGTGTTTATAGATGACCGAAAATGCAAAAGTGGCACTGGAACAGACAGGAGAGACAAAACTCCTACCAGCAAGCAATTACCTATCAGCAGGTATTCATATAGGTATGAAACAGAGAGTAAAAGCTATGGAACGATATATCTACAAAGTACGTTCAGATAAATTAGCAGTATTCAATGTTCAGCTTATAGATGAACAGATACAAAATGTTGCAAACCTTCTTACACAATACAACCCAGAAGACATTTTAGTTGTCTCAAGAAAAAAGAATGGCCACAAACCAGTTGTTAAATTCGCAGAAGCTATAGGTGGCGCAAAAGTCATATATGGACGATTTTATCCGGGAACACTTACAAACCCAAATTACGAAAAATACATGGAACCAAAAATAGTTATAGTAACTGATCCATTTTTAGACAAGCAGATCGTTTCTGAAGCCGTTGATTCAAACGTGCCGATCATAGGTCTTTGCGACACATTCAACAACCCAAAAAACTTAGATGTTATAATTTCCATGAACAATAAGGGTAAAAAAGCGATAGCACTTGTTTACTGGCTTCTTGCAAGAGAGATTCTTAAAAACAAAGGCGAAATCAAAGGCGACGCAGAATTCAAATTCACACTTAATGACTTTGAAATGCCAGAGTTTGAAGAAAAGGAAGAAAAAGAATAAGCTTAAAAAACCTTTTTTTCTCTCTTTATTTTTTTATCATATTTAATTTACTTTTTTTCTGATCTAAAATAAATTAAAATAACCACTCAAAGTGGTGATTTCACACATATAATGACCCTTTAAGGGTTAGATAGATTATATATGCATCAAAAAACAATATACAACTATGTATAATTCAGATCAAGACTCAAATGAACTTGTAAATCAGTTTAAAGAATTCGGTTTCACACAATATGAGTCAAAAGCATATATAACCCTCGTAAATAAAGGTATACTTTCAGCCCCAGAACTTGCAAAAAAGAGTGAATTGCCAAAAAGTAAAATTTACGACACACTTGAAATACTTCTCAAAAAAAGAATAATAGAAGAATATCCTGGTTCTCCAAGAAAATTCAAAGCAAGAACGCCATCCTTTGTCCTTGACGAAGTCATAACCAAAAAACAAGAACATCTAACACACATCGAATCACAGGCAAAACAATTAAAGACAAAACTAAATGCAATGATAAACAATACAGAAAAGACATATATATCAAATAACTCAATCCTCTGGACTGTCAACGGTCGCCGGGGTTTCCACGAAAAATTTGCAGAGATGGGTTCAAGAGCAACAAAAGAGGTAAAAGTGATAACCCCTTATTTCTCAAGAAACACTATTTTAGAAAAAGCGATAAGTTCATCAAGATCACGAGGTATAAAATTTACTGGCATAACGACAGTAAATAAAGAAAACAAAGACAGAGTAAGATACTACATGGAATATTTCAATAATATATACAGATTCACAGGAGAAATACCAATGACATTAATCATAATTGATGACAAAGAATGTATGTACAGGATGAATTATGATGACAATGGTTTAAAAAATTATATAGGTGTACATTCAACAAACGATGGACTCATAAAAGCATTCACACAATATTGGGACGGACTGATGACAAATTCAACACACATAGACAATACTGATTCTTTTTAAAAATTATATATACTACCCGCAACAAAATTAAGAACAAGACAGATTCTTTTTATAGACAGGTGAGATTATGGGATTTCTAAATAAGATAAAAACATCCATTGGATTAAAAGCAGAACAGGATATTAAACCTGAAACAAACAATACAGATATGCCTTCACAAGATTCTAAGATAATGCAGAATTTGAACAGAGTAGATACAAAACAGGATATAGAACAACCACAAGCTATTACAGAGACTGTAAAAGGTAGTACAATAACAGACAATACAATAGAACAATCATCCAAAATACAAAATAGAATTGATGATACTGATAATATAGACAATAAACCCCAAGAAATGCCAAATTTAGACAGCCCAATAGAACCGACTCCAACAGATACGCCTATGGACCTTGCTGATTCAGTTGAAAAATTAAAAAATATAAAAGATGAGAAAGAAAATATATCAGACCAGCTTGAAAAACTTACTGCAGAAATTGACAGCATAATAACTAATCTGGAAAAAGAATTCAAAAATGATAAAGACACAGACAATGAAGATAATAAAGATGAAAAAAATAGACCGAGCAAAAAAGCTGATGAAAAAAAAGAGAAAAAGACAGCTAAACCTGAAATTAAAAAAGCCATAGAAGAAGAAAAGGAAGTCAGCGAAAAAGAACTTGAAGAATTTCTTTCAAAAGAAAAAATAAAAGAGATACCAAAAAGCAAATAAAAAAAAGATCATACCAAAAAAACACCCAATATATAGGTATAAAGATATAAACTTTACTGATAACTATAACTATATTGATTTTTATGGATTCTGAAATACTTGAAAAAATGATCGAGGAAAGAGAAAAAGGCAAGAACTTTTCTGAACTTTCTAAAAAATATGAAGTACCAAGATCTGAAATCATAAAAAATCTGAAAAAAAAGATGGGCGACAAATTGTACTCATTAGACATAGATTATAACACAGATAACGGTGAAAAGATACAGAAGATAATGCATGACCGAATTCTTGAATTGTTAGCTGAATACCATCCCGATGCAGAGATACCATCCACTGCACAAAAATTTGTAAAGATCCATGACGACAATATTGATTGCTGTATAGGTCTTGACATAAAAGCCACATATTATGACACAGTTGTACAATCCGCATGGAAATACAAAAAATATCACGAAAAGGTAGGTCAATTATACATATTCTTGATTTCTAGAAGATTGACAAAAGAAAAATTTGATAAGCTAATAAAAGATAAACCAGATAACGTCACCATAATCCCATATACAGACATAGAAGCAATAGAGACTATCAGAAAAAAACTTATGGCAAAAAAATAAAAAAAATCTTTTCTTTTTTAACTTACAATTTATCAGTTTTAAGATCAGATCTGTTTCCAGATAAGCTCAAATACAGACGTTGCAAAATCTTTACTGAAATGACTGCTGACAGTCCAAAAACCAGTCTGCTGGCTTTCATGAACATTTAAATCATCAGTCAGACTAAAAAGAAGTTCATTTTCATCAGAGATTATCATTTTACCGACAGGAACATCAGTCTTTAAATTGTTAAGATCTTTAATTTCAGCAATTTTTTTCAGAGATTCCATATCATCAATATTCTTATCTGAAAATGGTGCAATTATCCGTACATTTATACCTCTGCTTTTTGCTTTTGAAAGTACTGACGAATTGCTTTTCCATAATCTGCTGATACCCTCTTCAGTTGTAATTATAGACAGACTGAATTTAGAACTCTTTATAAGATTATTAAACTGCATAGTTATGGCATGATTTCCTTTAAATGAACCCGAAATATCAGATGGATCAATAACAGAAACACCATTTGAATAAAGACCGCTTAATTCAGAAAGGGCCTTGCTTTCAGAAAAATGTTCAACACGCTTTAAATTTAATGAATATTTATCTTCAATTATGTACCGTGTCTTATCTATAGCAACAGAAGGCTCAATTGCAACATATTTTATCGGTTTTGAATGCTGGACCACAGCAAAACCTTTATCAGAAAGACTTTCTAAAACATCATAAGTTCTTGATCTTGGAACACCTGCAAGTTCTGCAAGCTCACCGGCAGTACCGACACTCTTAGCGAGTAATGCAACATAAATTTTTCGCTCATAAAGATTGAGTCCAATTGTTTTCAACGCATCTGATGTTTTTTGACTTATCATAAATATTCACCGGTACTTTTTCCTGTAAAGAATTATAATAAAGATTAGCTTTATAAATGTTTTGTTTATTTGTCACATTTAAGGAGTTAAATAACATAACCTCTGATAAGTACAAAAACACAAAAAAGAAAATAAAAAAATAAACGATATTACTTTTTCTTAGAAGAACCATACGATTCTAATATTTCTAAAGGCAGACCCAAGACCACAGTATTGCTCTGATCAGATGATATATCATTCAGAGTCTGAAGTGTTCTCAGATGAAGTGCACCTTTAGCTCCCGAAAGAGTCTTTGCGGCCTTTGCAAGATTAGTAGATGCAATTGTCTCACCCTCAGCTTTGATTATAACTGCCCTTTTCTCTCTTTCAGCTTCAGCCTCTTTGGCCATCATCCTTTTCATCTCATTAGGAAGCAAGATATCTTTAAGCTCAACACTGTTTACTTTTATGCCCCACGGATCAGACGCCTTATCGACAATCTCTTTTATCCTTGACGACACAGCTTCCCTGTTTGAAAGAAGCTTATCTAATGTTGTTTCCCCGACAATGTCACGCATAGTGGTCTGTGCAACCTGACTCATTGCATAGCTGAAATTTTCAACTTCAAGTATTACGCTCTTAGCATCGGCAATCTTATAATAAAGTACAGCATTTACATTTACAGACACATTTTCCCGTGTCATTGCATCCTGACTGGGTACATCAACAGCTTTGACCCGCATATCAACTTTTTGCATAGTATCAATTATAGGTATTATATACCTTAATCCGGGTTCAACAATACCACCATACTTCCCAAGCCGGAATCGTACTCCGCGCTCGTATTCATTCATGACCCTGAATCCTGTCATAAGAAAGACAAGAACAGGCACCAGTATAAACAATTCCACCATATCATTCACCCATAGTTTATATTAATCTTAATTAATCTTATTTTTTAATTAATTTTATGTATATTTATATTATATTTGAATTTACTCATATTTATACTTAAGAATACTTAAGAATTTTTGAAAACAAACAATAGAAAACTATATAAACTCAGAGATACAAAATACTTAAGTCCTAATTAACTTAAACATAGTTATTTACTATTAAAACCCCTTAGGACAGATACCCTGGATTAGGTGGGGGGATGCGAAAGCTTCCACCCAACCACTTTTCTTATAATAATTTATAACTAATTTATCAATCAGAAGATTTACCAAATAAATATTTTATCTCATTCTGTCTAACTTTTTCAACAGTATTTATAGGAACAGCTTTTAGATTCTCTTCTAAACTTGTAAGTATATGAGACAAAAAATCAAACACACGACTTTCTAAATCATCATCTGCTCTTTCAAAGAAAGTACGATTCTCTTTTAATGTCATATCAACAAATTTACCTTTACTGTATTCTTCTTCAGGAAGCCTATACATAACCGCCACCGTTTGACCACCCACAACTTGTGCCCGAATCACACCCTGATGCATTTTACCAGTTTTAAACGATTCTACAGGCATAGTATCAACAAATTCCTGAAGAATATAAGACCCCATCTCAACAAAAGGATATACCCTCCGTCCATAAGAATTTATCCAAGGCCAATCAAATGCACCATTTACTAAATCATTTTTTGAAAAATTAAAGCCAGATTCATTTGCAAGCCATATTCTATTTCGAACACTCTCAAGTTGTGGATAAATATCTTTTTCAATTTCAATCATATCATCCAATACATCCTTATTCAAAAAAGAGACATCAGTCCCATAATGAGTACACATTGGTTTTTTTACTGCAAGAAGATCAACATCATTTTCTGATAAAGAACACACAAATTGTTCAATTTCGTTATAAGAACTTAAACCCATACCTAAATATATTTCATTTAAGAAAATATCATCAAGATTAATATCATTACAAAAATATTTAATCAAAAGTCTCGGTGTCCATTTCGGAACAGTGACACCCAAAGATGCAGAGATTGTTTGAGTATTTATAATTTCAAATGAATCCTTATCATTTCCATTATAACTATAAGCCAACATCTTAGGATGAAAATATAAATTATCCCCCCAATTAACAAAAAGTCCAATTTTTGCCCGAGGAATTATCTTACAATCATATCGCATATCTTTAAAATTAAACTCTTGAAAATACATATTATCATTATCAAATTTTAAAGCCCGTCCAATATGAAAATCATCAGCCACACCATTTTGTCTTGCCGATTTTTTTAAATAATTCACATCATTCATAATTTCAGTAGAATTACCGGTTTTATTAAAATCTTCAATCTTTTTTTGTTTATCTTTATCAGATTCAATTCGTTCAGATATCCAATCAAGATGTGAAAAACCAAAAGGAATAGATTCATAAAACTGTTTTAAAGAACGAGGCAATATATGATTATTAGATGATTTAATATCCATAGAATAAATTATCTTATCACCATTTTGACGCATACCTTTCAAAATATCAACATATTTATAAATCCGCGAAAATCGAGGTGAATATTTTGCGCGTTCACTAAAACTTACACCATCAGTAAGCCCATGAATCTCAATAATCTTAAATTGACCACATTTAGTCTCAACAAGATCAATCCCATAATAATTTTTAAAGACCATATATTAACCATTGACGAGTAAACATTTATAAATATTAAAATATGATACAATAATATGCTCACAATTGAAAAATTTGAAGAAAATTTTAATTCTGTATGTTACCAACAGATATTAGAGATTTTAGAATCTAAAGCAAACTTAGCAAAACTAGAACAAGATAAATCTGAAAATAAACACAAAGATGAACCCAATCGCTATCGTGATGAACACCTTATCAGAAAAAATGTTAGCATAGACATATTTGTTGCATACATCTTAAAAGATATTGAAAACGAAGAACAGATCCGAGAAGCTGCAACATACCTATATCATGTAACAGAAAAGATAATGGCAGATTTTAAAAATTCTGAATTTTATGAAAAATTCAGTGAACAATATGGAATCAACATAGGATTAAATGCAATTTATGCAAACACAGACATAATAGATACATATTATGACACATTCACAGAGGATTTAAGACTTGACTTCATTGATGGCTGGAAAGACAATCCAGATTCAATATATAGAGAATTTTTAGCTCAAACAGCAGATAATAATCTTGTGTTCATCATAAGACCTGAAGATGGAGACATAACAATATCCATACCAACAAAAGACACATATATAGACTGGCACGGAAATGTATATGTTGATGGACACCCAGAACTCCTAATTAAACAAAATCAAATAAAAACACAATAGTAAAATATATAAAGACTTATTCTGTATTATATGACGTATAAGAAGAAAAAATGATGTTATTTTTCTTGAAAAAGACAATATAAGATATATATATTGCACACATAAAATATTAATCAGTAATATAATTGTATAATCATCGGTGATATAATGGATATGATGCCAGAACACATGGGTTACGACAGAACAATTGTTGTATTTTCTCCTGACGGAAGACTTTTCCAGGTAGAATACGCAAGAGAAGCAGTTAAAAAAGGCGCAACAGCATTTGGCCTAATATTTAATGAAGGCATAATTCTTTGTGCACAGAAAAAGGTTTCAAAACTTGTAAAATTCGCAGACAAAATATTCCAGATTGATGACCATATAGGTCTTGTAGCAACAGGGATTGTTGCAGACGCAAGGGCAATGGTTGATGTATCAAGAGTAAAAGCGCAACAGCACAAGATGGTTTACGACACGAGCATCTCAACCGCAAGCATTGCAAAATACCTTGCAGACAGACAGCAGCTTTACACACAGCATGCAGGAGTAAGACCTTACGGTGTTTCAATGCTGATCGGCGGAATTAATGATGAGCCAGCACTTTATGAAACAGACCCAAGCGGCATACTTATAGAATGTCTTGCAAAAGCAGTAGGTCAAAAAGCAGACAAGATAAACAAATTTTTCGAAGAAAAATACGATAAAAAGATGAATGAGAAAGAAGCAGTCCAATTTTCAATAGATGCCCTTAAAAAACAGGGAAAGATTAAAATTGAAGGTATAAACCTTGTTGTTATAAAGAAAGATAAATACACAAAACATGACAAGGATTCATTAAAGAGACAAGGTATAAAATTATGAGTGTAGACCATATCATCGCAAAGATATCATTTCATGGCAAAGATTTCGAAATAATCGTTGATTCAGAGAAGATAAAAGATTATAAATCCGGAAAAATATCAGACATAAATGATATCTTAATTGTCGATGGAATTTTCAGAAATTTAAGAAAAGTAAAAAGCTTAGACAAAGGTATGCTTTTCAAAGATAATAAGACAGTGTTGCGTATAGAAGATACAGAACTTAACACAGTCTTTAACACCACAGACCTTACAGCCATTGCAAAAAAAATAATCACTGATGGTGAAATACAATACACAACAGAACAACGAAAAGAATTTCTTGAACGAAAACAAAGATCAGTCATAAACATCATTGCAAACCAGAGCATTGACCCAAGAACAGGTGCCCCGCACACAGCAGCAAGAATTGAATCTGCAATGAAACAGGTACGAGTATCAGTAGACATACACAGATCTGCCGAGTCGCAAGTTCAAGATATAATAAGATCAATAACATCGATACTCCCAATAAAATTAGAATTCAAAGAAATTGAAATAAAGACCCCAATCAAATATGCAGGACATCTAAAAAAGATAATGCTTGATTTCGGACAGGTAAAAAACGAAAATTGGCTGGGTAACAATTACATTGCAATGATATCTATTGGTGCAGGACAAGTTGATACATTTCTTGGAAAAGTAAATGGTCTGACACATGGTGAGACCATCTGCAGAATAATAAACTAAAATAATAATAATAACAACAATATAAACTAAAAAATAGTTCATAATTAGAGGTGAAATAAATGACTTCAGTAAAAATCATTCCAAAAAATGATGGAAAAACTAATAAAGATACAGAAAATATCAAGACCGATAAAGCAGATATACAAAATAAAAAACAGTCAAAAAAAATAGTATTACCCGGTGACATACTTGTAGAGAGCATTGATTTTCTTGCAGGATATGGAACATATAGAGAAGGGAAAAAAATATATTCAAAAGTTCTTGGTCTTCTAAGAGACAAGGAACATGTAATAAGTGTAATACCTCTTGCAGGACCATATACACCAAGACCGAGAGACTTCATAATAGGTGAAGTGACATACATTGGTTACTCAAACTGGAAAGTTAATTTCGGATATCCAAATGACGCAACATTGCCAATGTCAGGAGTACCTGAATTCATTGAAAATGGTGCCGACCTTACAAGATACTACAAACGAGGCGACTTACTTTTCGCAGCAATTGATTCAGTGACAAAAGGTGGGATCATACAGATTACAATGAAAGACAAAAGAGCAAGAAAACTTTTCAATGGTAAGATAATAAACATATCCCCACCAAAAGTCCCAAGATTGATAGGCAAAGAAGGAACTATGATCTCTCAGATAAAAAACAAGACTGGCTGCATAATCAATGTTGGTCAGAACGGTCGCATCTGGGTCAAGGGAGACAATGAAGCTCTTGCCACAAGAACCATAAAGATGGTTGAAAAACTCTCACACAAAAGTGGACTGACAGAGACTATTTCCAGATATCTTGATGACGGATTAAAAAAGATAGGAACTCCTGAAAAAAAGGAGAAAAAATAAAAGGTGATAATTATGGGATCAAATGTACCTGAAAAATACAAGACATTAATTAAAGATGATAAAAGAATTGACGGAAGAAAACTTGACGAATTACGGCCTGTAAAAATTGAGGTCGGTGTCATACCTTCTGCCAGTGGATCTGCATACATAGAAATAGGAAATACAAAAGTACTGGCAGCAGTTCATGGACCAAAAGAAATGTTTCCAAGACACATGATTGATGAAGACAAAGCAGTATTGAATGTAAGATACGCCATGCTGCCATTCTCAACATCAGACAGAGTACGTCCTGGACCAAGCCGAAGGAGTAATGAGATATCTAAAGTTACAAGACATGCACTTGAATCAGTAATATGTCTTGAAGAATATCCTGCAATGGGCATTGACCTGACACTGGACATCATACAGGCAGATGCAGGAACAAGAGCAACTGCAATAACTGCAGCATCAGTAGCACTCGCACACGCAGGAATACCGATGAAAGGTCTTGTCGCTGCAACAGCAATCGGAAAGATAAATGACAAGCTAGCAGTTGACTTAAACGGTCCTGAAGACAATTTTGGTCAGACAGACATGCCTATCGCAATGATATCCACAAACAAGAACATAACACTATTGCAGATGGATGGAGACTTCTCAAAAGAAGAATTTAAGACGGCCTTATCCATGGCAAAAAAAGCGATAGGACCATTATTTGAAGCACAGAAAGCTGCGCTTCGGAAATATTACGAATAAATCAGGAGATGATTTAAATGACAATATTATATCAGAATAAACAATACATACGAGACAACATAACAAAAAAAAGAGACGATGAAAGATCCAATGACGAATTTAGAAAAATAACTATCGAGACAGGTGTTATCGGACGGGCCGAAGGTTCTGCACGGGTAAAGATCGGCGATACAGAGATCATAGCAGGAATAAAGATGGATATAGGTAAACCATTTCCGGACAGTCCAGCCGAAGGTGTCATAATGGTCAACTCAGAATTTTCAGCACTTGCAAGTCCTGATTTTGAAAATGGACCTCCAAGAGAAGATTCAATCGAACTTTCCCGTGTTGTTGACAGAGGAATTAGAGAATCAAAAACCCTAGATGTTGAAAAGTTATGTGTTGAAGAAGGCGAAAAAGTATGGATGGTCTTTATAGACATAACAATTGTAAACCATGACGGAAACCTTATAGATGCAGCGGGTATCGGAGCAATAACAGCGCTTCTGACTGCCCAGATACCAAAAATCGACAAAGATGGAACAATAAACAGAGATGGCAAATTTGAAGGTGCACTTCCAATTAGAGACATACCGGTCCCTATAACATCAGGTCTTATAAACAATACAATCGTAACCGACATGAACAAAAATGAAACAGAATGTGCAGAAGCGATATTTACAGTAGCAACAATCAAGAATGAAAATTATTGCGCAATGCAGAAAGCTGGACCTTCTGAGATGACAGACGAACAGATGTTAAAGATATCCGAAATAGCACAGAAAGAAAGCAAAAAGATTAGATCTGCAATTGAGGCTGCAGTAAAAAAACACAAAGCATGATATACATTTAAAAAGCTTTGTTTTAAAAAATAGAAAGAAGATGATTGCTATGGCAACAAAAAAAGTCAAATCTGCAGGTCGGTATGGCATAAGATACGGTAAAAAGATTAGAGATAAGACTGCAGCAGTTGAATCAAAATCAAGAGCGACACACAAATGTCCTTACTGTCTTAAGAAAGGATTAAAGAGACAATCTGCAGGCATATGGGAATGCAGAATATGTAACAGAAAAGTTGCAGGTGGTGCATACACCCCAAGAACTTCAGCAATGAAGATTATTGAAAATGCATTGTCCAAACTCGCAAAACAATAAACATTAGGTGAAATGATATGTATATCTGTTTAAATTGTAAAAAAGCGTCGGATATGGAAGATATGACTACGACAGCCATATGTAAATACTGCTCAGGACGAGTATTCGTAAAAGAAAGATCAAAGACAGTAAGAACACAAAATACTGACTAAAGTAATTGATATGGTACAAAAAGCTATATTAACACTTGAAAACCCTAAGATGGAAACTATTGTCTCCTCCTTAGGTAAAACAGATCTTTTTAACACAGACAGGATGACCATTGAAACAAAAAACACAAAAACAGCACTTACTGTCAATATAACTGCAAAAGATCCGGTTGCATTAAGGGCCGGATTAAACAGTTTTATGAACTTATATAATCTTTCAGACAATATGATAAAAGGTATTTTAGATGGATCAAAAAAATAATAACAGCATGATGGAAACACAGATGCTTCAGCAGCAGATGCAGAACCTGATGATGCAGAAAGAAAATACCAGACTGCAGCTCCTAGACCTTGAAAATGCAATAAAAGAAGTAAAGGATGCAAAAGGAGAAGTATACAAGACATCAGGAATAGTTTTCATAAAATCTGATAAAGATAAAATCCTTAAAGATCTTGAAGAAAAAAAGAATGATCTTGACATAAGGATGAAATCTCTTGATAAGAGAGAAGAGACATTCAAGAACCAGATTATGGACACACAACAAAAAGAATAAACACCCAACCATATATTACTTCTTTAAACCCACCACAGACAATACATTTATAATACTGATTATCTATTTTTAGATATGATTGAAAATATAATCGGCTCAAAAAGCAAGATTGCAGTTATTAAAGCACTTTTCATGCAAGATAAAGAAAAAGGTTCAACAATACGAAAACTCGCAATAACCTCAAATACACCTTATT
Source organism: Candidatus Nanohaloarchaea archaeon (assembly GCA_013138765.1). Lineage (GTDB taxonomy): Archaea > EX4484-52 > EX4484-52 > EX4484-52 > GLR71 > GLR71. The sequence continues at coordinate 19,271 of WTCB01000028.1, forward strand.
CTGTTGCCTATAGGGACATAACGCATTTTATAGAAGAAAATTTCGTAAAAGTAAAAAAAGATGGTGCAAACAAGATTGTCTCATTCAATAAAGACCATAGGCTTTATCCAAAAATATCCACACTTTTATCCAAAGATGATGATGACAAAGAAGAACAAGAAACAAAACCAAAAAAGATGTTCAAACATAAAAACGGTCTGATAATAGTTCACCACAATGCAGATCCAGATGCAATAGGAAGTGCAATCGCGCTTGCACGAGGTTTCGATCAAAGCAACCTAAAATGTGAAATATTTGCCCCGGGCGGGTTAAGTTCACAGAGCAAAAGACTTCTTGAAAAATATCCATACCCAATAGCAAAAAAAATTAAAGAATACCCAAAATTAGTATTCATACTAGACACATCATCACCCGAACAATTAAATGGTGCAAAGATACCAAAAGACTGCAAGACAATAATTATAGACCATCACAGACCTGGAAAACTTGCAGATATGGCAGACATGAAAATAATAGACCCCTCTGCACACTCAACAGCAATACTTGTATATGACATGTTGATTTCAGCAGGAATCCAGATTACAGCAGAGATTGCATTCTTCCTTATGGCAGCAATTGTTGCAGATACTGGCTATTTCAGACTTATCGACAGACGAGACATCAATACGATTCAAAAATTAATTGAACTTGTAGATTTAGATGATGTTTTTGCAAGTCTTTCGACAAGAATCGACTATGACGAAAAAGTAGCAAGATTGACAGGTATGCAGAAGATAGAAGCATATAAGATAAAAGATAAGATAATTGTATTCTCAAAAGTGAATTCATTTGAATCAAGAGTCGCAAAACACATGATAACCTCATTTGCAGACATCGCAATAATTGAAAATATAAACAAAAACAGCGTAAGGATAAGTGCAAGAGCACGAAAATACCTTGAAGATACAGTTGATTTATCCCTAATATTAAAAGGTATAGGAAAAGACATCAACGGAAACGGTGGTGGTCACAGGACAGCAGCTTCCGCAAACGGTTCAGATACAGGGAACATGGAAATTGTAAAGGACAAAATAAAAAAATACCTTGAATCAGTTTTAAATGGTCGTATCAAACAATTACCGCAATATTAAATAAATTAAGAAAAAACAAAATGTTTTTATAAATATCACTGCCCATTATATCTATATTAAGATTTAATGAGGTGTTTAATATGGACATAGACAATATAGTTACAGCATTGATTGACATTAAAGAAGATAAAAGAGTACCAAGAAATGTAAGGGCATCACTCCAAGAGACAATAGGAGAACTTACATGTGACGATGAAAACATAACGGTAAAACTGAACACAGCAATATCCATATTAGATGAGATAAACAACGACACAAACATACAGCCATTCACAAGAACACAGATATGGAACATTGTGACTATGCTTGAATCGTTCCAGAACGATATGGATTCCTGATAAAAGCATTTAAATATTGCGGAACAATCATATATTATAATTAAGCGTTATTTTTTATAATGCTAAGAGGAGAAGAGTCTTATGGGATTTTTAAGTAAAATGATCAGTGAACCTGAAAACGATGAAATGGCAGAAACCAATTATCTAGAGATAGACGAGATGGACCAATCAAATCACGGCAAATTTATGATTCGTGTAGAGACACTTTCTGAATTTTCAGACACAAGCATAATACAGGAATACGTGAGGAATGGAGATATCGTCTGGGTAAGGATTAAACCATTAAAAGAAAAAGATATCACAGAACTTAAAAGATCAGTTGACAGACTACGAAAGACCTGTATAGCAATAAATGGCGATGTTGCCGGGATTGATGAAGATTACCTTGTATTGACACCACCAGGTGTACACATACACAGAAGGTAAAGACATTAAAACCTTTTTCTCTTTTTTTATCTCTTTTTTATACGGCAATGGCATTAAAATAGAAATCAGTTATCCCACCAGTTATATACTGCACAGCGATAGCCAAAAGAATAAGCCCCATCATACGAGTTATGATTTTAGTACCTGTAGTCCCTAAAATAGAAAATATACGCTCAGAACTCCTAAATATAGCATAAGATAACATAAATGCAACAATAACAGACACGATTACAAAAATCTTCTGCTCAGAAGTAATGGCAGAAGAATAGAGAAGAATGCCCGTAGTTATAGCCCCGGGACCAGTCATAAGAGGTATTGCAAGAGGAGTTATAGCCAAATCATTCATAGTATCCCATTCTGCTACCTCTTCAGGCGTATGTTTTGTCTTTTGCTTCTGCCCGAAAATCATATGAAATGAAATGACACCAAGTAAAATGCCCCCCGCAATCTTAAATGAATACAGATCAATATTTAAAAACGAGAATATTGCATTTCCAAATACTGTAAAGATAAGAAGTGATGATGTAGCGACAATTATTGCCTTATGTATAATTTTCACTCTATCACTTTTTTTATAATCATCAAGAAGAGAACGTATTATTCCAATTGTACCGACAGGGTTTATTATTACAAAAAGAGTGAGTATAGAATAATAAAGAAAATCAAGCTCCATAAGAACACACCAAATAAGACATAATTAATTAATAAGATAATAAAAATATAAAAGATTATATCTCTTTAATCTTCAACTCGTGGTGCAAGCACATAATTCAGTTCTAAGGCATCCTTCTGCCTGAATGTCAACCGAGAAGGGTAATCCTTACCGAATTCAATATGTACCACATCTGCAAGCTTTCCAGCTTTTATGATTTTCTTAAAATAATCAAGACTGAATTTTGATGCACAAGGCTCCTTTACAGAAAAATCAAGCAGACCGCCATTACCTTTCTCAATCTCAAGCCGTACCTGATTCAGATCACCTTTAGAAGATATTATAAATTTATTTTTTTCCGCTTCAACCACAATTGTATCAGAGACAATAGATGCATCACCGATACCATCTTCAAGAATTGATGTCTGTATATCTACATGGCCAGAGAAATCCAGATTCATCTCAGGTGTCTCGGCCTCATCAATGACTATAAGTGGCTGTACAAATCTTCTTGTAGACCTGCCAACAAAAGTAATCTCAAGCTTTTTTGCATCATTATCAAGTGCCAAAGTAACTTTGTCTGAAGCAGAAGCTCGTTTAAGTATAGATAAAAAACTTTCCATATTGACGCTTATTTCCTGCTCTGTATCAATCTCATAACTTGCAAACTGTGTAGCTAAAAATTTGAAATCAACTAAAACAACCATAGTTGGGTCCACAGCAGACATATATATACCATCTTTTTTAGCTTTAAATATACCCTCAGTTATAAATTCTGAGACTGCAGTCAGGGAATCCCTGAAAAGAATTACATCATCTAGTGTTGCTTTAAACATATGAATAGACCTCCGATAAATATCAGTACCTATTACTTCTTACTAAACATTTATTAATGTTTAATGATATCTCAAAAAATATGAAAGATAAAACTTCAAAATAAACTAATTTTTAAAAAAAAATAGGAATAAAAAATAATAGATAATAAAAGGAAAAATAATAAGGACCTCAACTATACTCACGCCAAGTGTGACCGCATTCAGTACACTTATAGAACCTTGTCTCTGGCTCATCACTAGACCTTGTCTGACGTGTCCACCAAAATACTTTATTATTATTGCACTTTTGACAAGGATATTCCATAATTGGAAGATTTGCTCTTTTACTTTCAATTATCTGAACATTATCCAATGGTTCATGCTCAATCTTCTGGCTAAGTTTCAAAGAATCCATTTTTTGAACTTTTTCAATACTGCAACCATTTCCACATATAAAAACGACAGATCCATTTTCTTTTAAAGGTCTCATCAAACTTCCGCATATTTTACATATCTGCATAATATTCCACCCTTTAAATCTATTTCAAATAGAACCATAAGATTTATATAACTTATGAAAAACTACTTGATTCCTCAAAAAGATAACCAATAAATTTTTGCGGATATTTTATATCATCAGATAACTATATAAATGTTACTGTAATATCATCAAAAACTAAAAACAGATTAATTAAAAATTAAATAAATATAGAAAAGAACAAAAACTTACTTTTTAATAGCTTTCTCAAATTCAGAACCGAACTGATCAATCTGGTCTTGAGTTCTTTTAATTGCAGCCAATATAGATTTTTTTGGATCTTTAGATTTGACGATAAGTCTCGGTGCACCTACATAAGGATGTGCTTTTTCATAAGCCGCAAGAGATACAGAAGAATCATCCCATAACGCTTTCCTTAAAAGATTAGGAAGAGTATGCTTACCATTATCAATCTCAATAATTAATGTTTCGTTATCTTGTTTTTCAATTTTAACCTGCATTGCAATCACACACCGACTAATAAATTATTATTTAATTCGTTTTAATATATATACATGTACCTTATACACATACACATATAAATCCGTCCAATAAATTTATATATGCACGGATAAACTTTTTAAAAGTATCGCAGATACAGATATTCTAAAATCATAATCAGATTCTAAAATCATCATATATCTCAAGACTTTTAGAACTGATGCCTGGTATACTTTCATCAATCATCTGATAGAACAGCTTATTATCGATACAAAAAGAACCATTGACAACATAATCAATAGACGCAATCTCTAAAACATTTGTCACAATACGCCGTATATCGCGGCCACTGTACTTTAAGCCACCAAGTTCTTTATCACACATATAATGCGCAATATCTGCCACCACAAGATCGGGCATATGCCCTTCAATCTGCTTATTGATCTCAAGATCAAATATGAACTCTTTCTCTTTTTTGTCAGGTGGTCCGACATAGAGCATTGAATTGAATCTACTCAAGAGCGCACTATCTATCAGATCAGGACGATTGGTCGCAGCAATAAGGTTTATATCAGCCTTATCAATGCCATCAATCTGCGTAAGCAATGTTGAAAGAGTCCGATTAGAGACCGGATCATTACTGTCCCGAGTCATGGAGAGCGCATCAATCTCATCAATGAAAAGCACATTATTCTTGTTTTCCTTGACTTTTGAAAATATCTGAGACAGGTTTCTGCTCGTCTCGCCATAATATTTAGAGAGAATGTTTGATGCATCTATATAATACACATCACCATCTGGTATCTCATTTGATAATGCCCCGATAAAAAATGTCTTGCCGCAACCGGGAGGACCATACATAAGGATAGTATTTGGAGCATTGATCTTAAAGGGCATATCACACACCATAGGATATATCATATGCACCTTAAATTTCTCCTTGATATAATCATAGCCGATTATATCATCAAACTTATGGTTTGATTTGACAATCGACTCATTTGGCCAATCATCATCAGACATCTCCACATCTGAAACAGACCCTGAAGAACCTGAATCTGCCCCATGACCTGAATTAGCGATCATATTAAGCGCAAAATCCCATGACTCTTTCTGAAGTTCCTTATATTGAGCATATCCAGCATACCTTACATTGACATTATCTTCAAGCATGGCCCTGACAAAATAATCTTTTGCAAGATACATAAATTTAAGGGAATGCAATGGCTCTGTGCTCCGCAGATCTTTACTTTTTAAAAGATAAGCGTTTCCTTTGTCAATAAACAGCTGTTCAAGCACAGAGCATCACATCTATTGGGTGGGTTCTTCAATGGGGATAACATTGACAAGACTGTAAGCATCCTGTATCTCCTGGCTGTATCCTTCAGGATTCTTTGATATGTCAGAAAGAATACGGTCAACATCTTCATCATATATATCAAAGTCACCAATCTCCGCCTGAGCATCAAGCATGTTCTCTTTTGACATCATATATCCTTTAAGCTGTATCGGCTCAGAGATATCATTGCCGCCCACACGCTGCTTTATCCTTTCAAAACCGGATATGACCTCGCTCAAATTAACATTCTTAATCTCAGGATTAAGGCAATTCAATGCTTTCTTATAGAGAAGGTCCTTGCGCATGACATCCACATCAATCACAAGAGGAATATACTCAAAAACTCTCTGTTTATATATCTCTTTTTCTTTAGATAACATATTTTCCTGCATCTCAAGCTTCTGCATCGATGCAATATACGACTTAGCCCGATCATCTTTACCTTCACCCATAAGTCTCCTTACCTGAAGAAAAAGTTCCTGTTTTTCAACCACGATCTTATTTATTGCAGAATCACATACTGATGAAATCCGAGATGCATTTTTCTGCTCCATCTTGATGACCTGCATATATTTATCAAGTTCATTCACCATCTCATCAAGACTTGGTTCTGGTTCCTGCTCATTTTTTCCCATAAATCTATCAATTATATTCATATCTCATCACCCGTCTCTAATTCAATAAGATGGCACATAATCCAACTCTTTCCAAAATTGTGCATTCTCAATAAGTTTATCATGTGCATCCATACCGCGCTCTTCAGCAATTGTATACTTCTCAGCCATCTGCGCAACATTTTCAAGGGATCTGTTAACTTTGCAAAGATAGGACGCAACTATATTTTTCCGGACCGCATACTGTTCCATATCCAAAAGTTGTGACTCATACGAATCAATAAGCTTTTTCTCACGATCATCAAGAAAATGATATGCAGAAGGACAATTATCCAGAACTGAATCCCCCATGATTTCAGCAGGATCAGATTTGCGAGATCCAAATTTAAACATATTTTTGATTGAACTGAAAATGTTTCCTTTTTTCGTACCCTCATCATCCGAAAACAAATTTCCAATTGCATCAGATGACCCATATTGCTTCCCAGAAGAGACATCGAAAGAGACACAGTTCAAAAACTGCTCAATCTGCGACTTATCCTTTGCACCCACCACGAGAAGCTGTGTCTTCGAATTATAAGACACCTCAATCTCATTTATCCCTAACGGATCAAAAAACGTATACTCTTTCTTATCCATGCCTGAAGTATTTACATCACGGCTGCAACCCCCATCATTAACCCTTAAATGTCTTGAGAACCGAGAGATGGCAGCATCAAATGCATCATTATCAATCCTGTCTGTATAGACATCCAGATCACCATACTTACAGTATCCGACAGTTTTTACGCGTAACATAAATACTTATTGAATTTACACCCAGCATATAAATGCCCGACCAGCAACAGAGGTGTATCTACAGAAAATAACCACCGACAGTGGTTACTGATAAAAAGGATAAAAAACGATAAAAAGAAAACTTATCCGAACAGAAAAAGATAACAAGACACGAAAACCACACCAAAGAGCATCCAGATAAGATAAGTAGATAAGTCATCCTTATGCAATTTTTTTATTGCACCCATACGAAACACAGAAACTATAGTCTTATAGAACGAGGGAGATGGCACAATCTCTAGATCAGGACTGACAGACAACCCACAAGCATAAGGTTTCTTAGACGCTGAAGACACTACTGAATCAGTCTTTGCAAACCGATAAAATACATAAGTCAACACAACGGATAAAACTGAAACTGCAACCCAATCATCAACCAATAAATTTAATATTGTAATCATAAAAACACCATATCTTAAATCAGGCCAAGCACAGTCTTGATATAAAGTTCCCTATCAAGACCAGACCCGGCAATAATCTCCATCAATCCAGTAAAGTATCCCTGAAAAATCCCAAGCACCACACAAAATACTGCAATTGTGACCATAATAATTTTAAGATCATAATCAATATTGACAACACCCGAATCTTTCCTGTTTGAAAAAAATATCATATTAAGCATCTTAGACGAATAAGCCAAAGTCAATACAGACACAAGCATTGCAATAAGTGTAGCAATAGGAAACACTTGAATGCCCGCCTGATATATCAAAAGCTTGCTCGAAAAACCATTAAATAAAGGAAGACCGGCCAATGCCGAAACAGCAACTAAGGCCGACCCGAAAAGTACAGGATTGCCAACACCGAGCCCCCCCATCTTATCAAGATCACTCGTCCCGAAATGTTTTATCACGACATATGCAACAATAAAAAGAATAATATCTATCAAGACAAGATTTATCATATGATACACAAAACCAGCATAACTTAAAAGACCAAAAGCTAAAAGGACATAACCCGTCTGTGATATCGCAGAATATGCAAGCAACTTCTTAAGGTTAGTCGTCTGCAGTGCCAAAACTGCACCGAGAACCATAGTCACAAAAGATAAGGCAATCAACATACCAGATAGATTAAGATTGCCGACAGTGACGACAAGCCTAAAAATTGCATAAAGCCCAATGATAGTGCCAGACGCTGTAAACATCAACCCTAAAGAAAGTGGTGTATCCCTTATGACCGATGGTTTCCATGCATGAAATGGCGCAATGGCCGCCTTAAACATAAATCCTGAAATAAGAAGTCCAAAACCCAAAATAGTTGCAGTAGTTGACGACAATGCCATCTTACTTGCAATATCTGCCATGTTCAAAGTACCTAAAGACCCATAGACAAAAACAATGCCTAAAAGTATAAGTGACGTGCTGAAACTGCCCATGATAAGATATTTAATAGATGACAAGACTGCTTTCTTCCGACCCGTATAAGACACAAGAGCATAAGATGCAATGCTGAATATCTCAAAAAATACAAAAAGATTAAATATGTCTCCAGTCATTGCCGCCCCAAAAAGCCCAAGCAAAAAAAGCATAAAGAGCGCATAGAACTCTCTTTTATCGTCACGTATCTCAGTCCTGCTTATGGCAAGAGCTGAAACTGCAACGAAAATTAAAAGAAGACACACAACATAATTTAAAAGATCAACTGAAAAAGTAATGCCTAACGGTGGCTTCCACCCCAGCTGATAATATACCATGATCTTATCAGAAACAATTTTAGAAAAATCAAGCAAAATAAATATTGCGCTCAAGACAACCCCACCTAAAGCAAAAGATAGATGATAATGTTTATGCCTACCGCTAGTGATAGTTATAAAAAATACAGCCGCAAGCAAAACAGGTACAATCATATTAAAATATGTCATTTTAAAACACTTCTTAACTTCTTAAAAAAATCCAATATACATATAGATTTTATCCGACCCTGTTAATATAATTTTCAATAATACACACCTGACCGGATTCAGGACGCTTCCAATGTCCCTATCATTTTATGATTCTTGATTATAAGCGCAAGTGCCAGTGCAGTAATTGAAAGTTCAATGACAATGGAAGTCAATACAAGAGCCTGTGGCAGTGGATCGACAGCAGTTGTTGAAAAATATGAAAGCCCCATATTCTCTAAAAGTATAGGCGCAATACCCCCGAAACGATAACCAAGAGATATCAGCAAAAGATGTATGCCTGTCGTAAAAATACTAAGACCAATGACTTTTTTGATAAGATTTTCTTTAATTGCAATAGCATAGACTCCTATAATCACAAAAATAAGTGAAAAAACATAAGTTATCATTTTTTCCAGGCCTCCTTCTCAATTGAATATATGATAAGTACAATAGCTGAAGAGACCATAAAAGTCCCGGCCACGTTCATTATGATTGTAAATCCACCACTCCACAGATTGAACAATGTCTGGCTTTCAATAAGCACGGCCCTAAAAGAATAACCCATCTTCCCGATTATGAGGATCATGAAAAACCCGGCAACACTCTTTAGATCAATAAGCTCATGCACTGTCAATTTATGTTCTACATCCTGCTCATCAAAAGCTATGACTAAAAGTGCAAATGCAGACCCGATGATCGCCCCTGCAGCAAACCCGCCACCAGGAGTCAGATGCCCATGAAGAGCAATATAAAACCCATATAAGACCATGAAAGGAAAAACAATCTTTGTAACCTGCTTAACAATCAAATCCATACCGATCACACCTTAACCTTAACCTTTTTCTTTTTTTTAGGGACCATCCTCCGTGTAGCGAGAGCAACACCTAAAGCCGCGGTAAAAAACACAATCTCTTCACCCATAGTATCAAAACCACGAAGGTCCCATACAATAGAATTGACAATGTTTGTAGACCCGGTAAGATTTGAACCTTCAAGAAGATACTGCTCAGAAACACTGCCCTTTTCAATCACGCCAAACACATGAAGCCCTGAAACACTATAGAATAATACAGAAGCAAAAACAGCAAGCAAGCCAATCACAATTACTTTTTGATCTTTAAAAGAATTATGTTGAACCGCTTTCATCTCTCAAACCTCTCCGTCTTGTGTATAGTTATAAGAAACAAAAATGTAATAAGCCCCGCACATACCGCCGCCTGGGTAAGAGCAATGTCCGGAGCAGAAAGCAAGAAAAATATTGCAGCGACCACAAGACCAAGACCTGCAAGGACCAAGACAGAATGCACCAGATCTTTAAGCTCTACTGCTATGATTGCCAAGATTATACCCAAGAAAAGCAATATCTCAATTAACATGATCACACCTTATCCTTTACAGCCTTGCGCCCCAAGTCATCCTTAGAAAGATTGTCAGGTTCAATGCCCATCCTGTGTGCTGCATTGACGATTGCATGACTGCTTACTGGATTTGTCAGCGCAAAAAATATTATGATGAGCATGATCTTTACTGAATATACAGTCCCTAAATTTTCAATCGCAAGAGCGACCAGAGCAAGAATGACTCCACCAACGCTGATCATCGTAGCTGCATGTATTCGTGTATAACAATCTTTAAATCTAAAAAGACCGAGTGCACCGATCAATGCAGATATTGATGCTATGTAAAGCAATACCTCAGACATCATCTGCCACGACCCCCTTTAATCCATTTTGAGACCGCAACAGTCCCAATAAAAAGAAGCAATGAAAAGGTGATTGCAATATCAAGATACATAGGCATCGAATTTTCGATAGCCAAAAACACAAAAAATAGTATCATGATCTGCCCCAATACATCAAGCGCAATCATACGGTCTGCAAAGGTAGGCCCGATAAGAAACCGGACAATTACTAAAACTGCAGAAGCGAATATAATATACCATGCAAGAATCATCAATCAAACACCCTCAACCCATATTTTGTAAACAGAGCATCAATCTTATCATTTTTCTCATAATTAAGGCAATGGACATAAAGACTTTTGCCGATTGAGACCGAAACAGTCCCAGGAGTAAATGTTATTGAATTTGCAAGAAGGACACGACCCAGATCAGAATTGAATCTATGAGATACCTTGACGATTGCAGGATGCACCCGACCAGTAATGATGGCCCGCGCAACCGACAGATGTGACTGTATCTCAACGATCACAAGAACAACTAGATACACAAAAAAATTAATTGCCTTAAAAGGATTAAATATATAATTTACAATCTTAAACTCAGTATATTTATGGACAAATACAGAGACTATAAGAGAGACAACAAAACCAATTACAAGCTCCTGAACATCAAGACTGTAAGTAAAGAGGATCCATGCAATATAAAGAACGATGAATGTACCTATCTGCCTTAAAGATTGCTTCAAAAAACTGCTCATATATAATTAATGTACTGGCTTGATACATAAAGATATCTATTTATTGACAATCAAAATAATAAGAATTAATATAAAAAATAAAAAAACACCATTAGCTCAAAACTAACATAGTGCTTTTCCCTCTGTCCAAACCACAGAAACACCTGACCTAAACCAGATAACGCAAAATAATCTCACAAGGCAAAAAAGCCTCTAACTAACACTCGTATTAAAGAGTATATATGTATTTATGTTGTATAAGATATAGTTAAAAAAATATTGATGCAATCAAAAAAAATATAAAAATATAAACTGAAACAGAATCAATAGCTGAACCGTCTTGTCCTCTCTTCAATCACATTCAATTTTTCAATTATAAGATTTATCTGGTCTTTAAGGCCCCTTAATTCCAGACTGATATCAAGCTTTCGCATACCATCAGTGTTCGACTGCTGTATATCTGAAACAGGTGTCGGCGGTTGTGGATATTCAGGAACCCCACCGATAGCTGCTGACGGCTGAATCGGTTGAGATTGTGGTTGTTGTGGCATAACACCTTGTGTTGGTGTCTGTATTGAAGGATATGCAGCTTGAGCCATAGCAGTCTGATCAGAGGGATATGCATTCTGTGTTGGATTCGTTTGATTGATTGTTGAATCAAGACCAATCTCAGAAGACGCAACTGGTGGCTGTTGACCGACAGGCGGCATAGGATTAGAAGCTAAAGGATCATTTGATGGCATAGGTGGCATACTTGAATCCATAGGCGGTGTATCACGTACAATCTGATTTGGAGGATTGAGCGGTGTATTTGTAGCAACGCCTAAACCACCCGAATAATCTGCATTTTCACTTGCCTCAAGAACTTTTGAAGACATTGAAACATCAGAAGTAGGATCCGATTTCAATATATCATCAATACCTGCATCCTTTGAAGATGACGACAGATCAGGAGAATTACCTGCTTTTGAAGGAATGTGCCCTTGAACCGTATCTTTTAGCTTGGAAAATATATCCATAATAAATCACATATGTTTATTGATTATAAATTTATTATTGATAATATAAATAGATAACTGATTCAGACAGATTAAAGAACAAAAATTACATCCAACATAAAGATATATATAACTGATATACATATTCTTATCATATAATCTTACAAGGTGTTCTTATGGCAATAAAGACAGAAGATAAAAAAACTGCAGCAAAACCAAAAAGTGACAGACCAAAAATAAAAAAATCAGTAACTCCAAAAAAAACAGATAATGATCAAAAGACTAAAAAGACAGAGAAAAAGATGTCTAAAGAAGAAAGTCAAAAGAAACGCCTTGAAATAGCACAAGTATTTGCAAAAGAAGTCCAAAAAGAATTCAAGAGCAGCTTAAAAGCAGTCATTGTCTACGGATCGACAGCTAAAGGAAAACACAGAGAGACTTCAGACATAGACACTTTTGTCATAATTGATGACACCAAACTTGAAAAAGACATACCAGCCGAAGTCAAAGAAAAAATAAGCGCAGACCTGAGACGTATCGGCGCAAAAATAGACAAAAACATAACGATACAGGCATTCATGTTCTTAACAGAATTCTGGGAATCAATTAGATCAGTTGAACCATTGATAATGGAGATCTTAAGATTCGGTATCCCTGTATATGATGTAGGCATATACATGCCAGCAAAAAGAATGCTCCAGAGAGGTATGCTTCCGACAACTAATGAAGCAGTCGCAAAACGGATACACATCGCGCCACAACATTTAAAAATGGCAGAATTCAGGATGAAAAGCGGTGCACATTTCATGGAACAGGCAATGGCTGCAGCAGGACAGGCACCTCTGATGCTCATTGGCAAAGTACCGCCGGGAAAAGAAGATGTACCAAAAGAACTGATATTCCATTTTGTTGACAAAAAACTTCTTGATGCAAAATATGGCGAGATGGCACAGAAGATACACGACTTTGCAAAAGAGATAGAACATGCAGAAAAGAAAGAGATTGAAAATTTAGGCAAAAGGACAGATGAATACCTCAAGATGACAGATAAATTCATAAAAGAGATGAAAGAACTTCTAAAAAGACTATCAGAACAAAAAGCGGACACGGTCTTGATGAACACATACAAAGCATTCCTTAAGGCAAACGTAGGCGCACTTGAACTCAAAGGAGTTAAACCCCCAGAGCACCTAAAAGATCTTCCAAAAGCCATGGCAGACCATTTCCCGGAGGTAAAAGAATTGCAAGAAGACCTTTTTGAGAGACTTGCAAAGGCACTCATAATTGCAAAGAAAGGAAAAGCAGACATGATACCTGAAAAAGAGATTTACGGTCTTAAAGAAGAGACAAAACGTTTCATATACACATTGGGCAACAGACTGAAAGAACTTAAGACAAAAGGTGAACTGAAGATTTCAGAAGACAAGCTTGAACTGCTAAAAAAGCTTAAAGAAGCGCAAGACAATTCAAAAAAAGGACATGCAGGCCATGTTACGATGAACAGACCTTCTGAAAAGAAAAAAGAAGAATAAAACAGATCTTTTTTTCTTTTTGACATTTCTTTTTTCTTACAAAAAATAGGCAGACCAACACATAATTATATAACAGATACACCTAAATGAATAATATTAAACCTAAAAAAGTTTCTTTATATCCTGAAACAGACTCAGAGAGATATACAAGATACATATAAAATGTATACAAAAAAACACAGAATAAACAAAAAAGTGATAAATTATGAAATTTTATGCAATAGGCGGCTTTAAAGAAGTCGGGAAAAACATGACAGCCATAGAAGTCAATGGCGAAGTAGTAATATTTGACATGGGTGTATCGATGGAACACCTTATAGAATTAAGTGGACGGGGACTGAATTATGAAGACCTTGATGAACAGAAATTAAGAGAGTTAGGCGTACTTCCAAATGATCTGATACTCAACACAAAAAAAGTGATAGCAATCGCAATATCACATGGGCACCTAGACCATATATCTGCAATACCCAAACTGATAAGACGATACAATTGTCCAATCCTTGCAACACCATACACAGCAGAAATAATAAGACGGCTTCTTAAAGACCACAGGATGGAAGACTATCTAAAATATGTCACCCCGATGCAATACGGTGACACTGCAGATCTGTCACAAAATTTTAAGATAGAATATGTAAACATGACACACAGCATACCAGATGCATCATTGATCGCAGCATATACGGCAGACGGTCTTGTGACTGTAGGTTTCGATTACAAGCTTGACAATACACCAACATTAGGCAATAAGCCAGATTACAGACGATTGAAAGAATTAGGTAATGAAGGAATAAAACTTCACCTGTCTGAATGTGTCCACATTAGTGATGAACAACGATGCCCTTCTGAAAAAGTTGCAAAAGACATGGTATTTGATGCAATAGACAGAGCTTATCTTGACAGTTCAGCAGTGTTCATAACATCTTTTGCATCCCACATAGCAAGGATAAAAAGTATAGTTGAAGCAAACAAAGGACGAAGAGAGATAATTATATTGGGTAGATCGATGGAAAATTATCTTGAAGCCGCAAGCACGCTAGGTCTGATTGATACATCCAAATTCACACTTGCCGGAAGGCCAAAAACTGTTAAGAGCAACATAGAGAACCGGATAATGAAAAATCCTGAAAAATACCTTGTACTTTCAACAGGCAACCAGGGTGAACCTAACTCAGTCCTTTCAAGGATCACAAACAAAGAATACAGATACAATTTCAGAAAAGAAGATCAGGTAATCTTTTCATCGACAGTCATACCGACACCGATAAACAAAGCAAACAGATATGTAATAGAACGAAACATGAAAGAGCAAGGTGTACGGATATTAAAAGATGTCCACGTATCGGGCCATGCGATGAAAGAGGACCACAGAGACCTTCTAAGGATACTGAACCCTGAAAAAATAATACCGGTCCATGGTGAGACTGAAAGGCTTGCATCTTTTGCATCATTATGCGAAGAAGAAGGATTCATAATAGGCGACACAGTCCACATAATGACAGACGGCAGATATGTGAATATCAAATAGG
>WTCB01000119.1 GCA_013138765.1 Candidatus Nanohaloarchaea archaeon
CGGACAATGAATAAGATAGGTTTCTGTCTTTTGACTTTGTAAGCCTCTTGTTCCATTTCCGTAACCTGTAATACTGTGCTCTTTTCTTTACAGGAACCTTGTAAAGTTCTGCTGAACTGTTACCTATATCTGTTGAAAAACCCTTATCATGTTTTGTGAATGTTATCGGTGCGCCGGTTCTTGTCCGTTTTGATTTCTGCTCTACATCAAATGCTCTCCATTCCGGTGAGCTGTCGACATCATTTATGTCAATCATCGTTCCGCATCTCATGCAGATAAGTTCACCTTTTGTAGAATCTCTGCTGAACTTAGTATAACCACACTCTTTACATTTTGTTTCAGTTTCAGTTTTTTCTTCAGACATATTTAATTCCTCCATAGTGATTATCAGGTAAATCGTTTGTATTTTCAGATACCTTTATAATATTTTTTGTAAAAAACAAATTAAATTTATAAAGCTTTCTAAAAATAACGTAAGCTTTATATACTTTTTGGGATTTATAAATGTTTCTGTTTGGTGGGATATTGATATGGTGAGATATAAATCATCTATTTTTTCTTGTATTAACCACCTTAGGTGGTCACTAAATTATATGCTGGGTATCTGTTCAATATGTTTGTATGTCGAAAATCAATCATATATTTGATACCTTGAAGATCGGTACGGGCCTTATCGGTGTTAAAGAGACCAGTGAATATCTTGATGCTGATGTCTTTGGGAGTGTGTTTGAGGATGTTTATTCTGTCATTGTTGAAAGTGGAGATATGCTGTCTGATCTATCTTATCCGGGAATTGATTATCTTGGCATCTTTCCTGATAAAGAACTTATGGTCGGTTTTGGGATAGGTATCATATCTAATCTGGCTGCTGGATTCATCAAAAGTGAGTATGGGAGCATAACTAATCTTATGCGGTGCAAGAGGTTAAAAGAAGAATCTATCTATAGCCGGTTTAGATAGATGTCTTTTGTAGTCTTTGCAATCTTTGTCCAGGAATAGTTCTTTGATGCGCGCATTCCATTAATTGATAATTGTTCTTTTAGTTTTGGGTTTTCTAATATTTTTAAGATTGCGTCTTTCAGTGATTCTGAGTTGCGTCTTTCAATCTTTAATATCTCTATATTGTCTTTCAAGTCTTCAGCTATACCTGCATCTTTTGTGGTTATTGCGGGCGTTCCTGTCACAAGTGCGTCAAGGACTGATATGCCGAACGGTTCGTAGATCGATGGTGCAACTACCATCTCTGCCTTTCTGTAATATTCTTCTATATCTTCTTGTTTTATGAACCCTGTGAATTTAATTGAATCGTCTATGCCTAAAAGTTGTGCTAGGCCTTTCAGCTGTTTTTCCATGTATCCTTTGCCTATTATCACAAATTTCGCGTCTTTTCGTCTTTTTAGGATATCTTTTGCTGCAAGAAGCAGGTATTCCACTCCTTTCTGGCCTGCTAGGCGTCCGCAATAGACAATCAGATCTTTTTCTTTTTCTGTGGGTTTTGTGTCTTGTTTAAATGTCGGACCATTCGGCACCACCATAATATTTTCTTTGTTTATATCGTATCTTTTGATTATTTCGTCTTTCATCAGTCTGCTTACAGTAATTATTTTGTCTGCGGTTTCAATGCCTTTTTTTTCTATCTGTTCTATATCGTTTTGTGATTGGGGGCTGTCGGTTGCAGTCCGCATGTATTCTAGGGAATGGACTGTAAGTATTAAGGGGATTTTTAGGCGATGTTTTAGGTCTATTCCCGCTTCAATTCCTATCCAATCGTGGATATGGATTATGTCCGGCTTAAATCTTGTTGTCGCTATCTTTTGGTTGTATGCGTCAACTGATGTGATTAGGTCGTCTATTGTATCTGCCTTTATCTGTGTGTCTATTGGATGTATTTTTATATTGTCTTTTGGACTGATATTTTTTGGTATGTTTATCTTTGGCAGAAAAAGATCGATATGGATGTCTTTGTGGGCTGATAAGGCATCTGTCAGGTTGTGGATGTGGGTGTCAAGACCACCTTCAATCTGCGGCGGCCAGCCCCAGCCGACCATCAGGATTCTTGTCTTTTTTGGATTCATATGATCTGATTTGGTCTTTTAAGATTAAATGTCTATAGTTTTTAAGAATGTGTCAATCTTGGTGTGCAGTTCATCAAAATCTCCGTTGTTTTCGATATCATAGTCTGTCATCTCAAGAACATCGCCCAGACCTTTGTTTTCCATGTCACGTTCATCGCGCGCGAAAAATACGGTTTCGGTCTGCGGGTCTCTTTCTGAACGTCTCTTGAAACGTGTGTCTTTTTCAGAAGTAACAGATAAAAGAACGAAATGGGATGACTTCTGCCTGAACAGGTCTGTCTCTTCAGGACTTCTGACACCTGTTATTATCGATCTCGGAAAATTCTTTGCCTTTTCAATCGTCTTTACAGCCACAATGTCGTTACCGAATTCTTTTCGCATTGCATCGCCAATGTGGGATAGGTTATCTTTTGTAATCTCTAGGTTTCTTCTCATGCATTCGCCTTTCAGCGTGTCGCTCATCGTGAACACCTTAAAATTGTATCTGTCTGCGATGTATTCTGCGGCGGTGTCCTTCCCGGCTCGCGCAAGACCTGTTATGCCTATTATCATATCTGACATTGAGATTACCTTTTGATTTTTTTGATTAAATGTTTTTAAGTTCTTCGCATTCCTGACAGATCCATTTATTGTCTACATTTCTCAGTTCATCTGAATGGTTGCCGCAGTCTTCACAGATGCCATCACTTATGCTTCTGTCTGCTGTTGGGGTTATTTCATTTTCTGCCTCTTTTTCGTATAAGTAATTGACTATTGCAGGCATTGTCTTTAATATGTCTGTCTTTGTGATTATCCCTTTCAGGTTTCCTTTGCTGTCAAGGACGGGTATTCTTGAGACATCGTTTGTGCCCATCTTCATTGCCACATCTGTCAATCTTTCATCGACTTGTGCAGTTATCATGCTTGAACTCATTATGTCACGTACTTTGACATCCATTGGTGAGATGTTTTCTGCCACAACTTTCTTTACTATGTCGTCAAGAGCAAGGACTGCAACTGCATTACCATTTTCAATCACGATAAGGCCTGATACATTTTTTTCTCGCATCATATGTGCGGCAGTCTGGATATTTTCATCGATGTCTATTATGTATACATTTTCTGACATAATCTCTGAAACCTTTACTTGTTCCGGCATCTTAATCCTCTCCTTCAAAATATACTGATTGTCTTCGGCTTTCCTGCATATCATGTCTTTTCTTGTCCCATGACTGGATGATAAGACGTTCTATCTTGTCCATCAGCTGACCGAATGCGTCACGCAGGTCCCAGCTATCATGACCTGCAACAAAGATATGTTTTTCTGTGGAAAGCCGGCATCGTAAACTGTATTTCATTCTTTTTCCTGAATCTTTATATGTCTTGACATGGACTGAGAATGCGTTGATCTCTGTCTTTTTTGAAAGCTTTGAAGCAGTCTCTTCAATCATGCGGTACATCTCCCTTATATCAAAATCAGAGAGGTCAAGATCACTGATGCCTGAAATCCATACAAGCATCTTCTTTTTTTCAGCAAGGGCACTTATGTGGCGCACAATGTCTTTTTGAGAGATTATACCAATCAGCCTTCCTTCTTCTTCAATAAGGGCTGTTGATATGGTCTCTGTATATTTTGGTGTGAAAATGTCTGAAATTTCATCGTTCGGATAACCAATGACCATATCTGTCCTCATGAATGATGAGATATCTATTTTCTTGTCAGATATCTCTTGCGGTGCATATGAATGACTGTCAACAGTTGATTCTTTACCGGATGGAGCCATCTCTATAAGTCCGGTATAATTTTCTTTCTGTGTCAAGAAGCGTTCTATGATATCTGTTGATTCCACAAATCCTTTCAGTTTTTCGTCTTTATCCAATACTGGGATACGGCCTATGTCATTCTCGCGCATGATCTGGAGCGCTTTTGCAAGGCTTTCATCGTGCTTTATCGTCATTGGTTCTGGCGACATAAGATCTTGTGCTCTTATATCTTTGAATATTTTTGATTTGAGCGCTTTTGCCACTATGTCTGATTCGGTTATCACCCCTGAGACTATTCCATCTTTACCTATAGGGATTATCTTAAGGTCAAGCCGGTACATCTTGTCTGCTATCTGCGGAAGCTTTGTATCCTGTGATATTATCGGCGGTCTTGAAAGGTAAGGCTTTATCACTGTTTTCTGAAAGTCTTTTCCATAAATCCGGAACAGTTGCCTGTAGCCGAAGATACCTGCGTATCTTTTTCCTGAAAGAACCATAATATATTTTACATTGCTGTTTCTTAGAGTTGTCACTGCCTCATTCACTGTTGAATTTTCATCGATGCTGATGACTTTTTTTGACATCATGTCTTCAGCGCTAATGTCTGCTATTTCAGATACCATAATCTCAATCACCTTTTGATAATCCACTATCTATATTAGGGTTTCTGAATGTTAAATGTCTATGTGTTCTGTAATGGGATGTATTGTTTTATTATTTGGGCACTCATATGAGCTGTGTGTGGTTGTGTACTTAACAATAAATTTATAAAGAAATACTACTATTTAGGAGTACTTACATGGCGTGTTGTTTTTTAAAATGTGATCTTATGAAAAAACCATTAAAATTTAGTACGCATAATGCGGATTATTCTTTTAACTTTGGTTGGCATAAATTTAAAAAAACAGATATAGGCAGTATTGAAAATTATGATGCTATTGTATTGGAAAGTGGATTTGAGAGATATGAAGATTTTTCATTGAAACAACTTAGTGTTCAAAAACAATATTCACTTTTGATTGAAGAAAATTTAAAACTTGATAATCCTCTTTCAATGTTTTTTGTGGATGTTCCTACAACGAAATTATTTGGTGATGATAAACTCGATTATGGCTGTGGGGGGTTATATCAAACTTTATCATTTTGTGTTCCTGCAATGTTATCTCCTGAAATTTTACCTTTAAGTGGAATCTTGGCTGTACCATTCAGTTCTGTCGTATTGTCTATCTTTTGTGGATATAATAAAACATTTGATACTATCAGCAGTAATCTATCATCTTCTTTATTTTATACTATGAATGGGTATCGTTCTGCAGTATCTGCTGAAAAAATTGATGAATTCATTGCACCTGAAATTCAAAAAAGAAAAGAAAATGATTCTAAACCAAATATATTAATTGATTTTGGATTTGTGCATAATGATTTATGTTTTTATTTAAAACATAAAAAAATAAGAGATGCTGTTATTGATTTTAATTCTAACTTAAATATACATCCAATTGATAAAAGTTATTTGGATAAGGTCTGTGAATTAAGACCTAAACTTGATGAGGGTTTATTTGAGGCATATTCAATAGATAATATTATTTCTTCGGGATATGAACCTTGGTCGGATGAATGGGAAACTATTGTATTTGGTAATCAGACGATATCGAAATGCGATACCGAAACAAAAGATAAGTGGTTGGATATATTTTATGATGATGAAAAACCTGAAAGTATACATGAATCAAATGAATGGGAACGGATTGTATATGGAATTTGAAATTGAACACAAATCAAAAACTATTTAAAGATTACTGCGGTTTTTAATGTAGTGTATACCCACATGAACATAAAGGCGCGTATCAATGTGTTTCTTGCGCCCGTATCAATATTGGGATATGGTCGGTATTTATGGCAGATAAGAAAAAAACTCTCAAAAAAGATATGGTTACTGAGTCAGGTAAAGATGTCAAAACCAATACTGATGTCAAACATGATAAAAATGTTAAAGATATCAAATATGATGAGATCGCTAAACATTACAAAGAGAAATATAATTTGGCATTCAGTCAGTTCCAGAGGCTTCAGGCTGATTTTGATAATTATCGCAAACGGGTCTCTAAAGAAAAACTTGATATAGGAAACCATGCCAAAGAACAGATATTGATGCCTGTCCTTGAAGCTATCGATAATCTTGAAAGAGCTGTCGAATCTTCAAAGACAAATGATGATATCGTCGTGTTCAAAGAGGGCATTGAACTCACACTTAAACAATTGAAAGATACACTTGCAAAAGAAGGGCTTTCTGAAATTGTCTCTGTCGGTGAGAAGTTTGATCCGGCAAAACATGAAGCGCTCATTACAACTGAGTCTTCTGAACATGAAGATGACATGGTCTTTTCCGAGCTGCAGAAAGGTTATCTGTTTAAGGACAAGGTCATAAGGCCTACAAAAGTCAAAGTTGTGAAAAATAGTTAGAAATCATATTAAAAGGTGAATTATATATGGCAAAAACAATCGGAATCGATTTAGGTACCACAAACTCATGTGTGGCTGTGATGGAGGGCGGTAAATCCACAGTCATACCCAATGCAGAAGGTAACAGGACAACACCTTCAACTGTCGCTTTTACAAAAGATAATGAACGTCTTGTCGGGCAGATCGCTAAACGGCAGGCAATAACTAATCCTGAACATACAATATTTTCCATAAAACGGTTTATGGGCTGTAAATTTGATGATAAGACAGTTGCTAAAGACAAAAAGCTTGTACCTTACAAATTGGGCAAGGCCGCAAATGGCGATGTGACTGTCAGTGGACAGGATTCAAAACTGATGTCTCCTCCTGAGATATCTGCAATGATCCTGCAGAAGCTTAAAGCGGATGCTGAAGCATATCTGGGCGAGACTGTCGATAAGGCAGTGATCACTGTCCCTGCATACTTCAATGATTCACAGAGACAGGCAACAAAGGATGCCGGCAAGATTGCAGGCCTTGAGGTATTGAGGATAATCAATGAACCGACAGCTGCAGCATTGTCTTACGGTATCGAGAAGAAGAAAAACGAAAAGATTGCAGTATTTGATCTTGGTGGCGGCACTTTTGACATCTCCATCCTTGAACTTGGGGACGGTATCTTTGAGGTAAAGTCCACTAACGGCAACACACATCTTGGCGGTGATGACTTTGATCAGGTGATCATCGACTATCTTATCGCTGAATTCAGGAAAGATCAGGGTGTGGACCTTACTAAAGATAAAAATGCGCTCCAGAGGCTTAAAGAAGCTGCTGAAAAGGCAAAGATAGAACTGTCAAGCGCTACAAAGACTGAAATCAATATTCCGTACATCACATCTGATAATGCTGGACCTAAACATCTTGTATTGACACTTGCAAGGGCACAGTTCGAGAAGCTTACTGAGGATCTTGTCGACAGCACAATCGGACCATGCAAGGCTGCACTTACTGATGCAAATCTTAAGACTTCTGACATTGATGAAGTCATATTGGTCGGTGGACAGACCAGGATGCCTTTGGTTGTCGAGACTGTCAAGAAACTTTTCGGCAAAGAGCCACATAAAGGTGTAAACCCTGACGAAGTCGTCGCTATGGGTGCTGCTATCCAGGCCGGTGTATTGGGCGGTGAAGTCAAAGATGTACTCCTTTTAGATGTAACTCCTCTATCGCTCGGTATTGAGACTCTAGGCAGCGTCTTTACAAAACTGATCGAAAAGAACACTACAATCCCTACCAAGAAATCTCAGGTGTTCTCAACCGCTGCTGACAGTCAGACTGCGGTCACCATAAATGTACTTCAGGGTGAACGTGCAATGGCTGCTGACAATCACCCGTTGGGCCGGTTTGATCTTGTAGGCATTCCACCTGCACCACGGGGCATTCCGCAGATCGAGGTCACTTTCGATATCGATGCAAATGGAATAATCCATGTATCTGCAAAAGATATGGGCACCGGTAAAGAGCAGAAGATTTCAATCAAGTCATCGTCCGGCCTTTCTGAAGAAGATGTAGAAAAGATGGTCAAAGATGCTGAAGCACATGCTGACGAGGACAAGAAGATGAAAGATGCAATCGATGTCAGAAATGAGGCAGACTCTATCATCAATGCATCTGAAAAAGCAATCAAGGATGTTGGCGACAAGGTCGACAAGGCTGTCAAGACTAAGATTGAAGCAGCCATCAAAGATGTCAAGGATGTCCTTGCTGATGAAAATGCTGAGACTGACAAGATCAAGGAAAAGACTGAGGCCCTGAATGCTGCAGTATATGAACTTACAACTAAGATGTATGAAGCTGCACAGGCTGAAGCATCTAAAACTGCGGATGCCGGCGACAAGAAAAAAGATGGTGACGAAAAAGTTGTCGATGCTGAGTACAAGGTTGAAGATGAAAAAAAAGATACTAAAGGTACTAAAGCTAAAAAAGACGATAAAGCTAAAGAGAAGAAGTGAGCATGTCAAATAACGACTATTATGGGACTCTCGGTGTCTCAAAAGATGCATCTCCTGACGAGATCAAGAAAGCATTCAGAACCCTTGCACGCAAATATCATCCTGATGTAAATCAGGGTGATTCAGGTGCTGAAGCTAAATTTAAAGAGATCAATTCTGCTTTTGAAGTCTTGGGCAATCCTCAGAAAAAGGCACAATATGACCAATTCGGTTCGGCCGGAGTCAATGGCGGTCCCGGATTTGATCAGGGGTCGTCTTTTGAAGATATCTTCTCCGGTTTCGGGGACATATTTGATATCTTTTCAGGCGGACAGCGGGGCAGAAAAAGGAATGGTCCCCAGGCCGGTGCCGACCTTAAATATGATCTGGACATAACTCTTGAAGATTCTTTTAATGGAATTGTGACAAAGATTGAAGTTCCGCGCCTTGAGACCTGCAAGACCTGTGACGGCACCGGGGCAAAACCCGGTACTAGCGCTGAGACCTGCACTAAATGCAATGGTACCGGTGAAGTGAAGCAGGTACGACGTTCTTTTATGGGGCAGGTCGTGACCATCGGGGTCTGTGATGCCTGCGGCGGTCGTGGTAAGATCATCGACACACCATGTCCTGACTGTTCTGGTAATGGTATGTTAAGGACTAAGAGGACTATTGAGGTTCAGGTTCCAAAAGGCATTGATTCGGGACATCATCTCAGGGTTGAAGGCGAAGGTGATGCGGGCATCAAAGGCGGGCCTAGCGGTGATCTTTATCTTATAATCCATATTAAACCCCATACTATCTTTGAACGGCATGGAAATGATCTTTTCTGCAAGACATCTATCAGTTTTTCTCAGGCTGCTTTAGGTGACAGGATTGAGGTCCCTACAATAAGCGGTAAAAAGGCTAAGCTCAAGATTCCTTCTGGGACACAGAGCCATACTGTATTCAGGTTGAAAGGTGAAGGCATGCCTGATGTCCATGGCCGTGGCTTTGGCAATCAGATGATCAAGATTGTTGTTATGACACCTGATAAATTAGATAAGGCACAGAAAAAGGCCATACTTGACTTGGCTGATGCTTCTGATGAGACTATACATTCAACTGAGACCGGTTTTTTTGAGAAGATGAAAGAGTTTTGGTAAATTTGCTTTTTATAAAATAAAATTTATTTATTTATTTTTGTTGGATTTGTTTTGATATAAGAAAATAAATCCAATTGATTTTAACTAGAACAAACCTTTAAAAAGATTTGTTACCTAGTAGTTATTAACCTATTGGGTTTGTGTTATTTATGGAATGGGAAATTTTTGAAAAAGAACTGCCTGAATCTTGGGTTGAAGCATATTCATTTGATATAAAATCTGAGACTTCTGAATATTCAAAATTAATTGTATGTTTGAATGTTGAAGGTAATGTACAACTTATGTATAGAACTAAGAGTATATATGAATTATTAATTCTTGGTGTGGTTGATGATGATGTCATACCTAAAGTAATTGAGAAAAATTCTAAAGCCTATCCCACAAAGCCTAAGTCTCTCAAATCCCAAGATAATATTTCTTACACTGCTGGTTATGATTTGTTACTTAATTTAAATGAAGTGCCTAAAACAATATATGAACATCGTGAAGATTTATTGAAAATACCGTCACAAGATATTGTTCATATAATATCTCATTTTGCAAAAAATAAACTTGATGCTATGGAAAATAAAATAGTCTATGAAATTAAATAGACAAATTTGTTAAATCTTAATCTTTCTGTGGGTTTTTAAGATATAGCTTCGAAATTAAATTAATCTTTTATAATTTATTATTTTAAACAATAATCTATATATTTCATAATATAAATGTATATAAAGCTATCTTACCATATTAATTATATTATTTAATTTTTTTGTGTATTTTCTAAAAGATTAAAAAGGTAACAGATATGGAAATCAAAGTTGATGAGAGAGTCAGAGACATTATTGCTCGAGAGGGTAAAGATTTTCGTGTATGCACAACCTGCGGCGGGGCAGTCATCCTTCCTGTAGAGGCTAAAATCCCTAAAGATTCAGACCATAAGATATCTATCGGGGATCAGACATTATTTATCTCAATTGTCCAAGCACAACATATTGAAGAAGTTACAGAAGACATGTTTTATAAATCTATATGCTCTAATTTCTGATATAATCAATCCGGACGATAAATAATGACTGATACTGCTGTTCACGAAACATCTGAAACGCTTAAAGAAGAACGTGATAGATTTAATTCTCAAGTAAAAGAACTGATTCTTAAGAGTAAAGAAATAACTCTTAAAATCAATGAACTGCATGAATTAGTGGATCCCTTTAAAGAAAAAGGGGCATCTTTTGATAAATTTGCAGTCGCATTGCAGAGTAATCTTAAAAATATCAAAAGTGAAAAGAAATCATTAGTAAAAAAAGTCAGTTCTGTCTCTTCTAATCTTAAAAAGATGTATAAGGGCGAATCATTTGATCCGTCTGCACTTATTAAAGAAATTAAAAAGTTAGACTGGATAGTTCAGACTGAAGTCTTGAGCGGAAAAAAGGAAGATGAATTAAGCCGTAAAGTCATATCTCTCGAAAAAAGACTTCGTGAAAGTGAACATTATATGGGGGTCAAATCTGAGATTGACTCATTGCAGGATAAGATTGATCATCTGCGTTATCTTTCAGAGATGCATGCTGATGTCATAAATGATATTCTTGATAAAAAGTTTAAGGTGCAAAGTGAGAGTTTTAAGGTCATGCGTGCGCTTAAAAAGGAACATCTTAAATTTAGGAAGACCAATGTTGCAATCAAAGAAGCTAAAAAACAAGCTGACATCTATCACGGGAAACTTGTTGTCCTGATAAATGGCCGGAAAAAAGAGAAAAAACTGTTGGACAAAAAACGAAATGAACAGAAACAGGAACGACAGAAACAGATGTTGAAGGATAAAACTGAAGTAAAGAAAAAAGAGTCACTTGCGATTGAGAAATCACATGATGATATGTTTTCTCAACTTAAGAAAAAAGGCAAGATCACTTTGTAGATATAAATATTAAGATACACTATCTATTGTATGGTAGCCTCTAAAAAGATCTTAGTTCTTGATGCGGGTGATAATTCACATCATGTCGATAAAGTACCTCGCGGGTCTCTTGGCCCGATTGATGTCTCGACCCATTATCATCTCAATGTACTTAAAAGTTATGCAAAAGATGTCTATGACCCTGACAATGCTTTGGTGTTCGGTTGCGGGCCTTTTGCGGGGTCTAAGATCGGCGGAGTTTACAGGGCTACATTTTTTGCGCGCTCCCCTATCTGGAAAGGGCTCTTCTCGTCTAATATGGGTGGGGCGGGGATTGCACTTTATGGTTCCGGGTTTGATTTTTTTATGCTTCGCGGTCGGGCCAAAAAGCCAACCATAATCTCTGTGAGTTCGGTTGATGGTGTTTCTAAGGTCGAGTTTTTGTCTATTACTGTTAAGAAATTATCTTCTATATTTTCTGGATACAAAGGTGTCAAAGGGACTTACGCACTTGAACGGTTTGCATTTGACAGTTTTAAGAATAATTTTAAGATTGCCTCAGGTTTTGTTCCTGTGCGTTCCTTTGCTGTGGGTCCCGGTGCACTTGTGACGGATTATTCCGGCATCTTGAGCACTTTTATCAATGCGCATGGTGAATTTGAGGTCGGTCGTGAGGATTGGGCCGGACGGGGCGGGTTCGGGTCGCTCATGGTCCAGGCATATAATGTTGTTGCCATTGTTATCGGTGGGAATTGTGATTCTCGTGCGTTTTCTTCTGATCTGAAAGACATTTCTGTTGTCAATACTATCTTTAAGAAAGAGCTTGGCGAGGGTGTAGGCAAGGCCATGATGGACGCGACATCTAAGTATAGGTATATTGAAAAGGTCAAGAGCGGCGGTACATTCGGCGTCAATTTCAGCAGCCTTGACGGTTCCATGTTATCGTATAACTGGAGTTCTGTCGGATTTTCTGAGACTAAAAGGAAGAAGATCTATAAGGATCTTGTTTCATCCGGGTATCTTGCCCAGTTCAATGAACGGGTCATAAAGACCAGATCATGGAAGACCTGCGGCGAGATATGTCCTGCAATGTGCAAAAAAATAGATGGTATCCACAAGATTGATTATGAGCCTTATGAGGCCAATGGTCCCAATTGCGGCATATTTGACCTTAAAGCTGTTGAGGGGCTTGTAAGACTCTGCGATGAGAACGGTTTTGATGCGATACATATGGGGTCAATCATCAGTTTTGTGATTGAGGCCAAGTCTATCGGGCTCTTGACTGATGCCGAGGTTAAAGGCAAAGTGAGTTCTTTATCCGATGTCATGTTCGATTCAACTGATGATTCAAATGCTAAGATCGGTGCATCGGTCATCAATCTTATTATTGCTGGGGATGGTATCGGCAAGGTCTTGCGTCGGGGTCTTCGCGCGGGTTCGAAAGAACTTGATGTTATGTTTAGTTCACGGGTCAAAAAGGTCAGTTTTAATGATATAGCTGTATATGTCAGTAATGGTCCTGATGGTGAGATTGTGCCTAATCAATATTGGGTTCCCGGATTTTTTATTCCGCTTCCGATACAGGGCAAGTTTTTGACTTATTATGGTTCTGATTTCCTTATGCCTTATGACTTAGGCGTCAAGAGTGCTGAACGGTTCATGGAAGAGTTTCAGACAGATAATCTAGGGATATGCAGATTCCATAGGGGCTGGTCTGAAAAGATGAAGGATGCGCTCTTAAAGGCTGCCTTGGGTGACTCAGTTAACTTTGATGCCACTTCTGTTATACAGTCCATAATTAAATATGATATCTTGGCTGGTGCATTACCTTCAGTTCCGGAATCGTTACGTGTCAAAGAGATGCTTTATCATTATATCAAGAATATGGGTGTAAAGTTTCCCGAGAATAAAGATATATCGGGATTATTGTCTGTGTTTGAAAAAGATATTGATGCGGGTGTCTCTCTGTATTTTTATTCTTCCAAGGATGGGATAAATAAGGTTTTCGGTACTGATTTTTGAAGTTTTATAGGTTTAACAACCGAAATTTATATATATGTCTTTGTGCATATTAACTATACATTTGTGGGGGATGGGATCTATGAAAATCAAAAATTTGTTTAATCGGAAAAATCGATATCTATTGGGCTTGATGTTTCTTAATTTTGTGACTGCTTTTGTTTTTTTCTTAGATAAGAAGTTTGTTTCAGGGATTCATCTGATCAAGAAGACTTTGGGTCTCTGAATTTGTTTATT
>WTCB01000062.1 GCA_013138765.1 Candidatus Nanohaloarchaea archaeon
TATCTTAAGATGAAAGATGTGGCTGAGAATTTCAATAGACGTGTTGAGATGGGTAAAGAGGCGCAAAAGAGTGTTGAAAAGCTTTCATGGGATAAGATTGTCAAAGGGTTTGAGAAGGAGTATGGGAATGTTATTGTGAAAGCATAAATGCTTTTCTTATAAATAAAAAGTTGGAATGACATGGCAACATTATACCAAAAAGGCTTTCTTGAAAGCATATATAATCTTGTAGGAAGTATAGGCAGTGTTGGATTATTATTTTTAATACAGATATTAATAATAAAAAATTTATCTGTTGAAAATTATGGAATATATAATATATTAATCAGTATCAGTACTGGTGCTTATTTTTTATGTAATTTTGGAATAGAATCAATAATTGAAAGATATCTGCCGGAATATATTGAAAAAAATAATTATAAAATTATCAAAAAAATAATTAAAAAAGGTATACTTATCACTATATCTTCTTTGATTTTTGTTTCTTTAATCCTCATTCTTTTTGGAAATTTATTTTCAAGCCTTATAAATTCCAGCGGTATTGAAAGATATTTTGTTGTGCTGAGCATTATTTTTATACTTAATCTTGAGATAAAAATTCAGGAAGCAATACTGAATGCATACATTGACCAGAAAACAAAAAATCTTGTAAAAATATTCTCTAATTTTGTATATCTTGGACTGATATATTACTTCTTTACGATAGGTCTTGGTCTTTGGGGTGCATTGTATTCCATGCTCATTACAAATATCATACTTTTTATTCTGTTTTTCAGAAAAACATACCATCTAGTATTTACAAAAAAGACAGTTGGAAAAGAAGAAAAAATATTCAAGAAAATATCAAGGTACGGTATATTATTGTACCTATCGGGATTGGGAGATATAATATTTCAGCTCACTACAGATGTCATCATTATATCTTATTTCTTAAGTTCTTATTGGGTTGGCATATATTCATTCTCATATACATTCACAAGATACATGTTTTATTTTTTACCTCCAGTTATTGCATTTTCTATAATCTTGCCTGTGATAATCAGAGAATATAACAAAAACAAAAATATACTCCCTGTCTTTTTCAAGTTATACAATAAACTTATTGCTTTTTTTTCAATACCTCTATGTATCGGAGGGATTATATTAAGTGAAAAAATCATAACTTTAATCTTTGGGTCAAAATATCTTCCAGGTATTGAGGTATTTAATATATACATGATATTCTTTTTGATATGGTCCTTTGGATATCCACTTTATATTCTTGTCAGAGTTCTTGAAAAACCAAAAATAATATTCTATAGCCGAATATTTATTATATATAATCTTGCTGCAGACATCATCCTTGTACCATCCATAGGTATTTTAGGTGCTGCAATCGCTACAGGAACCTCTATCTTTTTCGTAATACTTTTTCAATTAATATTTATTAAAAAAGAAATAAAAATTAAGTATCCCTGGAAAAATTTCGCGCTAATGCTTGTAAATTCAGTGCCGATGGCAATACTCTTGTATTTTATTGAACCATTTATATCTACACGCATTGAATTGTTTGGTGTTGTTGCTCTTGGTTCAATAATTTATTTTATTATGGGATTAATAAACAAACAATTCAAAGAAGACTGGAATATACTGAACAGCGCCTCAAAACTTAATGTTCTCAAATACTTTTAGAATATGGATGAGACAGTTTTAATATCATCCTTAATAAAAGCTTCGTACCATAGGGCAAGCATAGACAAAAACCAGATCTTTCCGAAATAAGCCTGTTTCAGATCAATATTTGTTCTGTTATACACCCATTTATTGAATACTTCAGGAACAATCTTCTCCAACTGTGTTGTGGTCTTGCTTTTAAACAATATCTTTTGTATTGGAGAATACCTTAAAAACTCCATATCATTAATCCTTTCTTTTGATAAAATCTCAGGTATATATTCTTTAAAATCGGTCTGGAACCAGCTTGCAAGCGGTGTCTGCATACCTACTTTTTTACGGTTTATAATCTCTTTTGGTATAATGCCTGCTGCTGCTTTTTTGAGGATATATTTCTCTGTGCTGTTATTCATTTTCAAACGAGAGGGTATTGTCATTGAAAATTCGACAAACTTATGGTCAAGGTATGGAACTCTTGCTTCTATTGCGTTTGACATTGTCATCCTGTCGACTCTTAAAAGATGCACTTTTGGAAGGAAATTTTGAATCTCAAACGAAAGAACTTTATTTAAGTAATTTTGTGAACCTGGTATTTTTATTTCTTTTTTCACTGCAGAAAGTGTTTTTTCAGTCATATCTTTATCCATGCTGTCAGAATATAATGATTTATAGGACTGGTTCCTAAAAAAGCTCAATGGAATTTTCCTGTACATATTTTTCATGTCGCTCTTATTTCCAGAAAGTCTGTCAGGAGAGAACTGCTTATATCTGGGATATCCCCCAAACAGTTCATCACTGCCTTCACCAACCATGGCGACAGTTATATTTTTCTTAAGCTCTTTTGAGAGAAAATAAAGAGGAAATGCGGCAGTCCTCGTCAATACTGTGTCATTGTTCCATATGATTTTCGGGAGCTCTTTTGTGATATTTTTAAAATCTATGTATAATTCTTTGTGATTTGTACCGGCATATTCTGATACCATATTTGCATATGCGAATTCGTCAGAAGAATCTCCGAAACCTGCTGTGTATGTATTAACTTCTGAATCTGATACCCTGCTCATCAATGTTGTTATGATGCTTGAGTCAAGACCACCTGATAATGTTGCACCTAAAGGCACATCGCTTATCATCCTTAATTTCACAGAATCCTGAAGCAATATCTTAAGCTTTTTGATGTAAAACTCTTCTGATTTTTGGGTATTTTCAATGTGTAAGGACCAATACCTTGAAATTGATATCTTGTTATCATGAAATATCATAAAGTGTCCCGGTGGAAGTTCATAGATATCCTGCATAAGTGTGTTTTCTGAGAATGGGTACAAAGATGCAATTAATTGATGCATTGCTTCAAGGTTCACTTTTCGCTCTATGTCCTTATCCTGTATTATCGCCTTGATTTCAGAGGCAAATATGAACTTTCTGTCTTTATGATAATAATATAGAGGCTTTATGCCCAACCTGTCTCTTGCAAGGAAAAACTTCCTCTTTTTTTGATCCCACAAAGCGAAGGCGAACATGCCTCTGAACTTTTCAAGACATTTTGTACCATACTCTTCATATGCATGGACTACCACCTCTGCATCAGAATCGCTTTTGAACCTGTGACCTTTCTTCTCTAATGCGGATCGTATCGGCTTGAAATTGTAAAGCTCACCATTATATGTGAGCTGTATAGAACCGTCTTCGTTTGACATCGGCTCTTTTCCATTTTCAGACAAATCAAGAATGCTGAGCCTGTTATGACCCATTGAAATATGTTTATCAGAATAAAAACCTTTCTGATCAGGTCCTCTATATTTCAATACATCCGACATCTTTTTGAGAAGCTGTTTATTATCAAAATTAAAACCGTAGATGCCACACATGTTCCTGACCTGTTCAAGAATTAGCTTCTTCTTCTTTTATTCTTTTGAGCAATTCACCAGCTTTTGCAAGGTCTTCGTGGTCGTCAACCTCATGCCATGTAAGACCGCGTGTACTTATAACATGGATATCAAAACCTTTTTTAGCCAGCTTTGACATTGCATGAAGATAGAACATGTTTGCCTCACCATTGTCTATACATGAAGCAATCTCATCAAAATATATTTTTGCGCCTTCTTTTGAGAACTTGTATATACCTATAGCATCACCGTGTATGGCATCAGAAGATATTGTCTTGCTTACATCTTTTAACAGGCCATCTGATATTTGGGCTTTCATTGCCTCTTCCGGAAGGTTTGTTATTGTATCATCTATACAGGCTGCATTTTCGTGTTCAGATTCAATTATGTCTTTCAATATGTCTTTATTAACCATATTGTCTGCGTTTATTATCAGGATATCGTCATCAATATGATCTTTTGCAAGCCAGAGAGAATATATGTTGTTATGCACATCATATTTTGGGTTTGTTATGTATTCTATTTCTGTATTGTTGAAATAATTGCCGAAATGTCTTTTTATCTGATCCTCTTCAAAACCCACTACGAGTATTATCTTATCAATATTGTTTTTTGTCAGTCTTTCAAGCATATGTTCAAGAATTACCTTATCATCTACAGGTATCAGGCATTTAGGCATGCTTTCTGTTATAGGGTGCAGTCTCGTACCTTTTCCTGCCGCCAGAATTATTGCTTTCATGTTAAATCAATATTAATAGCATTATAATTCTTTATAAATTAATTTATTGTTTATTTGCTTTTTTAAATACCGATACATTTATAAGTGTTTGTAACGTATAAGTAGTTATGAATACTGCAAATACTATTGATTTATATGATGCAATAAAATCTGTAGAAACAATAGCAACTGCGCCAGACTCCGCATTAAATAATCCAAAGATGTATATGAATCACATCCTTGGAGAACTTATCTATGGAGAACATATTGTACGAATGATAAATGATGCGGAACAGCTGGAAAATGGGCTTGATATAGATCTTATGGATTTATGTTTTATATATCATGATGTTGGACGGCCATTTACATATGGATTAGACATACATGAAATTAACTCCGGCATATACTTAAGAAGTATTGGACTTGATGAGATTGCAGATATTGTACAAAGACATTTTGTCTCATACGAGAAAGCAAAGGAAATCATTATTCCTCAAGGTATTGCTGATATAGAACCTTTAGAGTTCATACAATCTGCGTGGGAACCAAAAGTGTTGACCTATGTTGACCTGTGTGTGGACAGTTCCGGAAAATATATAGGATGGGAAAAGAAGATAGACTCCTTTGTTGAAAAATACAGCAGCCCTGAGAGAGCAAGCCCAGATATGGTAAAGATTCTTGAAGCCGGCGGTCTTGACAGGATGAAAGATATTTGTGAAGAAGTCGAGGGGCTTTTTGAGATAATTTTCTGATAATATATAAAAACAAAGAGATTTATTTAATGTCATGGACGGATATAATCAAATGCATGACAAAAGAGAAAAGTTTGTGCCTATGGAAATATCTAAAGATGGAACTAAAATCATGACAGAATACCTGAAAAATAAGAAGAAAAAAATATATGCTTTGGATTATGGATGCGGAAGCAAAGGTTCATATGAAATACCATCAAATGTAATCTATGAGGGTTTTGATATTGACAAAGAAAACAAATTCGCCAAACACCATGAAAGAGCGAAAATCAAACAAAAATATGATGTCATAACCTGCTGTGAAGTTTTCGAACACATGACAGTAAAAGAAGTAAAAGACACATTGAAATGGATGAAAAAACATTCAGATATAGTTATTTTAAAAATACCAATTATCAATGCATTGAATCTTGGCGAGATGTTTTGCGATTCAACACATATTATAACTTCATGGACTTTTTTGTACTCTAAAGATTTCCTTTATGATCTGGAAAAAAAAGCAGGTTTT
The DNA here is from genome assembly GCA_013138765.1 of Candidatus Nanohaloarchaea archaeon. Taxonomy (GTDB): domain Archaea; phylum EX4484-52; class EX4484-52; order EX4484-52; family GLR71; genus GLR71. The sequence goes on from WTCB01000062.1 coordinate 5,518, forward strand.
GAAATAGAAAAATATTATTTCTGCACTCCAATCTCAAAAAATCCGATAAAGACAACAATACAAAAGATTATTTCCTGGGCATGCAATACTACTCGCTTTTGTGAGATGATTTTAATCCTGAAAACAAAACAATGAATAAATATAAAAAACAAAGAGTCTTAGTTCTTATAATAAAATATATGGTGTACTTGTATGGACAACAAAAGCAGAAACGATGAAAAAATAAAAAAAGAAGTCAGGAAATTCTGGAATTCAAGCCCATGCGGGACATTCAAGATAAAAGAAAAAGAAGGCACCCTTGAATATTTCAAGGAGATTGATGATTACAGGTACAACAGATATCCTTATTGCTACGGATATATTTACGATGTTATTGGATTCTCAAAATATAAAGGCAAAAAAGTTCTTGAAGTCGGCTGTTCAGTCGGTACGGATTTAAGCCAATTTGCCAAACACGGAGCTATCGTTACAGGAATAGATCTTACGCCGGAAGGAATCAGGCTTGCAAAAGAAAGATTCAAGACTATGGGACTAAAAGGCACATTAAAAACAGCTGATGCTGAAAATCTTCCTTTTGATGATAACAGTTTTGATATTGTATATTCTTTTGGAGTATTGCATCATACACCAAATACACAAAAAACCATAGATGAAGTCTATAGAGTACTGAAAAAAGGCGGAGAAGCAAAAATCATGCTTTATCATAAGAATTCTTTTGAGACATTAACCCACATTGTCAGGAAAATAAAAAATCCATCCAGATGGAAATGGAGCCTGCAGAAAGCTATAAATTACCAGACTGAGATGAACAGGGATTCAGAGGGTGTGACAAACCCGCTTACAAAAGTATATTCCAAATCAGAAGTTAAAAAAATGTTCAAAAAGTTCAAAAATGTCGATGTAAAGGTCTATTGGCTAAGGATACCTTTCTTTAGCAAGTACACTCCAGAATGGCTGGTGTATCCGTTATCAAGAACATTAGGATGGCATCTAATAATAAAAGCGAAAAAATAAATTATTGTATTATTAAACAGAAGGTTATAATATGGTTGCAGACCCGATAAATAAGATATGGATTCGTCCCATAACGACAAGACTTGCGAAATATGTCAATGTCAATCCAAATCTAATTACTTTTGCAGCATTACTTGTGGGCTCTTATTCCTTGTATTCCTTATATATGCTGGATTTTGTCCGTGCAGGAATACTTTTCCTTATATATGAAATGCTTGATGATCTTGACGGAGATGTTGCAAGGACCTGGAAAAGATCAAGCAAGAACGGAAAATTCTTTGACAATTTTGTAGATACATTGCTTATCCCTTTGTTTCCTTTGATATTAGGATACTCGTTAGGATATACATTTATCGGATTTCTCTGCTATATTGGCTATGTCCTTAATGATTATACATATTATTCTGGCAATGACGACCAAAAACCGGCAGTTAATACGCAAAGCAATAATACTGCAAAAACAATTATTATCTCTGTGTTTACTATGGGTACCGGTTTTCAAATATTGCTTTTATCACTGGGTGTTATTTTTGCACCGTTGTATTCAATATATATCTATGCTTTTGGTATCAATGTTAATTGGGCTGTTCGATTTTCCAGAAAAATGATATATAAATGATTGATCTTATTAACTTGTACTTATAATTCTCTTCATGGAAAAAGCTCTTTTTGTTATTGATAAAGAAGACAACTTTAAAATTCAGAAGCATAAGATAAAGAGGATTAATTACAAAACGCTCTATAAAGAGGATTTTGAACTGTCACAGATCATCAATAAAGAAAATACGGACTTCCTGATGTTTTCAAGGAATAATATGGTAAAAGATAGGATTGATTTCGGAAACTTTTTGCATAAGTTAAAAATCGGCTATTCTTCTTTCAGCGGCATTGATGATGATGAATGGGAAGATCAGACTAAACAGTGTCTGAATGATTTTTTTACTGAAAATGTGAAATTAGGCATTAAATCATCCAAAATAAAAAAGATAGAACAGGATTCAAAAAAGACATCCAACTTAATATTTGACATGGAGCAACTTGGTGGCTGCAGGTATGGTCTTCCAAGGATATTGAAGATACTTGACCGATATAATGTCAAAGCCACTTTCTTTGTAACAGATATAGTAAACAAGACATATGCAGATGTGATTCCAACTCTTGTAAAAATGGGTCATGAAGTTGGCTTACATGGTGTATTCCATGAGTATCTTCAGACTATGAGCAAAGATGAACAGACAAAGCATATCTTAAGACTTAAAAATAGATTCAAATATGATATCAAAGGAGTAAATTTTGTATCAAGAATGAATAATGACTGCCTGAAAAGTTTCAAGAAAAATGAGATTAGATATTTCATATATCCACATATAAACAAAATGAAAAACATATCAATCCCGTGCAGAAATCTAAAACTGAAAAATGACAATATCATTTTGATTCCGTTATGTATTGAAACATATGACAAAACATTTGAACAGATAAAAAATGAGATAATATTTACTGAATCAAAAAACAAGAATAAATCAGACAATATCACTGTATTGATGCATCCTTTTTCTGATGGCAGCAAATCAAGGATTGAGAATACTGAAAGAGTTATTGAATACATTTCCAAAGACAGATGTTCTCAGACCATATCCCAGACAATGAAAAAAAATAACTTTAAAATTGTCAAAAAATTCAATATAGATATAAAAAATAAATATATAAAAACGCTTTATGATATCTTTAAATTTGGTTTCTGAATCATGCTTTATTTCTAACTTTAAAAATAAATTCACAACCTGCGTTTATTTTTATCAGTTTATCTAAAACATAAGGCACAGGATAAAAAATAACATAAAAGGGATTGAATAAAGGCAATCTGAAACAATAAGACAGGAATAGTATAAGCTCATATACTACAGAGCCGAAAAAACCGGGGGCATGGATATGTTCTTCGATGCCAAATCCTGTATCCTGCAGAAGGTTTTTAATTTCACCTTCTGTATAATTGCCTTTGCCGTAGCTGCCACATTTCCCCTTCATATCTTTTATAAAAGAGCCATAAGTATTAGGAATTCTAAAAATCTTTGATATGATGTTGATCAATATTTTGTTATTATATATCCTGCTTATAAATATATACTTTGTAGGGACTGAAAAGACTAAAACACCTTTGGACTTCAATACCCTTTTTATCTCCGACAAGACTTCTTTATCTTTCTCTATCATCTGCAGGACGCTTGATAAAAGTATCTTGTCAAAGGAATTGTCCTTGAAAGGGAGCTTTGTCGCATCAGATAACATAAATCGTGAGTTTTTCTGCTGAGCCGTTATATAATTCACATTGTATTTCAACAAAAATATGTCTGTCGCGAATACTTTTGATATTTTTGCGGTCTCGTAAGCCATGTAGCCTTCAGAACTGCCTAAATCCAATACATTATCTGATTTTTTCAAAACCAAATATTTCATTAAATAAGGTGCCTGCATTCTTCTTATAAGGCTTGGCCATCCGAGAATCTGTGTTATCACAGATTTTATAGGATTCCTGCTTTTTATATTACCGAACGGCATAATAAGTTATGGATTGTATGTATTTAAATATCAAGTAATATATAATATGAATTAAATCAATATGTTGCATTTTATATATCTTTAAAAATACTAAAAACAAAAATTGAAAAAATTTCAATCCTATCAAAATAAGTCAAAGAGATGTTTAGATGAATACTGCACTTAAATTTGAAAAATATTTTGCATACATATTATATTATACAGGTCTTTTTTTTGTATACGGAAAAATGAAAAATATATCCAACAAAACACGAATACTGATGTATCACAGAGTAGTAGAAGACACACAGGCAAAAAATGATGTTCTGCCAAAGATGGTCACAAAAGATGAATTTGAAAATCAGATGAGATATATTTCACTAAAATACAGACCAATCAGTTTAAATCAATTTCTTGATGATGCAAAAAAAGGAAAAATCAAAAAAAAATCTATTGTAATCACAATGGATGATGGATACAAAGACAATTATACAAATGCATATCCAATACTAACAAAATATAATGTCCCTGCAAGCATATTTTTGACATCTGGGCTAATCGATACGGACAAAATGCTTTGGTTTGATGAAGTTTCAGCTATGATATGTTCAACTAAAAAGATGGAAATAAAAATCCAAAATCGCATCTTTAATATATCTTCAAATGAAAAAAAAACATCATCGATACAAAATATAATATCTATGTTAAAAAAAACAGATAATGAGGAAAGATTGAGATGGATCAAGGAATTACAAAAAGAGTGCAGAACCTCTAAAAACCTAAATAATAAAAATACTATGTTGAGCTGGAAAGAAGTCAAAGAGATGTCAAAAAATAAGCTTATCACTTTTGGCGCACACACACAAACACATCCAATCCTATCGAAAATGAATTTGAAAGATGTTGAAAATGAGATAGCTAAATCAAAACAAATAATTGGGATAAAAACAGGTATTGAACCCGGTCTTTTTAGTTATCCTAATGGGGGCAAAGAAGATTTTAACAAAGATATAAAAAGAATTCTCAAGAAATATGATTTCAAATGCGCCACATCAACAATATCAGGATTAAATGACAAGAACTGTGATTTGTTTGAGCTGAAAAGGATTGGGTGCTCTCATGAAAATGATAATATTGTTTTTAAAGTAAAAATTTCAGGAATATTCAATACGGTGATATCAATATATAAACTATTTATTAAGGTGATAAACAAATGAAAAAACAGCTTAAAGATGTAAAAAAACATTTCAGTGATGTTTCTAATAATTATAGAGGATGGTATAAAGAAGAAATTGATCCGCTCGGCGCATATATGTTCAATGTCCGCAAAAAAAAGACACTATCTTTAATAACAAAAACAAAAGGAAAAGTCCTCGATGTTGGCTGCGGTCCAGGCATATTGATTGATGAAATAATTAAAGATAAAAAATGCGAGTATTTTGGAATAGATATTTCAGAAAAAATGATAAAAGAAGCTGTGAAAAAATATAAAATTCAAAAAAAAGCACATTTCAGTGTAGGAAATGCAGAAAAACTTGACTTTCCTGATAAATGTTTTGATGTAGTTATTGCACTAGGGCTTCTTGAGTATCTTGACAATCCAAAAGATGCCTTTAAAGAAGTCAATCGGATTCTTAAAGATGACGGAGAACTCATAGTCTCTTTTTGCAACAGAAGAAGCATATATAATAAATCATATAAATTTCTTGGTACTCCTATTAAATATGCATATCACAAGATCAAAAAAACGCCATATATATACCATAAGATGTATACTGAAACGGATGCCGGAAAACTTGTTAAAGATCTTGATCTGGCTGTTGAAAAAGTAGTTTATTATGATGCAAATTTGTCAATATTTCCTATCAATTATCTGTTCAAAAAACAAACAGTAAGATTTAGTTCGCCTTTTGAAAATAAAAAATGTGGAATGATTCATACTGGCTTTCTTATGAAATATAAAAAAGAGATCAGATAAAATAAAAGAACTAATATATGTTTGGCTGTGTTTATAATGAAAATTTTTCTAATATATGATTCTAAAGGAAATCTGGGGGATAATATCAGGATAACCCGAATAATACGATTCCTACAAAAAAACAGACATGATGTTATTCACTTTAATTTGAATGAACATTACAAAAAAAATAAAATGTCTGTTTTCAAACCTCGTCTGATTGCTGAAACATTGAAAAACCTCATAAACATCTCAGATAAGAAAGTATTTGTCAACAAAATATATCAAAGCTATGGCAGAACTATGCTGTCTAATACAATAAAAAACGAGAACCCAGACATAATTATCTGCGAAAGCCCAAAGCTTGCCGCTATGTGTTTAAAAATCAATATAGGATGCAAAATAATATTAGATGTTCATGGTGTTGGTTTTTTAGAATATAAAGAAAATAAATTCATAAGAAAAAAATCTGAAAAATACATAAGATATCTAGACGATATTGAAAGGACTGCATTCAAAGATTCAGATTATCTTATGGTTGTTTCAAACAACATGAAAAAATACATTACAGAAAATTTCAAAATAGATCCAAAAAAGATAATTGTTGTTTCAAATGGCGCAGATATACAGGAAAAGACAGCGAAATATTCAGATGACATAAAAGTTGTTTATGGAGGTATCTTTGCATTCTGGGAAGATATTGATTCATATCTTGATCTTGCTAAAGAGAACAATAATGCCAAATTTTTTCTCATGGGTGGAGGCCCTATGGAAAAACATCTGCTAAAACGAATTGAAAAAGAAGATATTGCTATTGAATTTATTGGATATTTGAAGAAAGATAAATCCTTGTCTAAATTTGCAGAAATGCAGATAGGTATAGCTCCATCAACCAACAATTTAACAAGATATGTTGCCTGCCCAATAAAGGTCTTTGACTATATGGCATGTGGTCTGCCTGTAATTACTCCTGATTACGGGGAATGGGCAAAGATTGTCAAAAAATATGACTGTGGCATTGTTACGAAGAGCAGTAATGGAAAAGAATTTAACTGTGCTGTCAAAAAATTAAAGAATAAGGATGTATGGAATAAAAAATCCAAAAATGCTATTGAAACTATTAAAAAACACTACAACTGGGATGCGCTGCTAAAACCGCTTGGTAAACTATTAAACGAGTTGGAAAAGAAATGAAGATATGCATAATAATTGGGACACGGCCAGAGATTATCAAGATGGCACCAATAATCAGGGCGTGTAAAGAAAAGGATATAGAGTATTTCATATTGCACACAGGACAGCATTATAGCTATAATCTTGACAAGATGTTCTTTGAAGAGCTTGAGCTTGACGGTGTGAAATACAATCTAGAGATTGGCTCAGGCATGCATGGAGAACAGACCGGTAAGATGATTGAAAAAATTGAGAAAATATTGCTTAAAGAGATGCCTTCTTTTGTTCTTGTTGAAGGAGATACCAATACAGTGCTTGCAGGATCTATCGCAGCATCAAAAATTGATGGCATCAAACTTGGGCATGTCGAAG
>WTCB01000009.1 GCA_013138765.1 Candidatus Nanohaloarchaea archaeon
TCAAGTCACCCACACAGGTGGTTCCATACTTATATGCTGGCACCTCATCTAAAACATATTCTACCTTAAAGATGGTGAAATACTATGGTAGAATTTGTAACGGTGAAAGAGGATGAGGTAAAGTTCGGAGACAACAACTTCTTCGAGATAGCCTCCAAGAAAGCAGTGACTGACGAGGGTGAAAAGCCATTCATATCAATAACCCGCGGTTACTACAAAGACGGAAAAGACAAAAAGTTCACAAAAGTGATATCAATACCGCACGACGGAGAAACACTAAAAAAGGTTGTTGATGTACTGGACAGTTTTGTAGCATAGATTAAGTCTTTTCTTTTTTCTTTTTTCTTTTTTAAAATCTAATTCTTAAAAAATACACATTTATACCGATAATATTTATAAAGATTGTATCTGAAATATAAATCAATATATCAATTGCCTAAACAGGCTCAAAATACAAGGTGAAACAAATGTCAGATGAACATGTAAGTTTTGAAACAATAAAAGCTGAAGAAATACAGTTCGGCAAGAACAATTTTTTGGAGATTGCAAAGAAGAAAGCAATCACCGAAGAAGGTGAAAACGTATTCTTGTCAATCTCTCGAGGTTTTTTCTCGGAGATGGATGGTGAAAAGAGAAAGAAATTCAGGAGTTCAATAGCGATCCCTGATGAGAAAGATATAATTGATGCTGTAATGAAAGCATTCGAGAATGTTAACAACGCAAAGGAATAAGTTCATTCCTTTGTTTTTTATTTTTTTATCCTTTTTATAAAAATTAGATAATTCTGTTATTTTTTTATATCAGGATGCCTCCGTAGCTCAGTTTGGATAGAGCACTTGCCTCCTAAGCAAGGGGTCGCGCGTTCAAATTCTGCATTTCATCACTTAGGTGATGTCTGCAAAAGAAATTCGCGTCGGGGGCATTACTTTTTTAAAAAGTGATGTGTCTGGATTCAGTTGTTTGAACATCATATTCGTTAAGTAAACCCATTTCATGTAATGCATCAAACAAGTAGTTTGCGATTTCACTTATGTCTAAATAAGACTGTAAATATGGTTGACCCGGTTCGCATGTTGTTTCAATTATATGGATATATGCATCTTCATTATTTTCTGGAGTATATTCTTTAGTTCCAGAATATATTATTTCTAATAAACCCATCTTAAACGAAGTACCATCATTAGATTTGTATCTATCACATTCAAACTGATTATCTTCTGCTAATTTATCATTTAACGCAGCTATGACCTTTTCAGAGTATAATGATGTATCCGAGTTTACAGGAATCTTAACAGATGATCTATAAGTCGGTGTATTATTGCTGCTAGTAATATCAAAAATGTTGGGTAAATAAATAAGATTTTCATTAGAGGGATAACCATTTGCCTTTATTGCGCTATCAAGATAACTTAATAAATCCTCACTGATTCCATCTAACATATGGATCCATATACTTTCTTGAGGTTTTGACTGACTATTATTTACAAATGATTCATCAAATATTGAAAGACTTTCGGGGTTTGAAGGTTCTAATTCATCAAATATGTTAGTGTATGAATCATCCCGTACATCAAACACAAGACTTTCTGTTATCGTATTAATTTCGTTTGTTTCTGGCGTTCCGTTAATATCATTATCGCTCATAATTATCACTTAAACTAATAATACAACCTAATCTTTATAAAGTATGGATTATAGTAACTACTATAAAATGATTTAAATATAAAAAACAAATATTTAAACATAAGAAACCCAATATAAACCATGACCTTTAAAGGCCAAAGCATTATTTCCATACGCGACCTGTCTAAACCTGATATTTTACTAATTCTTGAACGTGCAAAAAAGATAGAGCAGATGCTCTCAGATAATCCAAAAAGCACTTTAGACATTGCAAAAGATAAAGTGATTGCATCTCTTTTTTTTGAACCCAGCACAAGGACAAGATTATCTTTTGAGACTGCAATAAACCGGTTAGGTGCAAAAGTCATAGGTTTCTCAGGCACAGAAGGGACATCAGTCAAGAAAGGCGAGACCTTGAAAGACACAGCCTTGACAGTCGCCCAGTACGCAGACATGATAGTCATGCGCCATCCATTAGAGGGCAGTGCAAGATATGTCTCTGAAGTGACGGGAATACCTGTCCTAAATGGTGGTGACGGTGCAAACCAGCACCCGACCCAGACGCTTCTTGACCTTTACACAATAATCAAGAATAAAGGTGCGATATCAGGTCTTACTATCACGATGGTCGGTGACTTAAAATATGGTAGGACAGTCCACAGTCTTGCCTATGCTTTATCATTATTTGACAACATAAATCTTGTTTTAGTATCGCCAGATGAACTTAAGATGCCTGCATATTTAATTGATGAGATAAAAGAAAAATCAGGCATGAAAATAACTGAGACATCAGAGATTTCAGATGCAGCCTTAAATAGTGATATAATCTATGTCACAAGAATCCAGAAAGAAAGATTCCCCGATCCAGCAGAATATCATCGCCTGAAAAATGCATACATAATTGACAAAGGACTTATGTCTATGGCAAAAAAAGATACAATAGTTATGCATCCGCTGCCGAGGGTTGATGAGATATCAACTGATATGGACTCTATGGACAACGCAGTCTATTTCAACCAGGCAGGTCTGGGTGTTCCTGTACGGATGGCGCTCATCTCTCTTCTGTTGGGCTATAATTTATAAAAAAGGTGTTATGTTTGACTGAACAAAGACAAGAACTTATAATTACAAAATTAAAAGATGGCACAGTGATAGACCACATACCTCAAGGCAAGTCTCTTGATATCTTAAATGCTCTTGGCATCTTGAAAAAGACAAAAGATACAATTGCAGTCATAATGTGTGTAGATAGCAAGAAGATAGGCAAAAAAGACCTGCTGAAGCTGAATAATTTTGAGCTTGAGCATATGTCTGCAGGAAAGATTGCAGTGATAGCGCCAGGGTCGACAATCGCAATAGTAAAAGATTACAGGGTGGTCTCAAAATGCAAGGCAGCAATTCCGGATGTGTTGGTGTCCAGTCTTCGCTGCATAAACTCAAATTGCATCTCAAACACAAAAGAAGACATAACATCGCGCTTTAAGGTGGTCTCAAAAGAACCGTTGAAGGTCAGGTGCCATTATTGCGAGCGCACATTCTCCGATGACGGAATAGTCATTGATGTTTAGGTTTCTTGCCTCAACCTCAACTTTTATAAACTTAAACATTTATATTATACTTGTGGTGATGATTTATGACCGGTGAATATCTTTGTTTCAATTCCTAAATCAGGAAGAGTTATCTATTCAGTCATAAAATTAAACGGTACAATATCTTATTCTCAGCTTCTTGAAATGACAGACATCCCGAAGAGGACATTGTCATATGCGCTCTCAATATTGAAAGAGAAAGGATTGATAATTGAGACACCGAATTTCCTAGACATGAGAAATAAGAGATATGTTGCGCAATAGAATTAAAGGATTGCATCGATATCTTTTTCAGACACAGCACCCTCGCGAAGGATAACGACCTTGCCACCAGAAACTTTGCAGATAGTACTCGTTTTCTTCCTTTTAAGAGTCCCTGCATCAAGGATCAGGTCAACTTTTTCCTTAAGTGCAGGACTGATTTCAGATATAGAATAAGGTGTGGACTCACCGCTTATGTTTGCGCTGGTGGCAGTGATTGCGGTATCCGATTCTCGCGAAATCTCTTTTGCGATAACGCAATCAGGGATCCTGAATGTAAAATAAGTCTCATGTATCTTGTCCGGCACATTATCTTTCTTAATGACAGCAAGCGTCAAAGGTCCTGGCATGAACTTGTTGACAATTTTAATTTCAGAAGATGTAAGGTGGCAGAATCTTTCAGCCATACCTATATCTGCGACTATTGCCGTATAATTTTTTTCATCCGGGCGTATCTTAGCAGAATCCAGCTTGTGCAGTGCATTGATGTTGGTCAGATCTGCGCCGACAGCATAGGCCGTATCGGTAGGATATATCACAAGACCACCGTCACGGATTACCTTTGCCGCCCGTTCAAGAACTTCTTTATCTGGGTTATTTTTATCAACTGTAACAATCTGCATACTACTAATTGTGTGATTAATTTTAAAATATCGTCGAGAAGTTACCCACTAGGGTGTTAGACAATCTATATGCAGGCAGTTTAAATTATTTAAGTTATGAACTATGAAGATACTGTAATAAAAGTAAACAGGCGCTGGCAAAAGGAGGTAGAGAAACGTTATGGGAAACTTTAATTTTAGTTATGGTGCAACAACTGATGACCTGTTCATCTATGATCAAAGGTCCAGATCCAAAGGTTCCGTCGAGATCGGAAACATAATCTTGGATTTTAGCGCAAAAAAAGAGATAGTTGCAATACAGTTATTGGGCGCATCAAAACTGATTAATGATATGGTGTCAGACGCGCACATCAACATGAAACAGTTTCTGTCTGATCTGACTGATTGCAATCTTGATATAAACACCGACAACAACCTTACCACAATCAAACTGTATCTGACAACCGGTTCAAAAGAGATAACCCCAATATTATCAATGCCTATTATAGGACAGCGCAGTCCTGCAGTTGGCAGTGTTTGAATGTTTTAAATTAAAAGGGTGTTGATACCTTCTATAATTAATTTATTTTTTGGAGTTTCATAAATACATTTAAATATGTCCTTAAACAATCAAAATAATGAGTTATTTCTGTTCTGAATGTAAAACAACAATCACTCCTGAAGAATATACGTATTCTTTGAGTAAATTTGGTGAAGCATTATGTCGTGAGCATCAGAAAACGTTCAAAAAAATAAAAAAGTCCGAACAACCAAAAACAAAATCTAAAACACCTTTAAATGAAAACGATGGTCTTTCAAAAAAAGACAGCTATTATAAAGAGAGTATGATAAAAGGACGAATTGCAGAAACACTAATTGAAGAATTATTTTTATCGCTTAAATTCAACGTATTTAGGTATGGTATGGAAAATACTGTACCTGGTGTTATGGAACTTTTAAAAGAAGTTCATGGAGAAGTAGCAGATAATATACGGCGAATGCCAGATTTTATAATTCAAGATACAAAAAAGAAAGGTGAGGTCTATTTTGTTGAAGTCAAATTCCGAAAGTCTGAGGAATTTAGCTTAAAAGATCTTCCAAAAGATTATCCTTTCGAGAATTGTTATTTTATTCTTGTATCAAAGAAACATATAAAATGTATAACTTATGAAGAACTTAATGAAGGCAAAGAGATTACACCTAAATCAAAAAACTATCTTGGCAGTAGAAAAGAATTTGATTTAGATAAAGATGTAATAATCGATTTCTGCAAATTCGCAATTAAATTCTTTGAGAATGTTTGATGTTAAAAAACATTAATTTATAAACAAATATTTTTTCCATTTATTTATTTTAGTTTTTAATTCAATTCCTTTTTTATCATCTATAAATGAATTATCAATAAGCGTTA
>WTCB01000006.1 GCA_013138765.1 Candidatus Nanohaloarchaea archaeon
GGTGCATGATATACTTCTCAAATTGATGTACAACGGGATCGAGCGCAGAGATGGCCTTTTTGATATTATATTTTGCTGCGGTGTGTTCTTCACGTTTGTCAAGCTCTGAATAGATGATATGTTTCATGTCAAGCGTGGTCATTCCATCTTTTAGCTGATGCTCTAAGATGTTGATGATCTCATTTGCAAGCGCTTTCGATGCCCCTGAGCGCGTACAGCTGTTCTTTGCCTTTTTCTTGTCAAACTTGACCTTTGTACCATCTGCCTTAAGTATCATTACCATACTTAATATTTTGCCGACAGGGTTTAAATATGTTTTATATTTAAAAAGTTATCTTCAGAAATAATGAATGTTATAACTAGTCCCGTAGTGTAGAGGCCAATCATTCCAGACTCTGGATTTGGGAACCCAGGTTCGAATTTCAAGAGTAAGAAGATTTTATCATTTTCTGACTTTGTCCGAAAATCCTGGCGGGACTATATTATTCTTTCTTAAATTTACATAATACTTAAAAATAACAGTTACTAATTACTTTTATGAAACCCACCCGATTCGCAGCGACAGCATACATAATATTCAAAGATAAAGTCCTTCTGATCAATCACCCAAAAATAAAGAGATGGTTACCTGTCGGCGGGAAAGTTGATCCTGACGAGACCCCAGATCAAGCAGTACTGAGGGAGATCAAAGAAGAGGTGGGTCTTGACGTAAAGATAATGGCGCGAAAAGAAGTCCTATCAAACAAAGTAGTTTCCTATAGGTATGCACAGCTTGAAGACTTAGGCAAAAAATTCCATTTTGATTTCATCTACTATGCAAGATCCGACATCGATACCATAAAGCTTGATGCAGAAATAAGTGAAGCTAAATGGTTCACCTATACTGATTATCTGAAGATAAAAGATGAACTTTTTGACGACGTAAAAAAAGAGCTAGAGATAATTTATCTACAAGAGATACCATACAATCCCTATATGTTAATCAACAAAGAAAACATAGATAAGATAAAAGACAATGATTTTGAAATTGTGGTTGTGAATCATTGTGATACTAAAACAGAAAGATTTATCCAGCAATTAAAACAATTATTTGACACAAAAATTTACTTTATCTGTAAAAAATATTCATACAATGAAACAAGCGCAAAAAACATATCTCAAATGACCGAAAACAAAGATTTTTTTGATACTGATACACTTATCTCTGAATTAAACAAACACGACAAAAAAATACTTGTTTTTGACTTATCTGGAATATTTTACAATGTAACAAAATCAATCACAAACCTAAAACGAATCTGTCTTATTGAAGATACAAAAAACGGACTCAATATACATAATGATGATGTACCTAGAATATCAATAGCCACATCCAACCTGAAAAAATTGATAGAGAACCCACTTGTGGCAAAAGGCATATTTGATGCATTTATCACATATTCAAGAGATTATAATTATGAGTTCGGACTGAATAAACGCGTTTTAATCTTAGGTACTGGCAGCATCGGATCATATCTGTTAAATATCCTTGAGAAACGATTCACTCATGTTTGCGGTTATGATATAGATATCTTAACAAGTGCAAAAATGTTATTGGCCAATCATGATATGATTAAAGACATTGAAAAGATATCAACTTATGATATCATTTTTGGAACGACAGGAGATGATTCAGCTCTTGACATAAATCATCTTAAAATTCTTAAAGATAATGTTTTCTTGATTAATTGTTCAACAAATAATTCAGAATTTTCACAAGAACAGATTAAAAAACATAAAATTACAAAAGAAGGCCTTACAGAAATCATAAAAATTAATGATAAAACTATAAACCTTCTTAATTTAGGTAATCCTATAAATTTCTATAAGCAGACTGGGACTGATAGAAAAGCCATAGATACAGTTTTTGCATATATGATTGATAGTCTTGTTGAATGGATGATTAATTCTAAACAAAAAGCTACAGTTGATATATCAGCTGATGACATAATACAAAAAGAAACCTCCGAGAAATATATACGTTATTTTTTCAACAGTTATGTTAGATAAAAATTATAAAAAAAGAAAGAAAAAAGAAGTATCTACTTCTTGACATATCTTCTGTAAAAGTCAGCGATAAAGATATGTTTCGTAAACATCTGCGCAGGGATACCGACCAGAAATATTGCCATGAACAGAAATATGATTGTCAGAGCAATACCTTTAAGTATCATGATAATATAGTCCTTAATATTTTCAGTCACAGCCTTTAATATGCCGAACTCAAAATAAGACTCTACAGTCTGTTTTCTCATAAAGTTCATATTGAGCAGAGGGATAGCAAAAAATACTGCGATTAACATTACAATTATTGAAAGCGCCTCACTTATCATACCTATTCCACTTGTCAGTGCCATATAGACCAAAATGAACGGTATCATTTTCAGGAACATTATGAATCCGAGCTTCATATCATCTATAAATTGTATCGTAGGCAGTTCTTCAAACTTATCGTCGATGAACTCATTTACAATCCGCACCGTATATCCAAACAGGGCAAACCACCCAAAAATCGGTATAAATAACCATAATACATTCAGCATACCTTTCATCCTGTTGAAAGGATACCTTATTGCTTTCTCAAATTCTAATGCTTCCATAATATCACCA
>WTCB01000037.1 GCA_013138765.1 Candidatus Nanohaloarchaea archaeon
CGAAACCACAGATAAGACACCAAAAGTAAAAAATAAGCAAAAAGAACCCCTCAAGATACATCAAAAACTAACAAAACCGACATTAAAAAAAGATGAAAAGATACTTCTTGAATATGATATAAAATCAGACAACATAACTGCAGACATAACCATTCTTGAAAGGCCAGATGAATATATACCTATTTATTCTATCGAACAGCCAAAGCTTCACGAAGCAACACATGCAATATTGAACCATGTAAGAGAAGAAGTCATATCAATGGTACAGCTTTCAACATCAGAATTCATAGACCCAAAAGCATATGGTGAAGTAAAACAGAAATTCATGGCAAAAGCTATGGAGATACTAGGGCAACTTCTTCCCGAATCAAGTGACGATGAGAAAAAAATTCTTGTAGGTATCCTCATCCACGAAATGTTAGGGCTTGGAGATGTAGAAATTCTTCTGAATGACAATTACCTTGAAGAGATTGTCATAAACAACAGTGAAGAACCAGTATGGGTATATCACAAAAAATTTGGTTGGGTAAAGACAACAATCAATTTCAAAAATGAAGAGACAATATACAACTACATGGCTGCCATCGGTAGAAAAGTTGGACGGCAGATAACAAATGTCCATCCATTGATGGATGCGCACTTATCCACAGGAGACCGTGTAAATGCAACACTATTTCCAATCTCAACAAAAGGTAACACAATAACAATAAGACGATTTTCAAGATCTCCTTGGACAATCATAAACATGATAGACCCAAAAGTAAAGACATTATCCATTGAAGTCGCGGCAGTCATATGGCTTGCAATGCAATATGAACTAAATATTTTAGTTGTTGGCGGAACTGCATCAGGAAAGACTTCACTCCTCAATGCACTCATCCCATTCACCCCCCCCAATCAAAGAATATTGTCCATTGAAGATACACGAGAGATACAGCTGCCTAAATACCTGCACTGGATACCATTCTCTGCAAGAGAACCAAACCCAGAAGGACAGGGTGGTGTAAGCATGCTTGACCTTCTTGCAAACTCACTCCGTATGCGTCCAGATAGAATAATTGTGGGAGAGATAAGACGGGCAAAAGAAGCAGAAGTCATGTTTGAGGCCATAAGGACCGGACACTCAGCTTATGCAACATTCCACTCAGACACAGCAGACCAGGCATACAAACGACTTACCAACCCACCGATTGCACTGCCAGAACCACTGATCAGCGCACTCCATCTGATGCTAGTCCAATATAGGCACAGAAGAAAAGGCATAAGACGAAATCTTGAACTTGCAGAGATAATACCGCTTGAAGACCTTTCAAACAAAGTCAATGTCATATACAAATGGAACGCTAGAGATGACACTTTCGAAAAAGTTGGACGATATATACGAATATTGAATGAGATTCATCTTTTTACAGGCATGAACGAAATTGAGATTGAAGAAAATCTGAAAGACAAACAGACAATACTTCAATGGATGCTCAACTATAATATAAAAAGTGTGAATGCGGTAGGTAAAGTATTTGCCGAATATTATAGAGATGAAAAAAGAATTACAGATATTGCAAAAGCAAACACAAATCCATCCGAACTTTTAGGACCCGAACTAATGAAAGAGATTGAAAAAAAGGAATAAAATTAACAGATTAGAATATGGAGGAGATATATCTTATGAAGAAAAAAAAGATAAATATAGAACCTCCAAAAAAATTCTTAAGTTTTGCTGAACAGCTGACATCACTGTTCCCAGACATAAATATATATTTAGCCCAAGCAGGAGACAAAACAGAACCAAAAGTACACATAGCCACGTGCCTCTACAAATCAGCAAATACATCTGCAATGATGGGTGTCATGTTCATACTTCTCTCAATATTTACAAAAAATACCAATCTTTTCGCATTAGGTGCAATAATTATACCGATCATATTCCTATTCAGCTTTTATTCCAGCCTTTACGCACCCAAAGCAATAGCACTCAAAAATGCACGAAAAATAGATGCGGAATTACCTTATGCATTAAGACACCTACTAATTGAAGTAAAATCAGGTATACCTATATACCAATCACTTGTCACAATATCTGAAGGATATGGAAAAGTCTCAGAAAATATAAAAAATATGCTCAAAGAGATAAATGGTGGAAAATCAGAAATTGCAGCACTTGAAGAAAACATAATACAGAACCCCTCATTTACCTACAGAAAATCATTCTGGCAGATACTCAACTCACTAAAGACTGGTACAGCTTTAGAAAAAACACTTCAGTCAACCGTAGAGAGCATAATAAAAGACCAGATACTTTCAATCAAACGATATGGTCAAGAATTAAACCCATATACGCTTATGTACATGATGATAGGAGTAATAGTCCCATCACTTGGAATAACATTCATTATGCTCATATCAAGCTTTACAGGTATGGCAATAGGCAAACCTATGTTTTACGGCATACTTGTAGGTCTTACATTATTTCAATTATTATTTTTAAACATCGTAAAGACCAAAAGACCATTGGTGAAACTTTAATGAAAAAAGAAAAACAGGATACAAACAAACAAAAAATAGAAGATAAAGATAGAAATGATACTAGACTAAAAAAAGATTATGCTAAGGTCATATACGGCAACCTGCCCAATAAATATAGAAAAAAACTTGAACAAGAAGCAATATATGCCGGAATTGACCTTCCAATATATAGATACGTCACAAACACAATAAAAATCACTTACATCATTTTATTTACCATCCTGACCATTGCATATTTATCAATCAATATACATCCGGTTATCACCGCAGTCCTAGTTGCAGTAATTCTAATTATGGGACTGATTATGCCATTTATAATATTTACAGTAACAGCTGAAAAAAGAACTAAAAATATAGAAAAAGTCCTTCCCGACCTTTTGACCCTTGCAGCATCAAACATAAAATCAGGACTCACAATAGATAAAGCATTGCTGTTTGCAGCAAGAGATGAATTTGGCACACTTTCAAAAGAGATCAAAAAGACAGCCTTCAAGATATACGGAGGCATAGAGATCTCAGAAGCATTTAATTCAATGACAGATAGAATTAATTCAGGTCATCTTAAAAGAACAGTTACTCTACTTCTTGAAGGAATAAAATCAGGTGGAAATACTTCAACACTTCTTGAAGAGAGCGCAAAAGACATAGAGACCAGCAAAGTGCTCCAGAAAGAGATAAATGCAAGCGTACAGATGTATATCATATTCATCATATTGGCAGGAGTCATAGCAGCACCAGTCATGTTTGCAATATCAAATTACCTTATAGAGAGCACATCAGACATGTGGGGTAACGTCGATACAGACAGTGATGCAGACATAGGTGCGGGCATAATGAAGATAACACCAACAAGTTCAAGTATAGATTCTAAATTTTTCACATTCTTTGCTGCCGCAGCCATCTCAATAACAACTGTTTTTGGAGGTATGCTGATATCATTGATAAAATTCGGTAATATTAAGCATTCAGTAAAATATAGCCCCATATTCACAGT
>WTCB01000020.1 GCA_013138765.1 Candidatus Nanohaloarchaea archaeon
AGCAAAACAGTATTGCATACCATCTGTCAACTTTGAAACGATTGTGCTGTTCTGCGAACCGCTGACAAGCCTAATATATTCATCCCAGCTGCTTACATCTGTTATGTTGGTGTCGGTCTCATTGTAATATACCTTATACTTAACAACACCGACATTATCTGATGAATAAGACCAATCAAGCTCAACCTCACCTGTAGTATTCATATTAGTAGCTACCAGATTATCGACAACAGCAGGTTTTTCAGTATCACCTATAACCTCATAATCAATGAACACGAATTGGGTATTCTCTTCAGGGGCCCCCATCATAAGCGAACCTCTCTCGCTGAAGATAAGCATTGCAGTATAATTGCCGCTCTTTGGCTGTGCCTGAAGCATGACATGCATCTCACCAGTGTTACTCACATTCTCGAAATAGATTGCAGATTCGTAAAACATCTCATTGCCTGATTCGGGACTGGAACTCATCAGCTCAAACATTGATATCGTACTGCCAATCTTGCGAAGATGCATAGCCATAGGATCCATCTGCAGCTTAAGGTTATCTGTCGTCACATTGACATCAAAAAGCTCGTCAGGAGAGAGTGTCCCTGTCACATTAGTAACATTTATGGTACTGTTGCCTTTCATGATAATGAACTGCATATCTTCATTTGTTTTGTTATCAAATTCTGCAAAGGCAAATAACACCCCGGGCCCTGGCGTAGCATTGACAGGCACATCAAGGGTAAAGCTGACACTCCCACCTGAAAGCGTGCCATCTGCAAACACGACATTTGTATTTTCATCAGAACCTTTCATACCTAACTGTTCAATTCCTATCCCTACATAAGTGCCATTGGGCAGTGCATCATCAGTGCTGTTGGAGACATTCACTGTTATATTGAGCTGTTCGCCAGGTGTTATATAGAGAGAGTCAAGCCCTGAAATCTTTATGTCAAACAGCTTTACTGTGAAAGTCTTGCGGGTCTTGGAATCGCCCATTTCATTATGGTAAACATGCACATCTGCCTCATAGAATCCTGCCTTGAGCTCAGAGCTATCCAGAAGGATTGACAGGACACCATTAGAATCTGTAGTGTCTGAAAACTCCATAGACTGTGGTTCCTCAGATTCGGATTCATTGTCTTCGCCCCCCTTCTCCTGCAGCCAGATGTTCAGGTCGATTTCAGCATTAGATACAGCTTCACCTGTCATTGGATCATTCACGACAACATCAACTGTGACATCCTCGCCTTCCCAAAACACCAGCTTGCTGTCTCCATATTCATCTGTAAACCCTAGAGAGACATCCATCTGCCATATCCTGAACCATCTGTCAACTCTTTGTTTTGTCCCTTCAGAGTCTATAACTTCAAGCTCAAGATTATAATCACCGGGATTGTCCGGCGCAGTAAAGTTTCCTATGACCTCTCCATTATGGTCTGTTGAAAAGACAGTATTATAGTCAACAAGAGTTGTCCAGCTCCATGTATCAACCATCCTTTCAAGCGTTACAGTTGCATTCTTTATAGGAGTGCCGTTATAATAAGTAACTTTGAACCAGAAATTGACTGTATCGTTCGCCTTAACAAACTCTTTCATCATAGTTGAGACTTCAAAAGAGTTTATCCTGAACCATGCCTCTGTCTTCACTTCCTTGCCTAAGCATACAGCATCAATCTGTGCCATGTACTCGCCAGGTGCAAGAGTTGCATTAGGTATAAATACTATCATATAGGCATCTGAAGGGTTCGGGCCTTCCATATCCTTGTTGACGCCTTTCAGAGAATACACTGGATTATCATCAACAACAGTCCATGTCTTACCGTCAATTATCTTTACAATTGTGACATTTGTGCAGTTTTCTGACACAGGCTCCCATACTGACGAATCCCAGACATCAAGGCCAATTGTTGTATTCTGCCCGGCCCAAGTATTATGCGGCTGCACCCATGTCCATGCATCAAGCTCTCCGCCTACCTTGAACCATTCCCACCTGTCACCCAGGAACTCACCATCTATATGAATTATAAATACGGCATCATATTCCGACTGTTCATCCAGCACAGTGAATGTCACTTCCATAGACTCTGTCTGGGCATTGTACACTCCGCATGTATCTGAGTAATCAGTCTCATAACCGGAGAACATGTTTCTCACATAATCAAGGCATATCTTGGTCTCGCCGGTAATGTTATCAATGCCTGATAAATCTACCCTCGCCGTAAGCTGCCCGCCGGCTGTAGCTCTTCTAGGGTCACAGTTTTCAGCACTTTCCGGACAGACAAAATCAACATCAACTAAATAAGCGACTATTCTAAACCATGCACCTGCCTCAACTGTAGTCATGGAACCGCTGACATTAGCAGACACATTGAAGCGTGCATCATACTCACCTAAAAACAGACTATCGGCCTTGAACTTAAGCTCTGCCCTTCCGTAACTGTTTGTAACTGCAAAAGATACAACCATATCTTCTTCAGGAGTATTTTCGGAGATCCATCCATTAAGATTCATAATTTCAATAAAGGATACATTTGCTCCCTGGACTGCCTCGCCATTCATACTTCTTACTTCAACAGTGACTATCACATTGTCTGTCGTCTCAATTTCATCAGGCCTTCCGCTTGACTCGCCCACAGCCCACCAGTTAAGCTTCATAGATTGTATAGAGAGCCATTCATGTATCTCTGAAGCACCGTTATCCACCTTTATAAGAGCAACATATTCACCGCTTGGATATGCTAAAGAGAAATTTACATAGAACTGCCCGGAAGCATCAGTAATCCCTGAATCTACAACACCTACATCTGTCCAGTCATGAGACTTAAGCATGACCTCAACAGTCCTGTTTGCAGCAGGAGAGCCGTCACCCCCATATACATAAAGTGTGCCTGTAAAGTTCTCATCAGGTGCGAACATCCACTTGTCTTCACCCCTTTCAAAGTTAACATCAAGGCTGTTGACCTGATAACCCATACCTGAACGCATATTGCTTCCATTCTCTATAAGCTCCACATCAAAATTGCCTGTCCTGTTTTGCGGTGTCGTGAACTTTATCTGAGCGTTTCCGCTCGCATCAGTCTCATCCCATAGCTGCACAGGGGTAATTTCGCCAGTGACATCAGTCCATGTGTTTGCAAACATGACTTTCTCAAGGCTTACATTAATACCTTCTAATGGTGTGCCATCAGAATCACCTACATACACATTTATAGTCACAT
>WTCB01000054.1 GCA_013138765.1 Candidatus Nanohaloarchaea archaeon
ACTAAATACAATAATCCGCGATCAGAATAATCTTTAAATTTAATTTATATCTCCTCTCAACTTTATCTATCATATATTGCCCATCTTTTCTTTATATTATCAATTATTTTATTAAACTGAATTTGAAAAATATTTCAACAGACCGCACCAGACAATAAAGAACCAAATAAGAACCCTAGTCGATGCAAACATACTTATTGAAGAGAAAAAAATCAGATCCTTGACTTACAGAATCAATAAAGACAATCCAAAACTTAACGATTATCTTTCAATATGTGAAAAAGAACGGACATTAAGATTTATAGATGAACGACCGCTTATGAGACGATTGTACACCCTAATAGCACCTAAAATAGAAAATATTTTAATTTTCGGCTCAGCAACAACAACTGAAAAATTCAATGATATAGACTTATTGATAGTATCAAAAAAAGATGTTAAAAAGGTCATAAGCGATTTTGAGACAACATATTCAGTAAAAATCCACACCATACAGACAAACAAGAAAGATCTGACAAAGACATTATTGGCAGAGATACGGAAAAAACACATAATACTTAAAAATCATGATTATTTCGTGGAGTTGTTATACCATGAAAATTGAATGGTGCAAGAAAAAAGGTCTAAAGCTTATCGACCCGAACAATAACCTTTCTGAAGAATATTACAGGAATGCCGAAGAAACGCTGAAAGTAACGAACCTGATAAAAGATTCAGGTTCAAACATGTGGCTTGCCACACAAAAATATTACACTGAATACTTGGCTGCATATTCATTGCTCATGAAGATAGGAATAAAGACAGAAATCCATTCCTGCACGATTGAAATAATAAAACTGTTAGAAGAACAAAAACTCTTAGACGTTGATTACGCAAAAATTCTTGAACATGACAAAGACCTACAGATTGACAACCAATATTATCTTAAGAATAGACCTGTCGATTTTGACTCAGAAAAATTGACAACCATCCTGTTAAAGATAAGACAGATACTTGACACAATAACAGAACAGAAAATAGATGCAATAAGACAACTGATTGAAAACTATTAACAAAAATTCCAATTAAAAAACGCCCCTATTATAAAAAACTTGCACAACAATAAAACAATTATGATCAAAAAGACAGGAACAAATTTCGATATCATAATCATCTCAGCCGAACCTTATGATGACCATCCTTCAAGCCCTGCCGGCATCATCGCAAAGGTCCTTGAAGCAAAAGGCTACAGCATAGGCATAATAGACACACCTGACTGGACAGATGACGACGATTTCTTAAAGCTTGGAACACCAAAACTTTGTTTCTGCATAACCTCAGGCTCGATCGACAGCATGCTCAACAACTACACACCCCTAAAAAGAGACAGGAAAGACGACCCGCACGCAAAGATAACTAGAATGCCCGACCGCGCACTCATCGTCTACTGCAACAAGATAAGAAAACTATTCAAAGAAAGTAAAATAGTGATCGGCGGCATCGAGGCATCACTCAGACGATTTGCGCACTACGACTACTGGAACAATAACATAAGAGCAGGAATACTAGCAGACACGCGCGCAGACATACTGGTCTACGGAAACGGTGAGATCCAGTCCATTGAAATTGCAGAACGCTTAAAAAAAGGAAAAGACCTAGACGGCATCGAAGGCACCTGCATATTTTCAAAGACAGTGCCTGACAATTTCAAGCTCCTGCCGTCAACTGAAGAAGTAAAAGACAACAAAAAACAGTTCATAAAAGCGCAAAATCTGTTTTCAAACAGCGACAACCTGGCCCAGCCCCACACAAACCGATTCATACTCCAATACAGATACCCAGAATACACGACCCAGTTTCTTGACTGGATATATTCACTTGACTATTCCCGAGACCTGAGCGAAAGATCACGCCTCAAGCTTGCGCAATTTTCAGTCGCAACACACAGGGGCTGCATCGGCGACTGCAGTTTCTGCTCAATTGCACTGCACCAGGGCAACAAGATAATATCAAGATCAAAAGAGAGCATAATAAAAGAGATAGAAAAAATGACCACACACCCAGACTTCAAAGGTTATGTAGACGACCTTGGTGGCCCGTCTGCAAACATGTACGGCATGGACTGCAACACCGCCTGTCCAAAGAGTTGCATGACCTGCAAAACACTTGACCTAAGCCACAGAAAAGCAATAGACCTCCTACAGGCAACAAGAAAGATAAAAGGCATAAAAAAGATATTTGTACGGAGCGGGATACGCTATGACCTGGCAATAGAAAGCCCCGACTACATAAAAGAGATCTCAGACCATCACGTATCAGGTTGCCTAAAAATTGCGCCCGAACACTTCTCAAAAAAAGTGCTTGACCTCATGAACAAACCGCGCGACAACAGATTCGAAAAGTTCAAGTCACAGTTTGAAAAGTTGAACAAGACAAAAAGACAGGCACTAAAATATTATTTCATGGTGGCGCACCCGGGTGACGACATAACAGAATGCGAAGCACTCGGAGACAAACTAAAAGATTTTGACAATGTTGATTCAATACAGATCTTCACGCCGACCCCTATGACCATCTCGACCTGCATGTACTGGACTGGCATGGACCCGAAGACACTTGAAAAAGTCCATGTGCCCTACACCTACAATGAAAAGAAACTGCTGAAGAACGAAGTCTTCAG
>WTCB01000114.1 GCA_013138765.1 Candidatus Nanohaloarchaea archaeon
AAGGGTGGGGGTGTTCACCCATTAAAGAGGATCGCGAGCTGGGTTCAGAACGGCGCGAGCCAGTTTGGTTGCTATCTGCTTGGAGTGTTAGTGTCTGAGAGGAAGGTTCCAATAGTACGAAAGGAACGTGGAGCCGTGGCCTCTGGTTTATCAGTTGTCCAAAAGGGCATGCTGAGTGGCTACGCCATAGGAGATAAAAGCTGATAGCGTCTAAGCTTGAAGTTCCCCTTAAAAATAGACACTGGATCCTTATAGAAGATGAGGTTGATAGAACAGGGATGTAAGTGCGGTAACGTATTAAGTCCACTGTCACTAATAATCCAACAAAGGCATTTTGTGCAAGCTTTGAAAATACAGACCTATGGATTTTACCTTATCCTTGATTGGGTAAGGTTCTTTTTTTGCATTGTATATCTCGATATATTGGTATCTAAGTATATTGTCAAGTTTTCTTTCTTGATTTTTTATGAAATATATATTTTATATATGGAATATATATCAGTCTGTAATTTCTTATTTATTTTATGATTTATGTGATTGGAGGTTATTGGTATGGCTGGTTTTAATGCTGCTGATATGGAATTTGATAGGAATATTTTGCAGGCACTTCTTTATTATTCTACGACTGAGGATGATTTTATGCTGCCGACTATTGAAGAATTTATCTTAAGTGAAGTTGTGAACGGCACATTGGAATATCTTGACAGAGATGCAGGGAAAGTGAGGTATCGGACTCGTGGATTTGACAGAAATTCTTTTGAAAAAGAAATCTGGAATTATTTTGAGGAAGAGTCGAGTTTATCTGATAGGGAGATTGACTCTGATGTGATGGCGTCAATTGAAAGAATGGCAAGTTATCATATTGTGTATCCTGACGGACCTGACGGACCATATTCAACTGCGGGTCTCTATTCATGTTTTAAGACTGTCTTGCCTTCAGGAGCCGGCATGAGCTCAACTTTTTCATTGTCGCAGGAAGTGATATATCGTGTCAAAAAGGAAGTCATTCTCTCTTTATCGGAGGCTGTGAGGGGTGATGTTGAAGGCATTGGCAAGATTATGCGCAGGTATATAAATGAGGATCTGGGATATATCAGAAAGAAGTATCGGTGGTGATTGTGGCGGTTCTTCTGGTGGGATAACTGAAAAATACATATCTATGGATTTTTTTTGTCTTTTATTGGGTGAGGTTTTTTTGTATTTTTTATCTTACAATCATTTCATAATACAATCACGTCTTTGGCGATGTCGTAGCTCAATGATATGACCGGTTCAAAATGGCTCACCAGCTTTTCTATGTGCGCACGGTCTATGTCTCTATTCTCTTTTTCAGATGATTCATTCTGCATCTTAAAAATTATGTCCATGGTCTTTCTTGTCCGTCTGTCTGTGTAAATCTCTATTGCGCGCTCGGTCTTTTTCTTGAATAGCGCATCTCTTATGGGTTTTATGTAACCTATCCAGTCGTTTAAGAACTGGATGGTGTATGTGTCAATCTGGTTGTCTCTTTTGAAGAGCATATAGCCGTATTCTTTCATGTTCTTTGTCGGGGTCTCATTCATGTAGTAGCTTATGCCTACAAGCATGTTGCCTATCTTCTCTAGGTTCTTTATTATCCTTGATAGTATCATAAGCTCATGCGTGTCTTTTTTTGTCTTTTTCATGTACTGTGAGTCTTTGAGCGCAAGGTTCAAGCATCTGAATACGAGATTGGTTGTCCTGTCAACTGCTGCATCCATGTCTTTTATCTTGTCGCCTATCTCTTTTTTGTTTTTGATGTCGTCTGCAAGTTCAGTTGCCATGCCTATCAGATGGTTGAAAATGTTGCTTGTGAACTTATCCAGATCTATGTCTTCTATGTGTATGAAATCTTTGAAGATTATTCTTTTTTCTGACTGTTCCATAACTTCAAGACCAATCAGCCTTTTCTGCACTTTTTTTATTACTTCGTACTGGTTCTTGTCAAGCTGGCCTGTGAGAATTATTGTCTTGAATCCGTTTATGTAGGATCTGTAAATTTTTGCAAATATGTGTTCCATAGGTTCGTCTCTGTCTATGTGTATTGTGTCTATTATTTCTTCTGTCTCTTTTTTTAGGCAGTTTATCGTAAGTGTGCCTGAATTGATCTCTTCTATATCAACTTCGTCTGATTTTTTTATTGCATAATGTTCAATCCATCCCTTAGGTAGTGATATTGCGTATGAATCGCCCAGTCTTATTATCTTTCGTTTCATCTTGATTACCTTGGTTTTGTTTAATATATATTTTATTATTGTATATATATTGTATATAATGTATATATATTCTTTTAATTTATCTCATTAAGTTTAGGTCGGAATGATTTTTTGGTTTTGACCTTGTATTTGAGATGTTGGGATATTATGGGAAGATATGTGATTACTGGCGGGCCTTGTTCTGGAAAGACAACTCTTTTGGGCATTTTGTCTGGACAGGATTATTGTGTGGTGCCTGAAACTGCTGAATTGATAATAAAAGATCAACTTGAGAACGGGGGGGATATGGTGCCTAGCAATCCTTTGAGGCGTGAAGAGTTTCAGGATGTGCTTATGAGACGTCAGCTTGAGACTGAAAAAGCGATCATTGGCGATGGCCTGTATATTTTAGATAGGGCATTGCCTGATAATGTCGCTTATAATCTTTTAGATGGTAACCGTCCAACAGAAAATCTTTTAGACCTGAGTCGTAGTGCCGATTATGACTGTGTATTTTTCTTGGAACAGCTGCCGTTTTATGAAACAAGTGAGGTACGAAAAGAAAGTTATGAGGATGCAAAGAAATTGTCAACTCTTTTGAGGTATGTATATAACAGTCTCGGGTATGATGTGGTTGATGTCAGCCCTATGGGCTCTGCTAATGATCGGGCTGAATTCATAGTTGATACCATAAAGAATAAAGGGCTGTGTTAGGTGATTGTGTGTGGTTGTTGAAAAAGAGATAAAATTGGTCAATCCAAAGTTTTCAGTTTCAGATGTTTATTACATATGTGATTGTACTGGCATGGAGTCGTTGAAAGTTGTGGATACTTATATGGTGCCTAATGGTTCTGATCTGTGGGCTTGCGATAAGAGCAATAGTTCTTTAGTGCGCATACGGGAAATTGATAATGAACCTTACTTAACTATTAAAGGATCTGATAGGTCATCAGGTGTGTATAAGGAATGGGAAGAGTTTGAGGTCCCTGTAACTCCCATGGCTAAAGATGCAATCTTTGGTCTGGGGTCTGTTGCGCTTGTGATTGAAAAACAAAGGTATGTTTTTGAGGGAGGTGATATGGATATGATCTATGATGCTGTGTATGGTGTCTCTATTCCTGACAAGGATATCTTGTTGTCTCATGATTCTGATAAGTGGTATAATCTGATTCAGACAAATATATTTGAGGTGGAAAATATAACTGATAAAGGACTTGATTGGTTGTTTATATGTCTTCGTTTTTCAAAAGATGATCTGACTACGGTCTCAAATTATGATTATTTTATGGAATTGATATCTAAATTGTCATGAGGTGATTTTTTTGGGCATATCATCAAAATCTTTATAAAAGTTATAAGTCAACATACATTTACTTACCCTGGTAGGTCAATCCCTTCAGGTGACTTCAATGTCACAGATTTGTGCGCTTTTTGTATCAGGTCTTGGATTGGAAGAGGCAGAATGGCTTACTGTGACATCATTTTTGATTTATCATCTGTGATGCCATGGAGGAAAGTCCGCCCTCCGTCAAATGAAACCGGTGTGAGCCGGTGCGTGAAAGCGTAGGCAATGCAGCAGAAACGAATGTCTCTCCGTAAATATAATGATACGTCAGTTGAAGTTCCGGAGATGACAGTGAAACGGGCATCCTTTCGGGAGCAAGGTTTAACCGCTTAGTCTGATGCCATCAAAACATAAGGCGGCTTACTCGCCTCTTCATAATTTTTATAATAATGGGTGATATATATTTCAAAAAAAGAAAAATCAGGAATGCCATCGGGAAATGCAGGGCTTGTAACGTATTTTGATGATTATAAGGAAGCTATACAGATAAAACCTGAACATGTCTTAGTGCTTATATCTTTTATCATTGTTCTTGAACTTGTGCTTAAGTATATGGCAGTATAGGTCATCTATTTATTTCTTTTTTCCTATAATTCTCTTATGGATGTAAATGTCGGCATCTCAGGCATTCCTTTATCTGCTAAAGGTTCAGATACTGGTTCTGGTCTTCGTGTGCTTAAGAAGCTTGGGCTTGACCTTATGGAGATACAGTTTTCCAGAAACATATATCTGAATTCAGACAGTGCGCGCACTGTCGGTAATATTGCAAAAGAATTGGGTATCGGTCTTACATGCCATGCTTCTTATTATATTAATCTCGCATCGCAGAAAAAAGAGGTACAAGATGCAAGTGTTAAGCGTATTGTTGATACTTTAATTGTTGCCGAAACTTTGCGCGCCAAATTGATAGTTGTCCATGCTGGATATTATTCAGGTAGGTCTCATGAAGATGCATATGACATCATCAAAAGTAATATTGATGTTATTGGGACTAAATGTCCGTCAAAAGTCAAGATTGGTATAGAGACTATGGGGCGTCAGAAGTCTTTCGGTACTGTCGATGAAGTGATACGACTCTGCAATGACTGTCCTAATGTTTATCCTGTGATTGATTTTGGGCATATCCATGCGCGTAACTTTGGAAATATTAATACTGTCTGTGATTTTACTTCTATCTTTGAAAAATTTGAGAATGAAACGGGTATCAATAGGTTTCATATACATATGTCTTGCATGAGACATGCAAATGGGAATGAGATAAGTCATCTTCCTCTGGATTCTTTTGATCCCGATTTTAGGCTGATGGCGAAGTCTATAAATGATAATGGGTATAAATGTTCGGTTGTGTGTGAATCACCGCGATTGGAGCAGGATGCACTGCTCTTTAGAAGCTGGTTAAAAAGTTAAGATTTAAAAAGATATTCTCTTAACTGATTATGTTGTTTGTGGGCTCGTAGCTCAGTTTGGATATTTCAGAAAACAAGTTTTCTTGTATTTTTGGTTTTTTGAGACCAAAAAGAGCATCGGACTTCTAATCCGAGGGCCGAGGGTTCAAAATGAGGGGACTCTCTCAAGGCGTGAGCGACATTCACATCTTTATGATGTGAAGTCACTTGTTCATTATTGATTTAATATGCGCTTTGGAGTCTTTTCAGGAATATCCCTTCGGGCTCACTTTTTTTGTTTTTTGATATCCCAAATGGTAATGATTCGAAGATCGTCATCTGATTGCGACTAAGTCGAGTATGAAGATGTGAACACCAAATGAACCTGGGAATATATCACGGGATATATTATATCTCTCTTAACTTTTCAAGAATGACTGATGATCTTGCAAGGCGCGCGCTTAGATTTGTTATGTGGCCTGTCTTAAATGCAGGATTCAGTCCGTCTGTCTCAAACATTTTAAATAGCCCTTCTGTCTTTTCAGTTGTGGATAGAATCTCGCTATATTGTGCTGCTCTTGCTACACCTGTGCCTACACGTCCTAGGCTGTTCAGGAGCGGCAGAAATAATAGTATGCTGAACCATCTTTTTTTTAGGAATTCAATCTTTGAGTAGCTCAGTATATAATCTATCAATAGGTCGCTTGCAAAAAGAAAAATAATTAATTGATCCAGTCTCATAAGTGTATGTTCTTGTCCGGGTGTAAGTGTTATTGAAAATTTGATAAATAAGGTTATGATTACTACTAATATAAGCGTTGGCGTTATCTTTTTCATCAGTATCTTGGTTGTCCTTAGGTGCCTGCTCTTATATTTTCTTTCTGCATCTTTTTTCAGTGCTGCTGTATTTTCTGAGATGGTTTTTATCATCTTTATTCCTCTTCATATTTTTTGATGATTATGTAATTGTGGACTACTGTGAATGCGTATATTAATGTGAATATGAAAAGCAGTGTGTTTGCTGCAAGGATGTTTGTGTTTGATATATAATACAGTATGGTGCCTAACATTACGAGATCAAACATCTTAAATAATATGAAATCTCTGTTGCTTAATTTGAGGAAAAATTTTGCGACCGGGTTTTCTTCAACGCCTAAACCTTCTCTGTTTACAAGTTCGCATGTCTCAACAGTATCTGTGGTCCAAAGGATAGTCAAGACTACAAATAATGCTATGGTCATAATTGAGATTAACATAATTGTATATTAGAACCGAAATATTTATATAGTTGGATGGTCTTTCGTTTTTTTATAAAACCGGAGTTATGTATACTTCAAGAAATGCGGCGCCTAAAATAATCAGGGTTGCAATCATGAATAATCTTAATGAATCATTTATTATTATGTCTGTCTTGTGTCCTTTTGTTATCCCAATTGATAGTATTGCACCTGAAATGCCTGCTATGCAATATGCGGCAATCTCTGGTATTCCATGCAACGCTATGCTTGAGAGTCCATGGAAAAGGGCGAACATGAGTGCTATAATTTTTGAATTATAAGAAGCCATCATGTCTTTTCCAATGTTTCCTATAAATATTCCGACAACTGCAGCATTCCAGCTCAGTATGAATATTGCGCCTGTGCCGAACACAAATGATACGAAAAATGAAAGTATCATCACTTTAAGGTTGTTTGTCAGTATGCCTGCAAAACTATAATTTGAATTGAATGCACCGAGAGCTCTTGTTGTCTCTATCTCAAGCGCAAACATAGTCTGTGCCTGTATTGTGTCTGCAAATGTATACCAGAATGACGTGGCGATTATTACGCCGAGGAAAAAGTATGCATAGATCTCTAATATGATTCCGTGTCGTTCAAAGAATCCGAGGGATATGTTTCTGTCACAATTTTCTTCCTTTGTTTCGTCATCTTTTATCGCACCATATATTATAGGCATCAGTGCTATTGTTGTGAGGAATAAGAATACGACTGAGGCTGATGTGGGGAATATTATGTAAGCTGTCCATATTGCAACAGAGGTTACGATGATGCTGTATATGAGCATCTCTATCGGTCTTTTTTCGATCTGTCTGCTCGTTAGAATTGATTCAAGAACCATACATCTATTTTTTCTTGCTGGTTAATATAGTTTTATTTTTTTCTTCTTTTTTTTCTTCTTTATCTTCATGTATCAGGATATATATGATCGATGCAGGCATTGCCATGAGGATTGGTCCCAGTATGAATCCAACAGGACCGAAAACGACTGCACCACCTATGAAACTTATAATCACTATGAGTATGTTCATCTTTTTTTCTTTTGCTATGATCAGCGGTTTTGTTATCCAGTCCGGTATGCTGCTCACTACAATGAGGTTCAGTATGAAAAAAGTTATTGCAGTCTCCGCATTGCCGCTGAAGAACATCAACATGCTTATCGGTGTATATATCAGCCATGCGCCTATGATCGGTATGAGTGTAAGTATTGCAGTTGCAGTTGCAAGAAGTATTGGGTATGGTATGCTATAGTAGATAAATATTATGTAGGCGAGTGCGCCTGTAAGCACGGCGGTTACAAAAATGCCCATAAATATGTTGTTCAGTGATATGTCCATCTCCTTTACGAATTTTTTCATAAATTGTTTATGTGTTTCAGGAACTGTGTCTGTTATAAGTCTTATAATTGATTTTCTGTCCCTTACACCATAAAATGCTATCATGAATGCGATTGTCAATTGCAAGATCATGTAACCTAAACTGAAGAGCACTCCGGCTATCGTATTTATTGTATAGCTTATCTGTGAAGAATAAGTCTGTAATTCCTGGATGTTGTTCAGATCCGGTTTTTCTAAAAGAAGCATGATTGTATCATAGTTTATTGTCTTTAGTATTTCTGCCTGCAAATCTGTCGTATTTATGTTATACTGTGTTGAGATTATGTTTATGACTGTCGGATTGTTCAGTATCGCTGTTGTTTCTGTCGCTGCGACAGATATGAAATAAGTGCTGAAAAATACAATTGATGTTATGACTATTATTATTGTTATTGCAATCGGTACTGTCTTGTTTTTTATGAATCGTTCAAGTGTGGCATAGATCGGTCTTGTGACATATATTATGAACAGGCCTATACAGAGTGCCGGGATAAAATAAGCAAGAATCTTTATTACAAAAAATGATATGAACAGGATCAGTGCTGCGATAATAAATGCATATATGTTATTGTTGTTAAAATTATCTTTTCTCATATTTGTTTATTATGATTTTGTTTTTTATATACTTTTGTAAGAAATTGTATTAATCTATATATACCTCGTTTGGATAAATAATTCTATATATGATATTTTAATATTTATGGTGGCATAAGATGGCAGTTAAAATGAATCGAGTAAGCATGGGTGTGCCTGGTGTGGATGGATTGATTGATGGGGGTGTTCCTGAGAGCAGTGTAGTGCTTCTTTGTGGAGGTCCCGGTTGCGGTAAAACCACTTTTTCCTGTCAGTATCTTATGGAGGGCCTTAGAAAAGGTGAGAATGGTCTTTATATAACTCTTGAAGAAAGTCCTGAAGACATAAAAAAAGATGCACTGATGCACGGTTGGGATTTTAATAAGTATGAATCAACAGGCGCATTCCGTATCATGTTTTATGACCCGTTTGAATTGAAAGAGATAATAACCCGGCTGAAAGATCTCATAGTCGTAAATAAGATCAAGAGGCTTGTGATTGATTCGGTCACACTTTTTGGCCTTTATATCAAAGAAGAATACAATGTCCGTAAAGAATTGTATCGTCTTATTGCTGCACTCAAAGAGACCGGGTGTACTGCGGTTCTTCTTTCTGAGATCAGTTCTGGTGATACAAAAAAAGTAAGCAGGTATGGTGTTGAAGAATTTGTCACAGACGGTGTGATTGTCCTTCATTACATGGGGATTGGAGAAGGGGTATTCAGAAATATTGAAGTTAGGAAGATGCGTAGGACAAACCATAAGAATGGGCTGTTTCCGTTGATCCTTGATGATAAAGGGCTGCATGTAGATTCTGATATGGCCGGTTTTTGATCTTCTTTATCTTTAAATACTATTGATATCCTTTCCTTTGTATATGATATCATCTACAATTTTTGGGATGTCTTCAATCTTTATCCTTTTCTGTTCTTGCGTGTCTCTGTCTCTTATCGTCACTGTATTGTTCTCTTTGGTCTCGAAATCAACAGTTATGCATATCGGTGTGCCTTTCTCGTCCATCCTTGCGTACCGTCGTCCGATTGACCCGCCAGCGTCGTATACAGCTATCAGTCCGTGATCTTCAATCAGGTCTTTTGTCAGTTCTTCTGCTATTTCAGCCAGACCTTCTTTTTTTACTAACGGGAATACTGCAACATTTATCGGCGCTATGTCTTTTGGTACTGCAAGAATTGTCCTTTCATCATCTTTTTTGTAGTTTATGTCAAGGAGCGCGAATACGGGCCTGTCGGTACCGAATGCAATCTCTATTATGTGCGGTACTATTTTGTTGCTGTTCTCATCCATGGCCTCGAGTTTTTTGCCCGATGCTTTTGCATGCTGTGTAAGGTCATAGTCTGCTCTGTCATGGATGCCGCAACATTCTACCCATCCGAAGCTGTTGGTCTTTATCTCAAGGTCCCAGGCATCGTCAGCATAGAATGCGCGTTCGTCAAGCGTGTGCTGCCGTAATCGTATGTTCTCTTTTGGTATTCCAATCTCAGTAAACAGTACATATGCAAGGTTTACGGCCCATGCATATGCTTGGTTCTTGAAATATCTGTTCTTTATTGCATCTCTGACTTTTAGGTCTTTGGGTTTTTCGTCTTTTTCCTGCATCTGATAAGACCACAATGGTAATTTGCAGTCACTTATGTTTTCATATCGTTTCCAGCTGTCTTTCTGTTCTGGAAATATGAACATCTGGCCTTCGGCCTGTGTAAATTCCCGCATGCGCATGACGTGCTGTCTTGGGGATATCTCGTTACGGTATGCTTTTCCAATCTGGAATACGCCAAATGGTAGTTTTTTTCTGAAATAATCAACGTATCGTGTGAATGGTAGGTAGGTGGTTGTTGCGGTCTCCGGGCGGTTATATGCCTCGATATCGGTACCTATTGTTGTTTTCATCATCAGGTTATGTTTTTTTATCTTTTTATTGAACTCTCCACCGCATGTAGGACATTTGATCTTGTGCTGCTCTATAAAATTGATTAATTTTTTATCTGAAAATGCATCGGCTACAACATCATGTTTTTCTTCTATTATTTTATCTGCCCTGAAATTAGATCTACATTTAGAACATTGGATTAATGGATCCGTGAAATTCTTCAAGTGACCTGATGCTTGCCATACCTCTTTTTGCATCACTGTCGGGCATTCAACTTCCCACATATCGTTTTTCTGGAATGTTCTCCTTATTTTGTTTTCTACATTGTTCTTCAGTTTTTTGCCCAAGGGTGCATAAGTATAAAATCCGGCAAGACCTCCGTATATTTCTGGTTCTGGCCCCCATACGAATCCTTTCTGCTGGATGAAAGATATCAATTGTTCCTGAAATTTCTTTTTTTCTTTTTGCATCTTCAAAACCTTAGTATACATTTTAGCAAACATATTTATAAATTATAGATATATGTCTGTTTTTTTGTGTTTGCATAATCCGTTTTTTTATCTGTGTGCGGTGATTATATTTTTAGGGTTTGAACCGAAAAGTTTATAAACATTTTTGCATCAATTGTGGCTTTGTGAAAAGAGGTCGATGAAAAAATCATATTTTGGAATTGTATTCGGCGGTATTGGTCTTAATAGGAAAAATTTCAGTTTTTGAGTCATATTTTTAGCTTTAGCTATGGACTTTTTTTGAAGAGTTTTCTATTAGGGTCTGATGTAGCTTTAGCTATGTCTATATGTGATTAAATAGGTGATATAAATGAAAAATAATATGAAAAAGAGTATTGAACAGATTAATGACATTGCAATTAATGCAATGGGGCAGAATCAGTATGTTTTGGTGTTGGGAAACATATGCCGCATCATTGAAGGAAAAACAAAGTCTGATGCCTTGAGGAAGTATATTTCTAGCTTTGATTTTGGGTTTAATATAGGCAATGTTTTTGAAGGACGTATCGAAGCACTCAATAAATTGAAATCGTTTAAGATGCAGACTGAAAATTCGGCATCAAGCGGTGTTGAAATACCTTGTGAATAAGTATTCGGTGTCTCGATATGATAAAAAAAGGATTTGGTATGTCTATTAATGTGATCGTATCTTTAGTTGTCCTTCTTGTGCTTGTATCCATATCTATAACTATCATAGGCAATGATGCAGCTACATTCAGTTCAACTTCTGAGACAAGGATTGATGCAGGGTCATCTGTTACATTGTGTCAGATTGCCTGTTTTAAGTGCTGCAGGCATTCTGAGAGTCCTGCTGATATTTGTGGTACTTTTGGAGATGCTGTTTTTGGAACTGATGGGTGTTTCTGTCCATGCAGTTCTTCTCTTTTTTGATTTTTTTAGTTTTTATGCGGCAGATAAATATATATATTTCAAATTCGAATTGAAAGTATAAGCATTATGTGGTATAAGATGGCAAAGAAATCTTCAAGTGATGTCAAGAAAAAGATAGATGAGGCTAAAGCTGAGGCTTTGGATAAGATTGGGACTATCAAGAGAGAAACATCTGGTAAAAAAGGTGGAAAAAAATCAGATGATGATAACAAGAAATCAATATTGTTCCTTATATTTTCATTTATTGAGGATATGGTAAAAAGGAGCAGTGAAGTCCTTGTAGCTTTTGCTGAACTTGGTATGGTAAGCAAGAATACAATCAAAAATATCAAGCATAAGATCATGAAGTCATTTGTATTTATGGTTCTGCTTATATTGGGCGCCGTATTTTTCATACGCGGCGTGATTATGTATCTTGAGCATCTATTGCCTCAATTTGCGAATGGTACATCTTTTGTGTTTATAGGTCTTATAATTATGAGCATTGCCTATCTTTACAATAAGTGAATTGATTCTTAGAAATTGAAAAAAAAAGAAAAAAGAGTTTTTATTTCTTTTTTGATTGTTTTTTTAGTTCTGTTTCAAGCTTTCTTATCTTTGCTTCAAGAACTTTGATCTCTTTTTTTGTTGCAACGTCTG
Organism: Candidatus Nanohaloarchaea archaeon; assembly: GCA_013138765.1. Lineage (GTDB taxonomy): Archaea > EX4484-52 > EX4484-52 > EX4484-52 > GLR71 > GLR71. Next base: position 12,096 of record WTCB01000114.1, read on the forward strand.
TTTTATTCATTATGTCTTTGACTTGTCTGTTGACAGTTGTTTCAAGTTCTTTTGTGCTTCTCTTTGATTTTTCAACAATCTCTGCAACCAGTCTTTTACCATCTTCTTTGTTCAGGTCACCTTTTTTTATCAGGTCTTTGACTAATGCGTCTGCTTTATCTTTTGTTATTGCAGCAACACCGATGCCGAAAAGGCCAACTTTTCTTGCAATATTGTAGATGTCGGTTCTCTTTTCAGTCTTTTTTACTGTTTTTGTTTTTGCAGTCTTCTTTTTTGTAACCATATCTTTCATCTCCTAATTCTTTATGTGGATTTTTGTTATGTAGCATATATTTGTATTTCTAAGGATAAATAGGTTTTGATTGTTTTTGGTTTTTTGTATTTTGTTTAATGTGTTGTTGTTGAGATGTTTATTGAAATAAATAAACTACAATAAGCATCTCCTATCCCAATCGTGGCAGAGTCCCGGGGCATTAAACCCAGATGGGAATAAAAAGTATTGAATCTCATGATTTATATCCTGGATTAGTAGAATTAGTCACTAACAAGTTTGAGGATGTAATTTCTGAAAAAATTATGATATGTCAGTTAATTTATGAATGGTTCATTTTAAAAAAGGATAGAGATATCCAATATGATGATTTGATCGCTAGTGATTTATCTGATTTTATTTTTGGTAAACGATCAGGTCGGGATGATGGTTAGTGCGGTAAAGAGATCAATCATGATTTCGGTGTTGATATAAAGGCAATTTTAACATATGGGTATCTGTATTATGATGACTGCGGAAATTATAATATTTTTGAGAATTCTGAACGTGTGCAAAGTTATGGGTTTTATTTGGATATATGGAATAATAATCGGGAAGATATCAGTAAGAATTATTGTGCAATAATTATCTATTCTGTGACTGATTTAATAAGGGATAAATATTCCGAATTTGTTGAGATCTTGCAGGAAAATAGTTTTTAATATGGGTAATAATTATCTATTGTAGCAGTTTATGATGTCTTGTCTGTTAAATGTATATTTATTTTATAATAAAAATGTTTTTTTGTAAGAGGATTTTTGTGTTTTATCGAGATATGGACGACAAATATTTACAGTATTTCAATTACTTCTGGAATTTTTGGTTTGTATTGATTATCTGTTGTTAATCTTAAGGTACTATAACCGTTGTAAAGTACATGACCTGCATATCGAGATCCGATCAATATAGTAGGCATTAAGAATTCAGCTATAAATTTTGTCCATTTATTTTCTTTTATGAGAAAATCACCATAATAATGTTGAAATCGTCCACTATCTAATAAAACACCTTCATTATCTCCACAAATATATTCAAGTCCTATTTTAATCGCTTCAGTTGAACAATTGCCTAGATGAAAATTCATCATAGGGATGTGTTTTATTTCATCATCAATACATTGAACTTTTGAACTAATTGACCAAACTTGATTTTGTTCTAGTTTATCTAATTCATCAAATGTTAATTGGTTAAATTCGTCTCTAAAATAATCTTGATATTTTAAGGGTTGTGAATGTTCAAATCCATCTAATATATATTTTAACTTATCTTGAGTTGTCTGATGTTGTTGGCGCCAGTTAGTATTAACTTCATGAGCGACTAATTGGATAATCGAAATCTCGGGCTGATGATCAATTATTACTTTGCATACATCTAAAGCATTTTGTCCAATTTGAAATTTTAACATAATTACTATGGATAATTAAGTTTTAAAAGGTTTTTGTTCGAATAACATTATATTTAATATTAATTGTTATGAAGTTTTTTTATAAAATATATTTATTTCATAATTGAATTGTTTTTATTTTATATTTTAAAATGATTAAATTTTTATTTAAGAGGGGGTGTTACATTTATAAAGCTATCTAACTATAATATCTTCGTTATGTATAAGGTTAGAAGAACATTATAGTCGATTTCTTGCTTTTTGTTCTTTGTGATATAATATAGATGCGTATCTTGTATCTATAATATTTTGTGTATATGTATCCAGAAGATAAAAAGTGTATAATGGTAATGTTTACAGATTCTTATGAATTCTTGTGAATGTTTGTAGGATTTTATCCAAAATTATTTTCTGACAGGAAATAAATATAAATATAAATGTGATAACAATGAATGAATTTGAAAAATTAGGGCTCGATGAAGCTATTTTGAAAGCTATCAAAATTGAAAAATTTGATAAACCAAGTGAAATACAATTAAAAGCAATACCTTTAATACTTGAAGGTAAAGATGTTATGGCGGTATCTGCTACAGGTTCCGGAAAGACACTTGCATTTGCATCAGGGATAATACATGATGCTAAAAAAGGTGCAGGCGTACAGGCATTAATACTTACACCTACACGAGAACTTGCTGAGCAGGTTGCTATGTCTTTTAAGACATTCTCACAGTCTAAAAAATTGAGAATCTTGCCAGTCTATGGTGGCGTATCTATAAATGCGCAGATACAGGGACTTAAGCAAGCTGATGTTGTTATAGCTACGCCTGGACGTATGCTTGACCACATCCAGAGAAAGACAATCAATCTCAGTAAAGTAAGCACACTTGTTTTTGATGAAGCTGACAGGATGCTTGATATGGGCTTTATCGATGATGTGAAAAAGATTACAACTAAATGTCCAAGAAATAGGCAGACTTTGCTGTTTTCAGCAACATTATCTAAAAAAGTGTACAGTCTTGCAAAAGGATACATGAACAAGCCAGAATCAGTCTCTGTCGAGTCACGGGTTGATCCTAAGAAATTGAGCCAGTGTTTCTATGATGTCCAGGATAATCTTAAGTTTTCACTTCTTGTCCATCTTTTAAAGAATGAGCATTCAGGTCTTGTCATGGTATTCTGCAATACTCAGAGAAATACTGATTTTGTCGCAAAAAATATCAAGAAGCAAGGTCTTGATGCATCTGCAATCCATGGCGGTCTTACACAGGATAAACGAACAAGGATCTTAAGGAATTTTAATTCGAGCGATATGCATGTGTTGGTATGCACAGATGTTGCTGCTCGTGGTCTTGATATTAAGGGCGTGTCTCATGTCTATAATTATGATGTCCCTAATGAGAGCGATAATTATATCCACAGGATTGGCCGTACTGCACGTGCAGGTGAAGAAGGTAAAGCTATAACTATACTTGCAAGCCGGGATTATGGTAATTTCAGGAAAGTCATAAGTGATACTGGTGTTAAGGTCGCAAAAGAAGAGGTTCCTAAAGTTGAACGAGTCAAGATAACAGTCGCTAAAAGTTTTGGTGGCGGTTCCGATCGTGGTGGATTCGGCGCTCGTCGTGGCGGTTCCGGTTTCGGCGGTAACCGAGGCAGTTCAGGTTCCAGTCGTGGCGGTTCCGGTTTCGGCGGTAACCGAGGCGGTTCAGGTTCTTCAAGTTCCGGTGGCTCAAGTTATGGCGGTAATCGAGGCGGTTCAGGTTCTTCCAGTTCCGGCGGTTCAAGCTATGGCGGTAATCGAGGCGGTTCAGGTTCTTCCAGTTCCGGTGGATCAAGCTATGGTGGTAACCGAGGCGGTTCAGGTTCCAGTCGTGGCGGTTCCGGTTTCGGCGGTAGCCGAGGCGGTTCAGGTTCATCCAGTGGCGGATCAAGCTATGGTGGTAATAGAGGCGGTTCAGGTTCTTCCAGTCGTGGTGGATCAAGTTCTGGTCGAAGCGGTGGTTATGGGGCTAAGAAAGGTGGCTTTGGCGGTAATAATGACCGTAAGTCATCTGGTTCCGACAGAGCTTCTCAGAAAAGTTAATCTTTTTTAACTTTTTTTATCTTTTTTCTATCTTAATTTTTCTTGATTCCTGAACTTATGCAAATTTTTTAATTTTATTGTATGTGAATTTTGGAAACATTTATGTAATAAATTTTATAGTTTATTTTCATATTGGATGAGATGAGTCTAAATGTCTGTTTGGATACTTTTTTTTGACATTTAATCTATTAAAAAATTAAAGTATATAGTTTTATCTATACAATATAGGTGTATCTGTTGAAGTAATTTATTGTTTCGGATGTGATATTATGAAAAAAATCGGTTTGATTATGGGTACGAGTTGGGAATCGTCAAAAGAATATTATGAAATTATAAATAAACAGGTAAATAAAAGACTTGGGAATCAGAATTGTGCAGAGATGATAATGGTAAATATTAATTTTCAGAATGTGGTCAATAATCTTAAAAATAATGATTGGAACAGTATGAATCTTTTAATGGGCGATGCTGTTGGGGTTTTAGAAAAAGCAGGTGCTGATTTTTATTTAATATGTACAAATACTCTGCATAATTGTGTAGATTGTTCATCGGATAAAATAAAAATACCGATATTACATATTGCAGATGCAACAGCTCAAGCAATTCAAAAAGATAAAGTAAATAAGGTTCTTTTGCTTGGTACAAAAGCTACAATGTCTTTTGATTTTTATAAAAGAAAATTATCTGATTTTGGTATTGAGGTTATTGTCCCTAATGATGAGGATATGGATTATATTGACAGTGCCATATTTAATGAATTCTGTAAAGGCAAATTTTTAGAAAAGACAAAAGAAGAATTCTTAAATATAATAAATAAATCAATAAAAGATGGGGCAGAAGGTGTTGTATTGGGGTGTACGGAAATTCCAATGCTCATTGAACAAAAAGACCTTAACATTCCAGTTTATGATACAATGACATTGCATGCGAATGCAGCAGTTGAACGTGCGCTTAAATAATTTAATTGGAATTTAAGAGATTAAGTCAGAAATCTATAGGTCTGTTGCTTGATAAGAGGTTGCGTCTCTGTCATAAATTTATTTTATTTTCTTTCATAAATTCTAATCTATAATCTTTTAATATATTCACGCATCAGTCAAAGACCGTATAGTGTGTTATGGTTTTATCATTTTATTTACTTTTTCCATCCTTCACAGAATCATATAACTTGTAGGCTGCAAAGAAAAACCAGACAAGGTTAAGTATTATAAACGGAATGCTCATAATTATGTATGCGTAAACCGTCAGGAGTCCTGCGCCAGCAATATTCATCATCATTGAACTTTTTGAGTCAACTGATAGCTTATGGAAATCGTCAAGTACGAAGGCGATAAGTATCAGCGCCATGCCGGGCAGTCCTATCAATAACGGGTCCATGTGTAGTTTTTGTTCTTTTGGGTTTATATGTATTTGTTGCGCGTCCATGCAAAAGCATATAAAAATATGTGGGTGAAATCATTATAGGTAGGCAATATGGCCGAAAGTAAAAAAAAGACATATAATCTCCAGTACCATGAGGTAATTCTTCTTAAGAAACTGTCTGAGATGAAAAAATCTACAGTTCTTGCGCTTGATAAGATATTGGGCATTGATCAGGCGGCAGTTGTTCGCGCAGCTATGACGCTCGCAAAACTTGGACTTATGAAGATTGATGAAGCCGATAAGATGGTGGTCGCGCTGACTCGAGAGGGTAAAAGTGCCATTGACAAAGGCCTGCCTGAAAAACAGTTGATCCATGCAGTCATCAAAGATAAGAAATCGCTTCTTTCAAAGATTGACATAAAAGATAAGAACATCGCTCTCGGTTGGGCTAAAAAAGATGGTCTTGTCGAGCTTGAGAAATCAGGCAATGACATGGCAGTCAAAGTGACAAGCAAAGGTCAGGGTTTTTATAAGATCAAATCTGATATTGAACTTGCGCTTTTAAATATTGTAGATAATAAGCCTGTTGACAAGAAAATGATTGATAATTTGAAGAAAAGAAGATTTATCACTGCTGATTTCAGGACCGTAAGAACACTTTCTATGACATCTGATGGTGAGAAGATCGCAAGGTCGGTCAAGCTTGTCAAAGAGGTAAGCAAGCTCACACCTGATCTTCTGAAAGATGAAAAATGGAAAGATGTCAAGTTCAGGAAATATAATGTTGTTGCTCCTGTGTCTCCTTCATATCCCGGTAAGAAACATTTTGTGTCACAGTCGCTTGAATATGTCAGGCGTATCTGGCTTGAGATGGGTTTTAAGGAGATGGAAGGCAATCTCATATCTACATCTTTCTGGAACTTTGATGCGCTTTTCGTTCCACAGGATCATCCGGCAAGAGAGATGCAGGATACATTTTATGTTGATGTCAAAGAAGGTAAATTGCCTGATAAAAAGATTGTCAAGGATATCAAGAAAGTGCATGAATCCGGTGATAAGGATTCTTGCGGTTGGGGGTATGACTGGAAAGAGTCTGAGGCAAAGACTGTTGTCTTAAGGACACATACTACTGTACTCTCTGCACAGACAATCGCAAATATAAAAGAATCTGATCTGCCTGTCAAATATTTTGCAATAGGCAAGTGTTTCAGGAATGAAAGTCTTGACTGGAAACATCTGTTTGAATTTTATCAGATGGAAGGGATTGTTGTTGATAAGAATGCTAATTTTAAGCAGTTGTTAGGGTATCTTAAAGAATTTTATAGAAAGATGGGATATACTGCTGTCCGCATCAGACCTGCATATTTTCCTTATACTGAGATGTCTTGTGAAGTTGAGGTTTTCCATCCACGAAAGAAGGAATGGGTCGAGCTTGGTGGTGCGGGGATATTCAGGCCTGAAGTTGTCAAACCTTTGCTAGGTCTTGATGTGCCAATACTTGCATGGGGGCAGGGGCTTGAAAGGATATTGAGTGAATATTATAAGATTACAGATATCAGGGATCTTTACAAAAATGATGTCTCAAAATTGAGGTCTACAAAACTTTGGATGTGGTGAAAATGCCTACAGTGAATCTAAATAAGAAAAAAGTGCTTGAATATATAGGCAAAGATATAACGGATAAAGTTCTCTTTGAGAAGATACCTATGATCGGTACGGACCTTGAGGGTATAACTGATGATGAGATTTCTGTAGAGATATTTCCAAACCGGCCTGATATGCTTTCTGAGGAAGGATTTGCTCGAGCGTTCAAAAGTTTTCTTGGTCTTGAGAAAGGATTAAGAAAATATGTTGTCAACAAGAGTGATTATAAGGCAACAATCGATTCGTCTGTAAAGGAAGTTCGGGAGTTTGCAGTTGCTGCCGTAATTAAGGGCGTTAATGTTGATTCAGATTTTATAGCACGGCTTATGCAGGTTCAGGAAAAGTTGCACACTACACATTCCCGAAACAGGAAAAGTGCAGCAATCGGTGTTCATGATCTTGATACTGTCAGTTTTCCCATAAACTATACTACTCGCGGAAAAGATTTCAGTTTCATACCTCTTGAAGGTAAGGCTGAGATGACAATCGAAGCGATACTTACTGAACATCCTAAGGGAAAAGCGTATGCGCATCTTGTCGATAAGGATGTATATCCTGTCTGGATCGATGCAGAAGACAAGGTTGTCTCGTTCCCACCTATAATAAATGGAATCCATACAACTGTGACTTCGGATACCAAAAACTTATTGCTTGACATAACCGGTACTGATGAAAAAGTTGTCGTACAGGCGTTAAATATTATGGTTTCTATGCTGTCTGATGCAGGCGGTAAGATCTATGAGGTGGATGTTTCTGGTAATAAATATCCGGATTTCACAGCTAATGTGATGAAACTTGATCTAAGTTATGCAAATCGTCTTTTAGGTCTTGAACTTGATGCTGAATCTGCTATTGATTATCTTTTAATGATGGGTCTTGGTGCAAAAAAAGTATCAGAATCAATTGTTGAAGTTTCAATTCCTGTTTTCCGGACTGATATTTTACATTCGATGGATCTTATTGAAGACATTGCAATTGCTTACGGTTATGAGAACTTTGACAGTGAAATGTCAGATGCTACAACTGTAGGTGCTGAATCTTCCAAGACTGTATTTTCAAGGAAGGTGTCTGAGTTGCTTGTCGGTCTTTCATATCTTGAATGCAAGTCATTTCACATGACTAATGCAAAGACGCTTTTTGAGAAGATGAACCATGAGGTCTCTAAAGATATAGTCCGTACCGCAAATGCGGTCAATATAGAATATGATGCTATGCGGGACAGGCTGCTTTCCGGGCTTATGAAGATACTTTCCGAGAATACCCACAATGAGTATCCGCAGAATCTTTTTGAGGCGGGTACTGTCATATCAAAGGATGATTCGGCTGAGACCAATGTTTCTGAAGATACAAACATTGCTCTAGTGTCGGCTGGGCTTACATCTGACTTCTCTTCTATGAAAGCCGTGATTGAGACTTTTGCTTTGAATCTGGATGTTGATATCAGGTTTGAGGAACATGAAGATCCGTCTTTCATATCTGGGCGTTGCGCTAAACTTGTACTTTCCGGGGCTATGATCGGTGTTGTAGGTGAGTTGCATCCTGAAGTATTGGTTAACTGGGGTCTTGATGTGCCTGTGGCGGCGGCAGAGATTGATCTTTTAATAGTTATGGATGCGGTCTTTAAGTAGATTTTGTTTATTGATATGCTTGTTCGTTGTATTCTATATCCTTTATTTCTCTTTTTATTAATTTAATTATTTCTATTATTGCAAAATATTCTATTTTTTGACCGTTATCTTTTATCATGTATTGATATGCGGGTGATTTTTGGTCTTCTTTTTTTATGAAATGAAGGGTGGTATCTTCTGTATATGTTTCAATACTGCCTTTTTTTAAAGCCTGCATGAATTCTTTGCTGTTCCATCTCTTTATATCTTGTCGTATTTTTTCATTTAACATAATTATATATTGTTTTTTAATTTTTATCAATCTTTGAGTATTGTTTTAATGCAATATCTAATGTTAAATCTTTACGAAATAATTTAAAATTCAAATTTTCCAGCTAGCTGGGAGCTTTCCTGCAGATTCAAGACCCCAGTGTATCTCTTCCTTGAAATGTATAAGCCTATCATATGCATTTTGAGCATAGTCTCTGGCATCTTCTGCGCCTTTGTGTGCATCTGTGATATTACTTGATACTGGAATTATTATACCGCGACCATTTTCATCTGCAGCTGTGATTGCATTTTCTATTTTTTTACGTGTATCGCCACCCTGTGAGCTTCCAATGCCAGGCATCAGGAACTTTGTATATGGCATTATTAACCGAAGCGGTTCTATAATTTCAGGTGCTACTGTTGCTCCTACTACAGCACCAATGTTTGACCATCCATATTTACCCATCAGTCTTGGGTCCTCAGCATATTTTCTTACAGCCAAGGCAAAAAGAAGATACAGAGGTGCATAGTTTCCATCTACGAGGTCTATACCAATTTTATCTAGTAATAGTTTTTGTTCTTGATTAACTTCAGTAAGTCTTTTCATATAGTTTTCGGTGCTCTCATTACTTGTCAGAACAGTAGGTATAATTGCTTTATCGTGTAGTAAACATTGTTCTACGAAATAATCTATACAATTAGTACCCATTAATGGATTTATTGTCATAGAGTCAACATTATAGTTTGCAGGTGTCAGCCACCCTCGTGCATAAGCATTAGATGTTCTATCAATATCACCTCGTTTAGCATCTGCAATTACTATAAGATTTTTAGATTTTGCATAGTCTATCAATGGTTTTAATGAATATTCAAGTGCATATGGTACTAATTCAAAATATGCACTCTGAAATTTTACAATGGCAATATCATCTATTGATTTTTCTATAATATTGTAACAAAATTCATATATGGCACGTGCGTGACCATATTTGCTTAAATGTTCGTATTTTTCAATTAGATGGGGTGGGATTTTTTCTATTTTCGGATCAATACCAAGACATAAAGGTGTCTTTTTGTTATCAATTCCTTCAATAAGTCTGTCAATCATTTTCATCTATAGTTGTTTGGTCTTTCTGGTTTTTAATTTGTGTGGTGGTATATAATACCATAGTTTTAAATTAATTTGTATCTATCTATATCTATGATTGAATCTGTGTTAAGAGAAATGGGATTATCAGGGAATGAAATACGTGTATATCTAATGCTTCTTGAGAACGGATTATCTGGTGTTGGTAATATAAGTTCCAAGACAAAGATACATCGCAGAAATGTATATGATTGTCTGGATATGCTCAGGGAGAAAGGTGCGGTCTCATATACTGTGAAGAATGGCAGGAAATTTTATGAGGCGTCAGACCCTAAAATATTTATCAAAAATATTGATGAGAAGAAGGAAAGGTTCAATGAGATACTGCCACAGCTTATGGCAAAACAGAAAAGGAATGATAGTGTTGAGGATGTGCGTGTCTATACAGGTGTGAAAGGAAGAAAGATAGTCTTTGAAGATAAGCTGAACTATCCTGAAGAACAGTATGTACTTGGTGGACATATACCAAATACTACAAGGCTTGATTATCTTAATAATTATCATCTCAGGCGTTGCATGAAGAAGATTAATGTGAAAAAGATTTTTCATGAAAATAAGGTTGAGGATGCAAAATTTTATTTATCTAATTTTGAATTTGTGGAAGCAAGGATAATCTCTCAGATTTTCAGTTCACCTATAGCAATCAATATCTATGGTAACAAGGTTGCTCTATTTATGGGTTCGGGTAAAACTGAAGCTCTAACAGTCTTGATTGAGGATGATGGGCTGAATAAGGATTTCAGAAATTATTTTAATATGTTGTGGGATATCGGGAGAAAGGTAGATTAATGATCAATATTGATTATGGATTTAAGTTTTGGAATTGAGTTATTTAAAAAATCAATATTTTTGTATTGTTGTATTTTTATGTTCTTTGTATATGGATTTAAATATTTTGATTTTTGAATATAAGGTATGGGTAACATAAAGCTTGTGGTTTTGGATCTTGATGGAACTGTTGTCAAATATAGTGGTCGTTGGCACTGCAGTTGGGATGCAATTGCTGTTGCAAGTGGGACGAAAGAAGAACAAGATAAACTTTGTGATCATTATTATCCCCGAAAAGATAAGTATGATGAGCGGTTGCAAAAAAATGCTGAATTGCTTGTAGGCATTAAGATTTCTGAGATGGGAAAATCTATTTTTCCACCGCCTTATGCAGATGGTGTCAAAGATGCTGTGCGTTTTTTTAAGGATAAAAATTGTATATGCGGGCTCTTTTCAAGCGGGGTTGATTTTGTGGCTGACAGAATTAAAAGTGATCTTTCATTAGATTTTTCAGTGGCAAATAAGCTTGATGTATCAGATGGTGCCTTTACAGGTGCTGCAAAAAAAAGGGTTCATCTTTTGGATAAGGGTAAACGGCTTGCAGAATTGGCTAATGAGTTCAATATCCCTTTAAGTCAAGTTCTTTTTATAGGTGATGAAGAAAATGACATCTCTGCGATGGATGTCTGTGGGCATAGCATTGCTTTTAATCCTAATACTTCTGAAGTCCGAGATGCGGCAGACGTGTCTTTTGACTGTTGGCACAAGATAAGAGAATATGTTGAAAATGAGTTTTTTAATTGAAAAACCAAAACTGTTATATATGGATATTTTCTTTTTGGCGAAACCTTTATATACTTTAAAGTATCTATATATCTTTATTCGCGTTATCGCGGGTGAAAGTTCTTTTATGACAAAAGAAAAAATATTTGAATAACAGTACTTCTGTTTTTGAATAATAATAAATGGTGATACATATCAGCTTAGAACAATTGATGGCAATGAAAAGAGAAATGCTAG
>WTCB01000105.1 GCA_013138765.1 Candidatus Nanohaloarchaea archaeon
ATCAGATTCAGGAAGCCGTAGACCCAACTACAATATTCGCAAGAGGAATAGGAGGTCGAGCAATTGAGATAATTGCTCAGAAAGGTCTATCTTTGAAGACTGGAGATTATACGACCCTAAAAGATGCTATTGACAATCTGGACAGACTAGAAGACCAGACAAAAAGTTGTGGTCACGAACATTAAGAGCATATGGGTCTGTGGTTTCGTGCAAAAACGTTGTTGATCTAATAAAAATGATATAGTGCGAATAATATGAAGATAATAGGCATCACAGGGGGCAAAGGCGGGACAGGAAAATCAACGGTAGCGACAGCTCTAGCATACGGATTAGCAAAAGAGAACAGAGTTCTGTTGGTAGACGCAGATGTTGATTGCCCGGATGACCATCTGCTGTTGGACATCGAACGAAAATTTCATGGATCGGTTGAACAGAGAATACCTAGTTGGGATCTGAAACGATGCATAAGATGCGGTCTGTGCGGTGAAGTCTGCAAGACCAATGCAATCGTCTCTATCAAAGGGCAAGACCCTATATTCCTGAAACAGCAATGCAACGGTTGCGGCAGCTGCGTGTTTAAGTGTCCCGTCAATGCAATCAGTTGGGACAGGAAAGTGATAGGGGATATATATACCGGAAAAAATAATGACATCAACCTCTTATCCGGCGAGTTGAAGACCAATGAACCCGTATCTGAATTTGTTGTAAACTCATTAAATAAGATAGTGGCTGATGAAAAAGACAATTATGATTTTGTGATCATTGATACTGCTGCGGGGACACATTGTCCTGTCATCGCAGCTTTAGAGATGTGCGATTATGTTATTGCCGTCACCGAACCGACGCCATTGGGGAAACATGACCTTGAATTAATTTTACAGCTTCTTAAGATATTGGACATAGATTCAGATATTGTCTTAAACAGATCCGACATAGGTGATGGACAGCTGATATCGGAATTAGCAAAACGATATGGGTTGGCAATTGTCTGCGAGATACCATATTCAAAAGATATAGCAGAAAACTATTCAAAAGGCAGACCAATCATCCATGAACAGATTTCCAATCTATTGGAGGTGATTACCAGATGAAGACCATAACTATCCTTTCAGGAAAAGGTGGTGTCGGAAAAAGCAGTATGACTGCATCTTTAGCCATAGCCTTTTCAAAAGACAAAAGATTGATCTGTGCAGATTGTGATGTGGACGCCTCAAATCTATCATTGGTCTTCGGTGCTGATAGATATGAGCGATGGGACGACATATCAACCAATGAAAAAGCGATGTTTGACTTAGATAGATGTAACTCCTGCAAGAGATGTTTTGATCAATGTTATTTTAATGCAATCGCATGGGAAAACAGCAGACCAAAACTTAAAGACTTCAGTTGTGAAGGTTGCGGCCTGTGTGAACTTATCTGTCCTCAAAAGGCGATATCTCTTGAAGCTGTAAATAATGCAAAGATAGGTTATGCAAGTACAAGATATGGTTTTGATGTAGTTTCAGCGCAATTGAATCCGGGCGAATCCGGTTCGGGGAAAGTAGTTTCTGAGGTGAAGAAAAAAGCAAGAGAGATGGGTGCTGATGCGGAGATCATGTTGGTGGATTCAGCGGCAGGCATTGGATGTCCGGTGATTGCATCGGTTACGGGATCAGATTATGCAATCATTGTGACCGAACCCACACCATCCGGTTTTTCAGACATGAAGAAAGCTTTTGAAATAGTAAAACATTTTAACATCCCTACGGGAATAATCATCAACAAATTTGATCTCAATCTGGCGCAGACAAAGACCATTGAAGGATTTGCAGATGCAAATAGATTAAAGATACTTGCAGAAGTTCCATTCGATAAAAAATTTGCAGAAGCATTGACTGAGATGACACCGATAATAGAATATGAAAAAGATTATGGATCATTATTTGATAAGCTCAAGGTATCAATCTCAAAAGAACTTAGGTTAAACTGAAATCATCCTGTCGACAGAATTTATAATTTTTTATTCTGAACCGCTTAACATTTAATAACTTTCACAACCTCTTAATTATTAAGAAACATATGTGTGGTGTAGTAGGAGGACTTAGGCTTGTAGCACCAATGGAGCATTCTTATTCTGAGTCATGCGAAAATTCAATCACAGGAGAAATAATAACACAACTTCTAAAAGGTCTGAGCAACAGAGGTCATGAATCTGTAGGGCTTGTCATGAAATCATCAAATGATATCAGTTTTATCAAGCGAGATACCGGGACAGTTTCAGATTTCATAAATAGTTATGGTGCTAGTATAGATTCTTTTTTGGATCCTATAACTCTCAAAGATTTCATAGGTCACATCCGTTATGCAACAAGTAGTGGTACAAAAGTTGATAACAAAAGCAGTGAGACAAACAACATACATCCTCTTTTTGTAGATTCCGACAATTACAGTCTGATCCTTGCAGAAAACGGTCAGACTCACTTTGATACAAGATGTATCCAAGATGAATGTATTGGTGGTTATCATATTCCTGGCACATTAAACCGCCATGATGCTACAAATGACACTTCATTTAAAGGGATGCAACTTCTTGACATCCTAGAGAACAGTAACGGTTCTAAAAGAAGTTTCCATGAAATTTTAACTTCCGGTCTTGACACATTATATGATGAGACTTTTGACAATGGTATGTTCTCAACACTCGGTCAGATAAAGGATAAAATGTCAGGACACTCATATTTTTTTGTCATGCGCGATGGTGGTCGTCCATTATATCAGTTTGATATTGATGGGTTCCGTATATTCTGTTCAGAATCCTCTGCGATAACAGACATTATGCAAAATCTTGAAATCAATCTCGATGCAAAAAATATCCATCAGTTTCCATCAGGAGGTATAAGGGTATATGATTTAGATTCTGGAAGTAGTGTCGGTTGGATAAAAGAGACAAAACCACTATGTTTTTTTGAATATGCATATCTGATGAATCAAGGTACTTATTTATCTGATAATGATCATAACCTTGTCAAAGTCGATGACATCCGTGCAGGTCTCGGTGCCCAGACACTTATTGAACATCAAGATATCCTTAATCTTCTATTGAATGATGATGATTGCATATTGTCATCAGTACCTAATTCAGGTCTTTCATACACAAAAAATTTCAAGAATATGTTCGGCATAGATGACACTCAGGCAATAACACGGAACGCAAATTATGATTATCGCACATTTATTGCAAGTGATGACCCTCTTGTAAGATTCACCAAAGCAAATGATAAGTTCAACATAAGTCGTGATGTAGAGGGGAAAAAAGTAGTGATTCTTGATGATAGCTTAGTGCGATATAATGTTGCCGCTGTCATAAACAGCAAATTAAGAAAGATGGGTGCAGAAGAAGTCTACTATCTTTTTGCCACACCACCTATAATAAGTCCCTGCTATGGTGGGATAAATACGTATAGAAAAGATCTTGCAGTAACCATAATTGAAAAACAGATCTTGGCTGAAAATAAGAGACCTTTGAAAAAAATCACTGCAAAAGCGATAGGTGCAGATTATTATGGTGTTGGTGCACACAAAGACTTTGAAGAAGCTCTAAAGTCTTTTGAACATGACCCTATAATGATGGACTACTTAGGTGGTCCTGTAAAGACTGATGGTGTCGGATTTTTAAGCATTGCCGGACTTAATTATGTCTTTGATGCATTCAATCTTCCACCAACTGCGCAGTGCTGTGTCACCGGTAAATATCCATACAAGTTTGATGGCATAGAGGATTGGAGTTACATACATTCTAATGGATATAATGAATCAATTAGGCCTAAAATGATTGCACAATCCATCACCAACATTTAAAAGATTATACACTACAATTATCAATTGATTTCAATGGAAAGGACATATTCTTCAGACATTAAGGCAGGCGCAAAAGTACGGCTCTCCGGCTGGGTCCACGAAAAAAGAGATTTCGGCAAACTGATATTTCTTATAGTGCGAGATATGGACGGTCTAGCTCAGGTAACTGCAAAGACTGGCGTGACGGATGATAAATTAGTCAAGCAAGTAAAAGATATAGGCAAAGAGTTCGTCGTGGATATCGAGGGCGTTGCAGAACAGAATGATCGCGCACCGAACGGTGTCGAGATAAAGCCGACAAAGATAACAATAATTTCAGAAGCAGAATCACCTTTGCCTATAGAATCCACAGGAAAGGTCCAGTCAGACCTTGACACACGTCTTGACAACCGGTTCCTTGACCTCAGACGACCTGAAGTAAGGGCGATATTTACAGTCCAGAACCAGATAATGCGGAGTTTCAGGAAAACTCTTGACGCAAAAAAGTTCATAGAGATAACACCACCTGGTGTGATAGCGGCATCGTCTGAAGGTGGCGCAGAACTGTTCCCTATACCCTACTATAACAAGGAAGCATTCCTTGCCCAGAGTCCGCAGATCTACAAGCAGATGGCAGTCATGGGCGGCATGGAGAAAGTGTCCATGATAACTCCGGTCTGGCGGGCTGAACGGTCAAACACGACAAGGCACCTGTCCGAAGTACGGCAGATGGACATCGAGATGGGTTTTGCAACAGACAAGGAAGCGATTGAAGTATTGGATGATGTGGTCCACACGATATTCAAAGATGTGAAAGACAATTGCGACACGCAATTAAAGCTTATAGGCACAGATTTTAAAGTACCGAAACTGCCGTTGAAACAGATTACATACACAGATGTCCTGACAAAGCTTGAGACTGAAGGCATCAAGATCAAATGGGGTGAGGACCTGTCTACACCCGCAGAGAAGAAGATCTGCGAGATCATGGGCTGGGATGAACCGTTCTACATAACTGAGTGGCCGACCGACGTGCGCGCATTCTATTCGATGCCTGACGAGAAGAACCCAAAGATATGCCGCGCATTCGACCTTATGTTCAGGGGCGTTGAGCTTCTGTCCGGTGCCCAGCGTATCCATATTCCAGGACTTCTGATAGAACGTCTTACAGCAAAAGGCATGGACCCTGAAAACTTCAAATTCTACATTGACACTTTCAGGTACGGTGCACCGCCTCATGCAGGTTGGTCAATAGGTCTTGAAAGGATAACAATGCTTATGACAGAGAGAGAAAACATAAGGGAAGCATGCCTGTTCCCAAGAGATCCGAAACGATTGACACCTTAACATTTTGCTCCAGCAACAAAAAAGGATAGTTTTATAATATTTATTTTTCTTAGATAAAATCTTATGGTTTATACAGAAAAACAATTTAATGATGCGAGAGCTATTTTTGAAAAAAAATTAATTAGGCATATAACACCTTTTAATTGTCCTTATTGCAATAATCCCGGATATTTTGCTCATAAACATGAAGGTGACAAATATTTCATGCATCCTGATTGCTTTATGCTAAATCAGTTTAATATCTTAAGCGAAACACCTATAGATATGCTTATGGGTATTGGTGACAACGAGACTCCAGAAGTATATTTTAAAAAAAAGGTATTCGATGAAATTGTTTCATCAGCAATAGACCATTTTCCATCGCAATATAATTATTTTTTGGTTGGCGAGATAGATAATGATGCTGTTGAGATTACTGGTTTTAAGCCGGTTCCAATATTTGAGTATCCTAGACCCTATGGAACTTTTGGTCATTGGGAGTTTAGGAAAGGTATGTTTGATGGACAAAAAAATAAAAAATTGGATAATGAATTAGAGGAACTTGAAGATTTGAATATTGTCGGTTATCTTCATGCGCACAGTACAAGACAGATAAGTCAGTCTGATCTGTTTTACGAATATTTATATTCAATGCAGTTGGATGATGTAGATAAAGAGCAATTTAAGATTCATATCAGGTTGGATAATTTTTATCCTGTGCTTAAAGAACTTGTTATGATAAATCACAATGAATTTAATGGTTTAAAACCTCTTACAGAGAGCAACGGTTATGGTGATGTATTTACGGATCATTTTGAACAATGGATTGCAGACAACAAAGCAGGATATCATTGGATGTTAAAGAAAGCAAAAGTTGATGCAATAGAAAAAATTCATAAAACACCTGATGATTATTCCTGTGCATACACGACAATCCCTCATATTTTTAAATTCCAAGCAGACAGCATCCTTTTTGAACAGCTTGAGGATTGGCTGTCAAAAGATATTTTAGATGTAGATGCATTCGCAAATCTTGAGTTAAGAAAACGGATACATGGACAGATACAACGGTTACCTCTTGAAGTTAAGAAGTGATTCTAAAGTCTGTTGTTTCATAATAGGTTGCGCCTTTAGGTATGGTGTATTTTAATTAAATCTTGTTGATATCATATTCATTATAAACATTTGGTTTAATAAACCCCGAATAAATCAATACGGTATTATATTTATGTTCCCAAGAGACCCAAAACGATTGACACCTTAAAGATGTCAATCAAAATTTTATTTTTTTCTTACATTAACTTTAAATAGAACTAATCCCGAATATGTCTTATACTTCTTTAGGTGAACAGTTATTGCAAAAGAATATGATCTGATAATTATAGGTGCAGGTACTGCAGGTTGTATCTGCGCAATCCGTGCAGCTCGCAAAGGTCTGAATGTTGCAATAGTTGAGCGGAAAGAAAAGAAGTATATAGGCGATAAGGTCTGCGGCGATCTGATAGGTTATGACCTTATAGGCTGGTTGAAAAAGACACTTGACCTTGATTATTCAAAAAACAAGTCGATAAATTATATTATTGATAATATAAACACATATTCTCCCGACAAGAAAACCGTCATGGAAACCAAATACAGATGCGCAATGATAAACCGTCACAGATTCGGTCAGAATCTATTGAAAGATGCATTGAAAGAAGGATGCAGACTGTATGACGCAACTATCTGCGTTGAACCGATAATAAACGATAATTATGTTTGCGGCATAAAGGTGCGCGATGGAAAAACCGGAAAGACATCTACATTAAATTCAAGAATCGTGGTTGATGCAAGCGGTGCAATCCCAGCGCTTAGAAATAAGATAAAGTTGAACAATTCGCACATTGATACAATGATTGATGAGTCTGATGAATCCTTCTCTTATCGTGAGATACGAAAACTGAAAAGACCATTATATGACCCGAAGACTGCAAAGATATTCATGTCAGGAACTTACGCCCATGGTGGTTATTACTGGTATTTCCCAGAATCAAGAGACATTATAAATATTGGCATAGGTATTCCGAGAGATAAAGAGACCTATAAGTTAAAAGAGATGCTTAAGACGATAATGGATGATGACCCTATATTTGAAGGTTCTAAAGTTATCACCGCAGGAGGTGGTATGCTTCCGACAAGACGGCATATGGATTCACTTGTAGCAAACGGTTTCATGTGTGCCGGTGATTCAGCATCACAGATAAATCCAGTGACGGGCGGTGGAATTGCATTATCTATGGGTGCAGGTCTAATCTGCGCCGATGTCGCAGTCCATGCAATTAAAGAGGATGACGTGTCTGAAGCAGGACTCTGGAGATTTAATTATTTATACTGTGGCCGAAAAGACATAAGATGGAAAGATATTAAGGATTACGTCTATGACGGCGCACCCAATGCAGCAAGCGATCTTTTACGGATATTTTCTAAAAACATAGAAGACAGATCATTGAATTTCGCATTCAAGAATTTCATAGATACGACAATGCTCGCAAAAGTAAGTTATGGTCATTCGCACAATCCTACATTCTCAAAAAAGATGAAGATACTTCTGAAGAGCCTCCCTCGATTACCTCTTCTGATAAGATTCACACATCTGATGCGCCTGATGGACAAGATAAAGAGATTGTACATGATTTATCCGAAGACACCTGACGCATTCCCTGAATGGAAAAAGCGCCTTGATGCAATCTATGACGAAGTCTATAAGATTTCAAAGTAAGTTCAATCCAACCCGACAAACTTAAAACATTTAAACTATCCGATTCAATTATCACTAGGTAACGCTAATGGTGCACATAAAAAAGCTCATTCTACACGGTTTCAAATCATTCCAGAAAAAGATAGTCGTACCCTTATACCCTGGATTCAATGCAGTGATAGGCCCGAACGGTTCAGGGAAATCAAATGTTATGGATGCCTTGACATTCGTACTCGGAAGACGGAGCCGTGAATTGAGGGCGGGCAGGATGGATCATCTTCTGTTCAACGGTGGTCGGGGAAAAAAACCGGCCGATTTCGCACTGGTGTCAATCGAGCTTGACAATTCAGGTGGCGAGATAGAAAATCAAGGCGAGACGATAACAGTCACAAGAAAAGTAAACCGTATGGGACTTTCAATCTACAAACTAAATGATAAGACTGTCAACAAGAGAGAGATTGACGAGGTATTCAAGACAATCAACCTTGACCCGAACGGTCACAACATAATCCAGCAGGGCGACATAACTCGGGTCATCCAGATGAAACCGAAAGAGCGAAGAGAAATAATCGACGAGATTGCCGGCATAAAAGATTACAACGAAAAAAAAGACAAGGCACTGACTGAACTTGCGATGGCAGAGATCAAGCTTAACGAATCAAAGATAGTGCTTGACCAAAAAAAAGAATACATAGACAAATTAAAGACAGAAAAGGAAGCTGCAGAAAAGTTCGTAGAGCTTGAGACCAAGCAGGATTTCCTTCTTGCAAGCATTGCCCACTCAAAAGTTGAGGGCATAAAGAGCATCTTTGAAAATGTTACAAGAAACCTAAAGATAAAAGAGGCCGAATATGGCGGGTCAAATAGTAAGGTCGGAAATTTTGACACAGACCTTGACGCTTTAGAGCAAAATCTAGAGAAGATAGAAAAAGAGATATTTGAAAAAAGCATGGACAATGAAGGCCGAAAAGAGATTGAAGACATAAATGAACGGATCATCAAGCGCGCAGCAAAGATTGAAGGACATCATAAAGACATAGACCGCCTAGATGACATGATATCCCGTCTTGATACAATAAACAGATCCCGCGGTGAAGACGTATCCAACCGTTCAGTAAAATCCATATTAGATTCTGGGATTGATGGTGTCTTCGGAAGCATAGGCACGCTTATGTCGACAGAAGGCATGTATCAGACCGCAATTGACATAGCTTTAGGTGGTCATGTGAATGATGTGATTGTAGATTCAGAAGATATAACCATGAGATGCATAAGTTATCTTAAAGAGAACAATTTAGGTCGTGTACGATTCCTGCCATTGCCAAGACTTAGGGGTCACAGTGCATCTGCAAAATCAGAGATTGCACGAAAGATGCCGGGTATTTTAGACTATGCATTGAACCTTGTAGACTTTAGTCCAAAATATGACATAGCATTCCGTGAAGTGCTAAAGGATACCCTTGTCGCCGAGTCATCTGACGCTGCACGAAAAGTAAAGGGCTTGCGTCTTGTAACTTTGGAAGGCGACTTGTTTGAGGCAGGCGGCGCAATTGTCGGTGGTGCCAAAAGACAATCAAGCAAGGCACAGAAACAAGGAGCTGACATGTCTGCAATACTTGATTATGAAAAAGAGAAGAAGAATGCAGAGGTTGAGATACGGATGCTCAAAGAAGAATTGGGCGAATTGAACATTGTGCTTGAAGAAAAGAAAAAAGATATGGATGACAGTTCTGATGACATAAAAGATCTGGAGCAAAAAAGACAGGATCTAAAAGAGAAGATATCAAAGATTAAAGAGAACAGAAGAACAGTATATGAACAGAACATAATGCTCCAGAAAGAGATTGAAGACTTGAGGATCAGAAAAGCACGGCTTGAGGCAGAGCTTGAAAATCTTTTGATTGCCTATGAAAAATATAAGGATCGAACAGACCTACGAAAAGACGACCCGGAAAAGCTTCAGATGGAGCTGAGAAAGATTGACCGTGAGATGCGCGCACTGGGTCCCGTCAACCAGAAAGCGATAGAGGAGTACAACATATTCGCTCAGGATTTTGACGATTTTAATGGGAAAGTAGAAAAACTTGCAGATGAGAGAAGATCAATAATTTCTATGATCGAAGACATTGAGAACAAAAGACGAGACATATTCCGTGCCGCATTTGAAAAGGTTGCAGATGATTTCACAGAAGTCTATGCAGACCTGACAGATGGTACTGGTAACTTGCGCCTTGAGGACCCGAAAGACATCGAATCGGGTCTTGTAATTGAGGCCGAGCCGAAAGACAAAAAACTGTTGAGCATAGATTCCCTTTCTGGCGGTGAGAAGACGATGGCCGCAACTGCATTCCTTTTCGCGCTCCAGAAATTCAGTCCAGCACCGTTCTATATCCTTGACGAGATTGACGCCGCCCTTGACAAGAAAAATTCAGGAACAATCGGCGAACTGATAAAAGAGTATGCAGCAAATTCACAATTCTTGGTGATATCGCACAACGACGTATTGGTCCACAACGCATTCCGGGTGTATGGCGTGTCTATGCAGAAGGGCGCATCACAGATTGTCGGTGTTGAACTGGAAGATAAACAGACATAAATAAATAAAACCTTAATAATTTATTATGAAATTAAAAATCCGGTTAGGAAAACAATCAGACAAAAAAGATTACATTCTTACACAAAAAGAAGCATTCCCTTTCTTTGATTCCATACGCGACAAAAAAGTATTTGATATAAAACTACAACGAAACGAGATTTTCATTGCAGAATCAGAAGGTATTTATACAGGACACTTAATCTTTTCAGATTACCGGATACTCCCTCCATTTACTGGTTCAGTATTCATAGAAAGCATTGCAGTAAAAAAGACATTTCAAGGCAAAGGCATAGGAACTGCGCTTATAGAACATCTAATGACTTATTGCAAAAAGAAAAAGATACCAATAATTCATCTTGGAACAAGTGATAAAGAGGACAATAAAGCAATTGCATTTTATAAAAGACAAGGTTTCAGAAAAGTAGGTTTTTTAGAGGATATAAATCCAGAGTCTGAATATGATTGCAACCAGTTATTTTATGCCATTGAAGTTAACAGATGGAAAATGCCAATAAAAAAAGAGAAATAAGGACTGCGAGGTTATCATAGATGGAACTTATAAAAGAGATAAGTCTTAAGGATTTTGGAGAAGCGAATAACTCGGATTCTGATAAAACATATAGGCTCCGTAAAGCATCAAGAGCGATTGTCATAAACGATGAAAACAAGATTGCTCTTCTTTTTGTATCAGAGCACAATTATCACAAGCTTCCAGGCGGTGGTCTAGAACCTGGTGAAGACACAAGTTCAGCCTTAAGAC
>WTCB01000064.1 GCA_013138765.1 Candidatus Nanohaloarchaea archaeon
ACTTCATCTCTATCATCATCAAACCACTTGTGCTGCAGATGACAATGCGTATCCATTGTCTTAATATTTGCCATAAGATAAATACAATCTAAATATTTATATATAAGAAACAAATAAAATACAATCCAAAATAATACAAACATATAAATGTTTTGGATAAAATTAATATACTGTTTAAATGTTTATAGGTGATTTAAATTAAGATAAATGAATTGAATGTTGGCGCAAGCGACGTTTCTGTAGAAGGAACTATTAAAGAGAAAGGCGAAGAAAGAACCGTCAATACAAGGTTTGGAACTCGAAAAGTATGCACTTTCATCGTAGAAGATGATACCGGTGAAATAAACTTCAGCCTTTGGGAAGATGACATAACAAAAGCAAAAGAAGGTGATGTAGTCACAATTACTGGCGCATATGTTACTGAATGGCAGAGCAAGTTCCAGTTGAACATTCCAAAGAACGGAACATTTGAAGTCAAGAAATAATTTTTTTATTTTACAGAGGCCTGGCATAAAAACCAGACCCAATATAACTTTTTAAAAATTAAGACTGATTCTATAAAATATAAGAAAAACTATTAAAATTTAAAGAAAAAAATCACTCACTTTTTATTGATACCCCAACCGATAAGACGCCATCTTGCATTTATCTGCTTAGACATGACTATCTTTTCACCGGCATCAACACACAATGGTCTTTTAAGTTTAAATTTTGCAACTTTACCTGGAGCTACACAGACACCAATAGTCTTCTGAGTGCCTGCATTCATAAGGACTACATCATTCTGCATAAGATTAATTGCAGATTTATCTTTATCATCTGTTCCGACTTTATCTAAAAGATTGACTTCAACCATAATCTCATCTTTAGCTTCAGGAAGACTTCCAGATTTTCCCGCAATCATGCTTGCAAGATTATCAGATTTTGTCATGTAAGGATCTAAAGAAGTACTGATTGCTAAAAGACCGCCAGGCCTGCCTGTCTTGACATCGATAGAACCCTGTTTTATAGACTCTGCTTTTGCCTTGACAGGAGTCCATCTATTTTTTTCACTGATACCCGGACATATTTCAATCTCATCACCGACATTCAAGACACCTTCAATAAGACCCCCACCGATGACACCGCCTAAAAGTTTCTGTATACCAGTACCAGGCTTATTGACATCAAAACTTCTTGCAATATACATCTTTGGATCTTTAGTCTCATCCCGTTTAGGAGTCACTATAACATCTTCAATTGCCTTAAATATCATGCCTATGTTTACTCTATGGATTGCAGACACAGGAATTATAGATGCATCTTCTGCAACACTGCCTTTAACAAATTCCTTTATCGACTTATAATTTTTAAGTGCTTCTTCCTTTGATACCAGATCAATCTTATTCTGAATAATGATTATCTTTTTAATTCCTGCAATGTTTAACGCCTCAAGATGTTCAGCCGTCTGTGGCTGTGGACATTTTTCATTTGCCGCAACTAAAAGTATAGCTCCATCCATAAGCGCAGAACCGGTAAGGACTGTCGCAATAAGCGTCTCATGGCCTGGAACGTCAACAAAAGATACAGTCCTTAATTGTTTAGTATCAGCTCCGCAAAAAAAACATTTATCAAATGAAGAATAAGATAAATTAGCTTCACATTTAGGACATTTTCTTATTGTAACATCCGCATATCCAAGACGTATTGTAATACCTCTTTTAAGCTCCTCAGAGTGTTCATCTGTAAATTTACCTGTGAGTGCACTGGTAAGTGTAGTTTTGCCATGATCAACATGACCGACAATACCTATATTGACTTCAGGAATCAAGCTTGTATCATTTTTTACCATAAGAACATCTCTAAATATAAGAATATTACATATTGGAAGTGAAACCTTTAAAAGAGTTATTGTAACTGATACATAAAATAGATAAAAAAAGGCAACCATTTATAAAGCTTTCTTTATAAAGGATTTATAAACTATTTATAAACAGACAATCAAAAAATATACAACAAATAAAATACAGGGCGAAAATTATGAACGACTTCAGACCTTTAAACAAACTGGACAATTTCCAGAACAAGAAAATTGAAATTCTTCTTAAAAACACAAGCAAGATTACAGGTGTAATGAAAGCTTATGATTTAAACTTAAACATCCACTTAGAAGATGCAGAAGAGATTAATTCAGATTCAAAAATAAAACTTGGCACTTTACTTTTAAGAGGTAGCATGATCATCAGTGTAAATGAGGCACAATAAAAAAGGGGTTTTTAATTATGGCAAAAGATACAAAAATTACAAATTGCGTTGTATCCTGCGACACTCACTCAAAATTCGTACTGGAACAGCTTGCAGCAAAACTACCTGATGCAGAATACGCACCAGAATCATTCCCGGGACTTGTATACCGAGTCAAAGAACCAAAAGCAAGTGTTCTTGTATTCAGCACAGGAAAAATGATCTGTTCAGGAACAAAATCACTTGAACAGGCAAAACAGGCAGTAAAGGCAGCACTTGTTAATTTCAGAGAGATCGGTATGGAAATATCAGACAGACTGAACACTGAAGTTGTAAACATAGTAGCATCATCTGATTTGGGTTCACCAATTGAGCTTAACAATGTGATATTCAATCTAGACAACTGCGAATATGAACCTGAACAGTTTCCAGGTGTTGTCCACAGAATAGATACACCAAAGACAGTATTTCTGATCTTCAGTTCAGGAAAGATTGTAATTACAGGTGCAAAGTCAGTAAAACACTTAGAAGATGCAATCTTAGAACTTGAAAAAGAATTAAGAGAAATAAAAGTTCTTAAATAATATCTTTTTTTTATTTTTTAATTTTAAAATCAAAAACCTCACTCTTTACCTTCAAACACTAAAACCCATTTATATATTTCTAAAAAAATTAAGTATATATATAATCAATAACTATTATTTTTATGTTTTAACCATTATAATGCAAAAATCTGCATTATTAACAATTTTCAAAATATTATGAAAAAATGATTTGTCTTGGAGACGGTAAAATGCAAAAATGTCCGAAATGCAAAGAAGAGATAGACAAAGATGACAAGTTCTGTAAAGAATGTGGTGCAAAAATAGTTCATGCAAAAAAACCTAAGAAAAAAAAAATTCAGATGAACTATAAAATTATAACTCCTGTCGCAATCATCTTAATTCTTATCATTATTTTTTTTATGTTTCCGAAGTCACAATGTGGAAACAATATATGTGACAGTGGCGAGGATTCAACAACATGTTGTATGGATTGCAGTTGCTCTAATGGCTACTCTTGTGATGGCACTTCTTGTAAAAAACTTGCTCAATGCGGGAATGGAATTATTGAAGAAGGAGAAACAACAGATAATTGCTGCATTGATGTTGGTTGCTCATTTGGCAAAACATGTAAAGATAATACTTGCATAGAACTTAAACCAGAAATAGGTGCTTCATTTTTACAAACATCAAAATCCAATTCCGTAACATATCTAAAAGCAGTTGGTAATGATATTGGAATCCTTACATTAACTAATACAGGAAATGATGATGCATCAAATGTTAAAGTAACCTTATCCTCACCAAACAATTATTTTTCTGATAGGACTATTACTTTTGGAACATTGAATAAAAATGAACAAGTTCAGAGAACTGTTGATTTAACTTTTTTAAATAACGCTTTGGATGTTACAACAAATGAAAAGATAACAATTAAAGCTGTTATTAGTCTATCAAATAGTGTAAATAAAGAATATAATACTGATGAAAATTTTGATATGTTTATTTCCGGAAGAAATTATATCACTTGGAACGAACCGGAAATGATTGCTTCTTGGGTCACCCCCACACAACCAACAATCAGAGAATTTGCTGCAAAGGCTACAGATGGATTGCCTGCAGGAATGGACACTAGTTCAACCACAGTACAACTAATGGCTGCAAGATGGCTTTTTAAAACTATGAGATCATATGGTGTAAATTATGTCAATGATGTCCATACTGATGGAGATTATATACAATTCCCTTATGAAACATTAAAAAATAAAGCAGGTGACTGTGATGATAATGCAATTTTATATGCATCACTTTTGGAAGCAATCGGATTAAAATCATTCTTGATGTTAGTGCCAGGACATATTTTTGCAGGTTACATAGACAGTGATGGATATGCAGTACCTATTGAAACAACATCAAATGATTTTGATAATGCACTTTTATCTGGAATTTCACAATATGAAAAATATGCAGAACAATATGATATGATTATTCCAAGTTCATTATGGAAAAGTTATCCTTCTGTAAACTTACCAGAATCCGTACAACTTAACATGCCATCTATAACTAAACAGATTTCTGATTGCGAACTGGACTTTAACCTTATCGACTATTGGGTTGCTTCCACAAATGTACAATTTGTAAATAGCGGTAATGCACCTGGTGCAGGATGTGCAGCAGTAGCAACATATGAAAATAATAATTTAAAAGATCAACAATATGGATGCTGGACACTTAATCCAGGAGAAACAAAAAATGTTGTTTTCCAACTTGATGTTTCAATAACAAATATTGATAATACGGGTTGCAGTTCTTATTAATAAAAATATATAAATAATATTGAATTGAAGAATAACCAAATAAGTGATTGAAAATGAGCATGAAGAAAATCCTTAAAATGATGGAATTTGCATTATTTAATCCTGAAAAATATGACGAAGCACACATCAAAAAGAAATTCAAAGAAAAAAACTATAATTTATTTTCACTGTTCTGTCTTGGAGGTCCGCCAGAAATGCAACTTGCTCATTACATAGGACCTGATAAGCTCAAACTTACACAAAAAGGTGTAAGAGAATATCACCGTTTAGAATCAAAGCAATCACAAAGACGATTTAACTCATTAATGCTGATTGCTACATCCATATTAGCATTTATTGCAATTTTAAATTTGCTTAAATTGATAGAATATATTTAATAATCATATTATTTCTCTCCACACCAATCCATCACCCAGACATTATAAATGACAACAACATTTAAAAAAAATTATTTGCATGATAAGATATTATTTAAAAACATTAAAATATCCACAGAATTAAGAGAAATAAAAGTGCTTAAATAAGACTTTTATCCCTTTTTTTATTTTATATTTCTAAAATCAAAAAGCCTTCTTTGACTCCTGTAATCTTTAAGGAGACGACTTTCATTAAGATACTTAGTAAAATCAAGCCTAAGCCTGCTTTTAACATATACCATTGCTTCGTTAAGTGAATCAAAAGCTTTT
Organism: Candidatus Nanohaloarchaea archaeon; assembly: GCA_013138765.1. GTDB lineage: Archaea > EX4484-52 > EX4484-52 > EX4484-52 > GLR71 > GLR71. Next base: position 5,269 of record WTCB01000064.1, read on the forward strand.
GGTTCCTTTGAAAATGCATCAGCCACAGTCTCGCGAAGAAGCCAGACGCCCAATGGTACAGAATAGTCTTCATATACCTCACGGATAGACAGGACAGATGCCTGCATCTTTTTCTTTTTAAGATATCTTGTGACCGGCAATCGTGTTGCATAATATCCCCCCGCAACGTTGGACGCATAATTTTTTCTTCCTGAATACTTTTCATAATCACTGTACATCACAACATCATTGCCATTAGGATTCCATACACTTTTTGGAAATGTCGTCTCAATACACTCAAATGCCCAGGTTCCAGGCATGACAATCAACTCAAAATGATTGCCCAGATACGCACTTGAAAACACTGAAAACTGCCCAACCTCATCAAAATTGCGTATAATCTCAATTTGATTCTTTGAAATCATATCATCAGTTGCAGTGATAGACCATCTGGTAGGCACAAGCTTTCTTTTCTTTTCATCACCTAAAAGCCCTGCAGACAATAGTTTAGTTATATGGTTTTCAGAGATATCTTTACTATTGAGGATTGAGATTGCATCTGCTGCACCAAGATCCGTATCTGAGACGACCTTATCGACTTTGATAGGCACATGAGGATTGTCACATATATCAAGACGGTTCATAAACCCACGAGGACCGCTCGGCGCAACCCGGGAATAAGCATCAATTGTCACATCAGGTGTTATCGGCCTATCATATTTAGCCTCAATATCAAGCGGTTTAGATGCTAAAGCGATATCCTGTATCTTTTCAAGAAAGCTATTGCTCCTGTAGACATTTGTCTTGACACTTGAATTGATTAAAGACGACCTTAACCCAAATATCTTATCAATTGAATAATTATTTAAAAACCACTCAGACGGACTGTCATATATTGCAGTGTTGCCTTCTTCAGCTGGCGCAAGAGCCCCGAAAGACACATCAGGATACCCGATCCTCCCTACAAAAATAGACGGTGGTGACGACCCGAAAAAGTCAGTCTTGACATTTTGCGTAACTTTCTTCATCTTTTCAAGACTTGACATAATCGGACAATGCGCATTGCCGCAGAGCCCTTTTCCTTTACATCTGGCACACAAGACTGCATCCATGATTATTATTAGAAAAAAAGAAATAAAAGATATTAGCTTATTTCACTTTTCCATTCATCAGTCACTATATGTATCTTATATTTTTTACACTTCTCACCACAATAGATCTTATTAAGCATATCCATAAGTGCATCCTCATCCAACATACCATCAAACAATATGTAATCCTCAAGATCATGCTGATAAAGCCTCAACCCATAAGGTACGACAACAACACCATCTGATATATCCCATCCGTCTACTGGCATTTCAGAATAAAGAACCCTATTATTTTTATAATTATAAGACTTGACATCCATATCGCCCATACCTTCCGGGAGTTTAACAGAGTAATATAGACTGCAAGGTATAACTACTGCCGTCGGAATACCTAAATTGTTCAAGTATCGCTCTTCTATATTCTTTTTTCGTTTTCGGGTCATCAAAACCACCTATCTTTTCATTATTTATATTTACTGAAACTTCACGAGAAAAGACATGTTCCTAAAAATTTATGAAAAATTTTAGAATCAAGAGCAGATTAAAAAATCAGAAAAAAAATCGCACATCAGAACCGCAAAAGAATCAGCAAAGACCTGTACAGATGCTTTCACAGCACCAGTTTCAACACAAGACTATAAAGTGCACTGACTAAGTTAAAAGTTACATTTTTTAACATACTAAAGTCAGCATACATATTATATATAAGGCACTTGAAATATATAAAAATTCCGGAAATTGACTTCATCTTTATCCAAAAACTTATAAATTATATATAAAACTAAAACTAAAACAATAATATGGTCAAAAAAACATCTACCGAAGATAAAAAAATGATAATAGACCTTATAGCAAAATTAGCGATTCTTATTTTAGGTGTTTCAATATATGATTCTAACCAAAATCTCGCAGTATTCATAATCCTAATCGGACTATTGGCAATATTATTGGACAAGTGAACAATTTATGGCTAATATAGAAATCATATCGAGCATAAATTCTTTAGTACTGACATTTATCATAATAGGTTTTGGTTATTTATCCATATTATTAGGATATTATCTATCAAAAAAACAAGATGATTTTTTCAGTGGAAAATTAACAGCCATCGACAAGACAACATTAAGTTTCATAATAGGTTCATTCAGTTTTCTTTCATTATTATTTTTATTTAATTTCAAGATTGAAATCATTGACAATTTTATAGAAATAATCCTTTACCAATCATTATTGTCATTAATATTTGCAATGTTTATCGCATTCATATTAAAAGACAGCAAAAAATAACTTTTTTCAATCAAACCTCATTTCAGCAGATGCTTGACCTCAGAACTGATTATCTTACCTGTTATCGCATCAATCTTAATCTTATACAAGAACAGATTAGTGCTGAATAATGTAATTGTCCAGCATTCATTCTTATATTCATCATTGTGATGGAGCGTTATGAAAACCTTATTTGGTTCATGTGGATATTCAATCTCTGCCTTATCCATTGCAGAAGACAGTATCTTTGTGATAGGTATAGCAACATTAGACCTATCAATTGATTTGACTTCAGTCGTATGTACTCTTTTAGAAGTCTCGATATGGGTCACAGACTCATGTGTGACTAAAAAGTTAGTAAGTTCACCTGTTTCGCCATTAAAATAATTGACATTCCATTTATCCAAAACATTATTATCAGGAGTGATCATAGCAAAGACAGACGCAAGAATAAGATTATCTTTATCGATCATTGACTTTGCAGCATCATCATTTTCAACCTTTTCAATTGCATCCTTTTCAAGAAACTTAATTTCATAGTTCATATTAATCAATAACCCTTATCTACCTATATAATAATGGTTTATATCATTTTTATTTCTTTGCATCAGATAACAGTACCATATACTGACAAAAAAATCAGAAATGCACTAAAATACGCTTTTTACAGCATAAACAAAGATAAAATACAGACCGAAACATCAATAGAGACCCTAAAAGAACAAAAAGACAAAATCAACCAAACCATAGCTATAGCAGAACAAAAATATTCTCAACAGCTAATCTCTCAATACGAATACGAAGTCACATTAAACGTAAATCAAAAAAGATTAGATTACCTACAAAAAGAACTAGACAGGCATACCTCCAAAGAGATAATAGCCCCTATAGAACAAAAATCAAGCTTAATCAACAATATAGCAGATAGATACACACAATATAAAATCAGCAAAAAAAATAAGCACATCAAAACGAAGCTACACAAACTAGAAAAAAAAGAAAAATCCCTTGAAAATAAAGATAAAAAGATAAAAACAGAAGAAGAACAGATTGAAAAAGAGATCACAACACTTAAAGATCAGGACAAGAAATTGAATTAAAAAAAATAGAAACAAAAAGTCCTATAACCCCCAAACAGTCACAAAAAAATAAAGATATATAAAGTTTTAACTTCAATAAATCACTGTGAATTAATATGTATGGACCTATTGAAGAAGTTGCAAAAGAATTAGGAAAATCTCCAGAATATATTGAAAATCGATTTCAGAAGACCTATCTAAATTTAGTGATATCACAACAATATTTAAATGCATATTTTCTTTCAAACCAGATGGAAATAAAACCATCCGAAGATACACTTACATCAATATTTAAACCATATGTTGCTCAATTTATTGAAGAAACACAAAATTATAATGATGAATGGGAAAAAATAACAAAAATCAAAGATAAAATAGATGAATCCATCCCCAAAAATATTCTTAAATACCTCACAGAAGAACTTATCGGACAAAGAAAAAAAGAACATTTAAGATACTTACAAAGAAAAAACATCACACTACCTGAAGATACTGTTATTGAATCTCTTTTAAATTACATTGAAAATGAAAATAGTAACGCTGAAGAATTTATAAATATTCATAGGCTGAGTGGTCTAAAAATGTCAGATGACTTTTTAGACATCATATATGGAACACTTGCAAAAGATGGAAGAACCTCAGACATAAATACATTAATAGAATACTTCAATAAAAAACCAGAAAAAGAATACGCAAAAAATATATTAGAATTTCTTGAATCTAATATTCTTGAATCCAATACAGATTAAATCAAATAAACAATGACACCTCAAATCTAAACCTTTATAAAGCTTATTCTCAAACTTAATCATGCGTATTCTTATTTTTAGAAATAGAAATACGTTCCTAGGATGTGAGCACACCACAGATGAATTGTGGCAGCCTTCAAAAAAAAGGTTAATGCTTGAACGGGATTGAGTTCAAAAAGGTGAATTCAATGGGAATGTACAAATATATTAAAGAGACATGGAAAACTCCAAAAAAAAGTCTTGGACCTCTTTGGCAGGAAAGACTTATTGTATGGAGAAGGACCAACACTATCGAACGTGTTGAAAGACCTACACGAATAGATAGAGCACGAAGCTTAGGTTATAAAGCAAAAGAAGGTTTTATGATAGCTCGAGTAAGAATCAATCGTGGTGGTAGAGAACGTTCAAGAGACAGAGCAGGTCGAAAACCTAAAAAGTCCGGTTACAAAGTATTTAATCCAGCAAAATCACTGCAATGGATAGCAGAAGAGAAAGCTCAAAGAAAATACGTAAACATGGAAGTCTTAAACTCATACTACGTAGCAGAAGATGGAAGATACAAATGGTTCGAAGTCATTCTTGTAGACGCACATCACCCTGCAATCAAATCAGACAAAGATGTCGGATGGATTACAAACCCAGCAAGCACAAGACGTGTATTCAGAGGAAAGACAGGTGCAGGACAAAAATCCAGAGGTCTTGTCAGGACTAAGGGCCGAGGAGCTGAAAAGATTAGACCTTCAATAAGGGCTAATAAACGGCAAGGAAAGTAGAAAGGTGATAAGACATGATGATAAAATTTGTTATAAATGAACCTAAGACAGGAAAATCATTCCAAAAAGAGATGGAAGATAAGACTGTTGCAGGACTTATCGGTAAAAAAATCGGTGACGAAATTGATGCAGGCATTATTGGTCTTCCAGGATACAAGATTACAATAACTGGTGGATCCGATAAGAATGGTTTCGGTATGCGAAAAGATGTAGACGGCACAGCAAGAAAAAAAATACTTATTGCAAAAGGTCCAGGCTACAAATACAATAAGGGCATAAGACGAAGAAAGAGTATAAGAGGCAATACAGTAAGCACAGAAACCGCTCAGATAAACGCAAAGATAACAAAAGTCGGACCAAAAAAGCTTGAAGAACTTCTAGGCGCATCAACAGAAGAGAAGAAAGAGTAAACCTCTTTTCTACCTTTTTTTATTTACTTTACGTTCTCTTTCATATTTTTATAGTTATCCTCCTTATATTCTATATGCAAAAAAACATAGACAGAATAACCCTTAACAAAAAAGAAATAATTCTTGTAGGTACCGCACACATTTCAAAAAAAAGCGCAGATTTAGTAAAGACTACAATAGAGACCGAAAAACCTGATACAGTCTGTGTAGAACTCTGTAAATCACGATACGCTGCAATGACCAAAAAAAAGAAATGGAACGACACAAAGATTACAGACCTGATAAAAGATAAAAAAGCATACTTATTCTTATCAAACCTGCTTCTCGCTAATTTTGAAAAAAAGATGGGTGAAAACGTTAAAGTCCAGCCCGGAAGCGAAATGATTGAAGCGATAAAGACAGCAAAAAAAAATAAGATAAAGATAAGTCTTGTCGACCGTGACATCCAGATTACGCTCAAACGTGCATGGAAAATGATGGGTCTGGAAGAAAAATTCAAACTGATGTTTATCCTTTTTGAAGGCATGTTCTTCGAGAATGAAAAAATAGACGAAAAACAGATAGAAAAACTAAAAAAAGAAGACATGCTATCTGAAATGCTCAAAGAACTGGGACAATACATACCAAACATAAAAAAAGTCCTGATTAACGAAAGAGACACATACCTTGCACAAAAGATCAAAGATACAAAAGGAAAAAAGATAATTGTAGTAGTCGGTGCAGGTCATGTTCCAGGAATAAAAAAGAATCTAAAAAAGACAACAGATCTAAAGACACTTGAAGCAATACCTAAAAATAAAAACATAACAAAATACATTGGTTGGTCAATACCGTTGATATTTACAGCGCTCATAATCTATGGTTTCATGGGCCACGGCACCGAAGTCACATTAAACATGCTCTATAAGTGGATGATAATAAACGGTTCATTATCTGCAATTGGCGCATTATTTGCTCTTGCACACCCAATTACGATAATAGTTGCATTCTTTGCAGCCCCACTGACATCACTTAATCCCATGCTTGCATCAGGATGGTTTGCCGGTCTTTCTGAAGCAAAGATAAAAGAGCCCAGAGTCAAAGACTTTGAATCCTTATCAACATTAGGCGGGATTACAGGCTTTTGGAAAAACCGAGTCACAAGAATATTGCTCATTGTAGTATTTTCAAATATGGGGAGCACAATAGGCACATTCATTGCCTTGCCATATCTTGCAAGTCTACTTTAAGACATTAAAAATAGAAATAAATTATTACATACCCTTAAATTAATTCTCTTTTGATCTTCCTTTGACAACATCATACATATCTTTTAATAGATAAGGTACATCAGATACAGACTCATGTTCAATCGCACCAATCAGACTATCAAGCGACTGTATAATATGCTGATATTTATCTATCGCAGCACACTTTAATGCCTTTTTATCACTTTCTATATCTTCCAAAAGATTCTTTAAGACATTATGATAAAGATTTACTGCATCAAAATATTCAGACACAGGTATGTCTTTTTCAGGCAAACGTTTACCATCTAAAAAATTAACCTGATTCATTGTTGATTGTGTCAAAGAATCATCATATTGATATTTTTCTTTATCCCTGTCCATCTTACCTAGATGTGATGCAACAACTTCAAGACGATAACCTACTTCTTCAGCAAGTTCGCAGATATCAACATTATAACTACTTAACATAGACAACTATAATTATATTTAACTTTATAAACCTTTTGAAATAAAAAAAAAGAGAAAATTAAAAAAAAGATAAAACTTATTTTCTAAATATCTTTGACCGTACCTTGTGCAAGACATGCTTAGACCCGTTCAATTTCTTTTCCATCTTATCTACCAAAAGAATAGTATCAAGAGCCACATCAGGATTGACTGATATCGAATCTATACCGCACTCGACCAAGAACTTAGCAAAGTCAGGATAATCAGACGGTGCCTGCCCGCAAAGCCCGACTTTTCTTCGAGGACTGTGCTTATGAGCTTCAGATATTAAAGATGCCACACTTCTTTCAACCGCATCATTTCTCTCATCATACAGATAGCTCATCTTTTCAGAATTCCTGTCTATACCAAGAGTAAGCTGAGTCAGATCATTCGTACCTATGCTAAATCCATCAAATTCATCCGAAAACTGATCTGCAAGTATGATGTTTGAAGGAATCTCAGCCATGACAAATATCTTAAGACCTTTCTTCTGGTCAAGACCATAATTGCTTAGATGCACTTTAACTTTCTTAGCCTCTTCAATAGTCCTGCAGAACGGCACCATAATGATTAAATTGTCAAGTGCCATATCATATCGGACTCTGCGCAAAGCTTCACATTCAAGCTTAAATGCAGGTAAGAAATCCTTGTCATAATATCTTGATGACCCTCTCCAACCGATCATAGGATTAGCTTCTTCAGGTTCATATTTAGAACCCCCGTCAAGAGACGCATATTCATCCGTCTTAAAGTCACTTAACCGTACAATTACAGGCCGTGGATAAAATGCAGCACATATCTTGCCAATCCCAGTAGTAAGAGCATTTGTATACAGTTCACTCTTGCCATCAGCAATAAGCTTCATAGGATGTGCATTCACTTCACTTAATATGATGAATTCCTCACGGGCAAGACCTACACCAGCAACAGGTAACTTAGACAACGAAAATGCCTGGCTGGGTTCTCCAAGATTTATCATGACATCTGTCTTTGTAACAGGTATCGTCTTAAGATCTTTCTCATCAATCCGATACTTGATAGCGCCATCATAGACATCACCTTCACCGGCCGAACAGTCAACAGTCACAAATTTACCCGCCTTCAATATAGTTGTCGCAACCTCAGAACCCACAACGCAAGGAACACCCATCTCTCTTGACACAATTGCTGCATGAGACGTCCTGCCACCTTCATTAGTTATGATAGCTGAAGCGATCTTCATTATAGGTTCCCAATCAGGATCAGTCATCTTAGTGACTAAGACATCACCTTTCTTGAACTTGTGTATCTCACTTGCATCCTTTATTATGTTAACTTTACCAATGCCGATCTTTCGGCCGATAGCAAGCCCACTAAATAACTTTTTGCCCGAACCTTCAAGGACATACTTTCGCAATTTATTAGAATCAGTCGTTGCATGCACAGTCTCAGGTCTTGCTTGAACAATGTACAATTTCTTAGTATCCCCATCAAGTGCCCATTCAATATCCATAGGACATCCATAATGTTTTTCAATTGCCATAGCATACTTTGCAAGTTCCAGAACATGTTTATCAGTAATGCAGAAACGTTCCGAATCAGCCTTGACTATCTTCTTTTCCACATTGCCTTTCTTTGACCTGACAAGCTTAATCTTTTTAGTCCCAAGCTTTTTCTCAATGATTGTCATCTTAGGCTTGAACACTAAAAATTCATCAGGAGTGACAATACCCTGAACAACATATTCCCCAAGACCATATGAACCGGTAATGGTTATGACATTATCAAAACCCGAATCAGGATCCAATGTAAATATGACACCAGACACTGCAGTATCGCTCTTTACCATCTTCTGAAAGACAACAGAAAGACTTACATCGAAATGACTGAAACCTTTATCTACCCTATATGATATTGCACGATTGGTGAAAAGAGAAGCATAACAATCTTTAACGTTCTGTATGATGTCCTTTTCACCAGACACATTGAGATATGTATCCTGCTGTCCAGCAAAACTTGCGCCCGGAAGATCCTCGGCAGTTGCAGAAGATCTTATGGCCACGAGAGGATTAAGTTGTGATACCATAACCCCCAGCTTTTTATATGCACCGACCATCATGTGCTCAAGATCTTGTGGCATCTCTGCTTTTTGTATAGCTGTTCGCACCTTACTGCCCGCTTTTGCAAGCGCGCGCATGTCATGAGTATCAAGACCTGTAAGCGTATCCTTAATCATATCCTTAAGCTTATTATATTCTAAGAAATGCTGATACGCCTCAGACGTAGTCGCAAAACCAGGAGGGACAGGCACATTGACCTTGTTGACCATTTCACCTAAATTTGCAGACTTGCCGCCGACACGGGCTGTATCTTCTTTACCGATCTGCTTAAACCACAAAATATATTTATCTTCTGACATATTAATCACTTTAAAAATAAGAAACCACTATCCTATTTTAGCCGAATTCCATATATATAGATTAATGCAGAATCATATCCAAAACAAAAATAAAAACAAGAAAAAACAATCACTCAATCAACTCAACAATGACATATCTAGAATTAATAACACCCATATCCAAAAGATACCCATAGACTTTATCTACATCTCTTTTTAAAAAATTACCTTTTATTATTGAACCCCCATCAGATCCAAAATTCGAAACGCATTCATCACACAGCACCGCTTTGATAGGTATGCCAGCCTTCAATTCAATCAAATGATCAATCACTCGCCTGATATTGACATTATTAATCTTATCATCATCATATATCATTTCAAAAGGTCTCAAGAAACTATTGAAACTTTTCTTGACACTAAAATCATAACTGATGACCAGATCATAAAAATCACAATTACCATCATGTTCATATATGAGCTGTTTCCCACCTTTTACAAGATCATTATCAAACTTGATACCTTTAAATGTTGCAGAACTTTTACAACGACGATTAGATTGGCAATACAATTTATCAAAATTAAATGCCCGCCCCGGATAAATATCAGTTTTATTTTTTATTAAACCAACAAAAGATTCAAATTCATCTGATTCAAGCACAACAACATTATCCGATGCAATATGATCCCGATATACCTTAACCCCCTTAGCATCTGCTTTGACTTCATCAACTGCTATATATTTCAACCACTCAGGCGCATAACACCGATTATCAATTATATGACGCCAAAGTTCTGAAACAGTATTTATACCTTCAAGTTCTGATGGCTCAAGAACCCTTGCATCCTCCGGAATATCCAAAAATAAATAATCCCCCATATAATTATACCCCCATAATTATACAGTTATATTGTATTCTATTTTATATAAATCTTCATCAACCCCCATATATAAACAAAAATACAGAACCCATAAAAAGATATAAACATAGCACAATAAAATATTAACTGTGATACCATGCCACTTGTAACTACTAAAAAGATTCTTTCAAAAGCCAACAAAGAAAATTATGCAGTTGGTGCATTCAACTTCACCAACATGGAAACGTTGCAGGCAATAATCTCTGCAGCGCGAGACCTTGATTCTCCCGTAATTATACAATCAAGCGAAGGCACAATAAAATATATGGGTCTTGATTACATATCAGCTATGGTCACATCTGCCGCAAAAAAAGAAAAGATACCCATAGCGCTCCATCTCGATCATGGCAGCACAATTAATATGACAAAAGACTGCATCAAGGCAGGTTACACATCAGTCATGATTGACGGCTCAGCACTCAAGCTTGAAGAAAACATCACATTGACAAAAAAAGTAGTAGACCACGCAAAAAAATCAAAAGTATCAGTTGAGGCCGAACTTGGAAAACTGGGAATCATATCAGACTTCATAATGTCAACTGCCGACGCAAGCATGTTCTTGACCAACCCAGATGAAGCAAAACGATTTGTCAAAGAGACAAAAGTTGACGCTTTAGCAATAGCGATAGGCACCGCGCACGGCCCTTTCAAGAACAAGCCAAAACTTGCATTCGACCGAATTGAAGAGATAAAAGAACTGCTTAAGATGCCACTTGTCATGCACGGCGCATCCGGTGTCTCGGACGACGACATAAAAAGAGCAGTGAATGCCGGCATCAACAAGATAAACATAAACACAGATATAAGACAGGCATTCAGCGCATCAGTCAAAGACACATTTGCAAAAAAGCCCAACACGTATAAGATACGCGCATACCTTGAACCTGCAAGAACCGCCGCAGAAGAAGTCGTAAAAAATAAAATTAGACTGTTCGAAAGCGTTGATAAAGCTTGAATTATATTTATATATTTATTTTATACAATTAAAAATATGGATCAAAAGAATATATTTGAAGAAAAGATAATAAAATCATTTGAAAAAGATATAATAACACTATGTAAAAAATACAGTGTTCTCAAAATGTCAGAAGAACTATTCAGATTTACATTATACCAAAATTTAATAAAACAAAAAATAAACAACAAAACAATACTTTTCGAAGCAAATATATTAAACGAAAAAACTAAGAAACCACCTATAAAAAAAATTGATTTTAAATTTGAAGATGAAAATAACAAAATAATTCTAATAGAAATGAAATTCCACAGAGGTTTGGATAGTGGAAATCAACGACCCCACCCCCACAGTTACGGAAAACTTTTAGCCGATTTCTTAAAACTATCTCAAGATTCAATAAAAAAATATGACAGATATATTATATATTTATTTGATGAAAATTACAAAGAGAAGTATAACAACCGATTAAAAGATAAAAAGAAAAAAAACGAGAATGAAAAAATCTTTAAATTAGTAGACGAGAACATTAAAAAGGATAGAAAATTCACTCTAGAATTAAATTCCAAAAAAGAACACATAACTATTGACGAACAAACAATAAATGAAACAATGGAAAAACAAATAAACAAATTCTTCGTTAATGACAATGAATCAAAAACTATCAATACAAAAATTATTCATGATTCAAAAATCAAATTAAATAAAATATACAATCAAAAGTTAAAAAATGAAAACATCGAAGAAGAATATTTATATTTTAAAATTTACAAAATAATATAATATCAATATTTACAAATTGAACTGTTCGGAAGCGTTGATAAAACTTAAATAATAACTTAAAAGTATTAACAAACGAAAAAGATATTTAAATATAAACCACAAATATATAACATGTCCGAAATACAACAAGATCTGTACCATGAAATACTTGATTCTTTAATCACACAAAAGTTAGAAAACACAATACTTTTTGATCAAATCACAATTAAAAATAATGGCACAGATAAAATATCCGCATACTCAATGCAAAATGCAAATGAAGATATCATTGAATATTTCATGGTCAGTCCAAACACACCCATAACAGACATTGATAATCTTAATAAATTTATGACTACTTTATTAACAGATATAGAACCAACAATTAAAGAAAATGCAGAAACATATTATAAAAAACCAATAATACCAATTTTAAAAAATAAACAACGATTAAATATTGGAAAAATGATTTTTAAACAAACATATCATACGCCCGCAATAGATTATGAATCAAATAAAAAAATAAAAATCCCATTTAATATTAAATGCATCCTTGAAATATTTCCAAATAACAACTACTTAGACTCTGGAAAATATGAATGGAACCAAATAAAAGAATTATTTGAATTCGAAAAAAGAACAACTATCCCATGGCCTTTAAAATAATTCAGAGACCCTTGCTCATATAAGGTCCGTCTTGCGCATATCCCAGCTTCTCATAATACTTTCTTGTACCGACAGCAGATATGACAACCATCTTATTCTTGCCATCAGCTTTAGCGATCTCTTCAGCGCGGCGCATCAGTTCACTACCAAGACCTTTATGCTGGAGACCGACACCTTTCTCGCCGACAGGAACAGTAGCGCCAACAACTTTAAGCTCACGGACGATAGCTGTATCCTTATCAATCTCAGGCCTGAAAGAACCGCTAGGATACCGCATCCTGAGATACCCCTCAAGAACACCTATTTTCTTGTCCTCTTTGGAAATAAAAAATTCAACACCCTCTGATGCATCATATTTCTCAATATATATCTCAGGCTTTACAGACCTAATATTTTTCTTATAAAGACTGTGCCCCGCCTCACGGCATCTGATACATTTACATTTGATATCAAGTTCAGAACATTTTTTAGCCACAACCTCACGCAAGTTGCCCCAACTGGAACCCGACTCGATATTATAGGCCGGAATGTCCCTTTGAACCCGCATAATCCTGACATAAGAAGGGACCAATGCTTTCATTCGCGCAATCACAGAGACCGCCTCATCATTATCATAAGGAGTATATTCACCTTTTTTCCACATACCATAAAGTTTTGTTCCTTTGATTATCAATGTAGGATACATCTTTAGCATATCAGGCCTGAAATCAGGATTTTCAAAGAGCGCTGAAAACAGCTTGATATCTGCCTCAGCATCGACCAAAAGCCCGGGCATGTAATGATAACAGACTTTATACCCTGCGTCTTTGAGCTGCCGTGTAGATTCAATTACATCGAGAACCGTATGTCCACGATTGACTTTTTTATAAATCTCATCAGAAGTTGTCTGGACACCAAGCTCAACACGGGTTGCACCAAGTTCCAAAAATCTGTCAATCTGCTCGCATTTAGAAAAGTCAGGTCTTGTCTCAATTGTCAGTCCCACACATCTGTGTCCTGACGTCTCATTAAGTTTCTGTGCAGACTTAAGGTCAGATGAACAGGAACCGTTCATTGCATCAAAACATCTTTTTACAAACTCTTGCTGATATTCCCAGTCTTCAGAAGGAAAAGTGCCGCCCATGACGATAAGTTCAACTTTAGACGTCTTATGGCCTATTTCACCTAACTGAAAAAGACGATGCTCAACCTGTTTAAAAGGATCATGACCCATCCGTTCGGCGCGCATGGCCGCAGGTTCTTTACCAGTATAGCTACGAGGTGCACCATCAAAATCAGGACAGTAGATGCAATTGCCCGGGCACTTGCCAGGCCTGCACATGACAGCGACCACCGCAACACCTGAAATGGTACGTACCGGCTTGCGCACAAGAATGCCTAAATCTTTTTTCTCAGATTCAGTCGCATGTTCAAATATCTTAGAATTACTTATGATACCAGAAAGGCTTGACTCTCTTGAAAGCTTTATCTTAGCTTTCCTGAGCGCGACCTTATCCTTTATCTTGCCAGATATGATATCATCTATTATCTTTCTGGCATCAGCTTTAGTAATTTCAGGTGTATCTGACATAATAGATATAATAGAAAAGATAATTTTAAAAAAAGAAATTAAAAAAATATTAAATTAGAAAAAACATCATTTAAGCTGTTTCCAGACCATCTCAAATACATTCTGCGCGAAATGTTCACTGAAATGATCACTTGCACTCCAGAACGCTGTATCCTGGCTCTCATGAGTCTTAGAGTCATCAGTCAGACCGAAAACTACCTGTTTACCATCAACGATCATCATCCTGCCGACAGGAAGCTTATGTTCTGAAGATTTAAGGTCACGGACTTCAGCAACAGCAGAAAGTGCTTTTACCTCATCAGAATTATCAGAATCCATAGGTGCTGCAATCCTTATGCTTATACCATTCTTGTTTGCTTTCTTGAAAAGATTAGAATGCGCATCCCAAAGTTTTTTGACACCTGATGCAGTAGTTATTATATCAATACCAGTACTTGCGCTTTTAATCATAGTATTAGAATGAAGGTTCACAGAATAATTACCTTTAAAAGACCCGGAAAGTTCAGAAGGATTGACTAATGAAAGTCCGCCATTATAAAGTTCAGACAATTCTTTCATAGAACTGCTTGTTAAAAAAGTATCCATCCTAGTAATAGTCCGATTAAAATTATCTTTCAGGATTATTTTTGATTTATCCATCGCAACAACTGGATCAACTGCAACGTACTGCATTGGTTTTGCATGTTTAATTATAACAAATCCTTTTTCAGAAAGACTCTCCAAAACATCATATGCTCTTGACCTTGGAACTGATGCAAGTTCTGATAATTCGCCAACGTTTGATGTACCTCTTGCTATAAGCGCTGAATACAGCTTTCTTTCATATAGGTTAAGACCTATGTTCTTCAATGCATCCAGCGTTCCTTGACTTATCATAATTAATCACTCACATAAAATAATTAAATGTTAATATTATACTAAACTCTGTAATTTATATATGTTTCTATACGGTGGTATATAACTTAATCTTAATTTAAATAAATACTGCCTAAACTACTTTTTATAAAAAAATAAAAAATAAGACAAAATTTTCATGGTTTTCTAAAATACATTATGACCAATCCAAATAGCATAACTAATATAAAACTGATTCCTGACAATCCGGGAGTATTTACTATTCTTGTACCCAACGAATCTTCAACATCAATAATATTAATTGTTGTATCTGCTGTTTTATCCTTCAATGTCAATAAAGAATGAACATATATATTCAAATCATAAACACCCATCTGTCCACCAAATACATTGACTATTATTTTTTTACTTGATTGTGGAGGTACAGAAACAATCATATTATGTGGTTTAAAAAACTTTTTTCCATCAAACCATATCCAATTTGATATAAGTCCGGATAAAGTCAACTCAATATTATCAGATACATTCATCTCATTTATTATTTCAATAATAAATTCAGTTGTCTCACCAAAATGAACTGTATTCATATCATTAATGAAAACGACAGGATTTTTTACAGATAAACAAATATTGCCCATACACAATTCATTATTTAGAGTATCACAATCCGAGTTTTGAGTACAGCCACAATACGATGGTGCTACCTCAACCCAATAAGTCCCATTCCACCAATTCTTTGTTCCATTAATTTCAATCTCATTACATACAAATACAATATCCACATCAGTCATAATTGAATTATTAATCACATTACACGTTGGTCCAGTATAGTTTCCACGGATAACACCAGAACTGCACACTCCCATACCATCTGAAGTTAACCAATCATCTGATGAATCACAGCACAATTCAACATTATCCCAATAACCGCTTGAAATACAGCAACATGCATCAACAGAAAAATCTGGATCTGTTATCCAATGATTCAAACGACAAAGTTTCACTGTTCGGCATTCGGGATCCAGATCTTCATTAAGCATACAATCATATTGTACATCTAAATTTAGAGTAACATTACCCATATTACCCACAGAATCATTACAGTAAAATATAACTTCATAATTCCCGACATAGACAGACTTATTAAAAAAATGATAATGATCAATTGTATCATTAAACATTGTTGTATTTAAAGTATCATTGATACTAAAAAAACACTGATCAACCCCGCTTAATACATCAGTTGCAGTAACATTGAACCATATCCACTGCGTATCATATGACGGATCTGATGGAGATTCTACAACAATGTTAGGTACAGTTGTATCAAGGATGATTGAATCACTTTCGGTATCATTTACATTCCCATCATTATCTTTTATTTGCACATAGACCGTTCTTGTACCATCCGAACCACCTTCAAGAATCCATGATTTTATCCCAATACAATGTTCCCATGTTTCTGTATCAAATACGCCATCACTTGAAAACATACATCCATTTGGTGCAATTCCCGAATCCGCATCATAATATGTAAGATTTAATATCACTGTTGCATTGTTTGTATATATCTCATCATCATTTATCACTATACTCACTTCTGGTGGTGTTGTATCACAATTAACATGTATGCTATCATCAGTATCATCACAATCTGATCCTAGACAACCACTTCCAACACCATAACCATCACCATCAACATCGATACAGGTACTAGGAACAAATGAGCAATCAGTATCAAGCTCATCTATAAAACAATCATTATCATTATCGATGTTATCATAACAAAATACAGAATTACTGAACATCATGGAAAGACTAGAGATATAATTAGTATTGCCACTCATATGATAAATCTCTCCAATCTCAAACACAGGGACATACTCAATAAATGTCTCTGCATTTTGGCTTACACAAGACCCACCGCCATCAATACAGGTTTCACCACAATCCTCAGTTCCATTCGAACCATCATTCAATATCCCATCCGAACAAAAATCACAAGCATTACAATAATTAAAATCTGACGGATCATCACAATCAGTCTGCCTTATAGAACCATCTTCTAAACAAAGCTCACCCGCAGAGAAATCATAACAATTAGCATTTGTCCCATCTTTAGAACAACAGACAGTTTCGCCATTACCACATGCAATACAATTATCAAGACAACACGTAAACCCTGTTGAACACCCACTTACTGGTCCTGCAGGTGGCGAAAAATCATAATCATAATATTGACAACTGTTTGGTGCAGGATTACACGCACCACCATTACAACCATAAGCACAAGTATAAAGTGTATCCTTAATATCCAGACCATCACAATAATATTCTAAAAGCAGATTATTATTATTTAACGAACACTCATCATCATGCATAGACGATTCAATCACATCCGTACCTTCTACCTGATAGACACTTCCTTTTGTATAATAACTAAGGCCATCATCACTTTCAAGACAATCTGTCACAGCATAGGTAATTGTCGAAAATAGCACAAAAAACAATACAACAACCAATCCTAAATATTTTTTATCCACAATAAACACCATTAATTATAATATTGCCTAAACTCCACAAAATGAGTATCACAATTTGCTAACCCTAAATCACAATTTGCTTTGCTGAAAAACAGATCATCAGATGTTGTAACTTCAAGATAATATGTTTTAGCAAGCATAACC
>WTCB01000003.1 GCA_013138765.1 Candidatus Nanohaloarchaea archaeon
TTATTGTCAAAACATCCTCTTTTGTTACATCTACAAGAAATATTGATGTGTCATCTTCTGTTACCTGCCCTACAACAGGCGAATATATTTCTGCGTGGATTGGTGTGATTGAGAGGAGTAGAATCAAAAATATTGAGATTGAAATAAATGTGTTTTTTTTATTTTTATATGACATAGAATATAATTACCCATACTACATATATATTAGTTTATCTTGTCTTTCTGATTTACATTGAATTTGTGATATTATTTAAGCAATCCCTTTGCCAAGAACTCCAGCTGAGATATCGCCTTTATCATGCCTTCAAATGCTTCAGGGGGTGTGCCGTAAGGGCTGAAATATTTGTGGACGTCGCCATCACCCCAGTTCTTTGTGCACATATAATACAGGTGGTCCGATGTCTGCAGGAAACGCCAGATCGATATCAACTTTTCATTCTTTGTTGCAAGTACAATCTTGCCTACGCGTTCAAGCTCTGCAAAGGTCAGGCGTTGCATGCTGTTGCCGAGCCATGCGGACGGGTCGCGCTCCCTATCCGCCCAGGCAATTGTCTCCAGATCAGGGACATCGATATCACCCCTTACCGGATACCTGTCAACAACTTCTGTCGGTGTCGCGAAATCCATATGGTCGTGGTTTAAGATACGTCCCGGCAGATCTTTTAAGAACCAGAAAATTCCGGTGTCTTTCCATTGATGCTCGCCGAAAGTCTCATAGTCCATGAAAAGGTTTATTGTCTCACCATGGCAGGCCGAAAGCCAGTTTGCATACTTGTCGGCAGTCACCGGCCAGCCTGAAAACCATCTTGCTGAAAATCGGTAAGACATGTCGTCACTTAAGCTGTAATGCCTTAAAAGAATGGGCAGTTTCGACTTTTGCGTATTGTAGACATATTCAGGGGATTTCCAGCCACCAAGGATGCGCTCAATACCTTCTGAAAGCATGCCTCTGAAACCCATCGACTCTACAGTCTTTGCGATTGAGTTGTTGAACAGGAGCTCGGTGTTCCTGAAAAAGGTTGGTCTGTATCCAATTACATCTTTCATGGCATCTTGGTGCATGTTGACCTGCGCCTTGAATTCAGGCCGATCAGTTCCAGTACCCCAGAAGCTTGAAAGTGAGTGATGATAGGTCTCTGAAAGAAATTCTACACAACCAGTCTCTGCAAGCTGCCTGAAAGTTTCAATAAGGTCAGGGTTGAACTTTTCCATCGAATATAAGAATGCACCTGAAAGTGAATATGAAATCTTGAACTTTTTTTTCTGACCTTTGAACTCATCAATTTTGTCCAACATTAAACTGTTTGCCGGATAGTAACATTTCCGTGCCACCTTTTCCATTATCTCTTTATTTTTTTTGTCGTCAAATATTGCAGAGCCTAACCGTTTTGGTGTGTCTGCACCACCAACATCAATTACGTGTCCCGGATAAAGCCGTCTTGGTTGATGCACCTGAAAATAAAAACATACTGAACTCATAGATATTTACTCCGTACCCAATCATTAGACATTATTGGCTGCTGCATGTTCCACTTCTGATATGGCGGCGGATGGTTTCCAGTCAGAAGAAGTGTACTGTTCTAAAATAGTATTGTAAATTGATTTCAATCTTATTGAGATACCAGACCAATTATAATGTTCCTCTATCTTTCTGTATGCATTTCCCGATAACTCATGGGCCAGATTCCAATCAGAAAGTACTTTACTTACACCCCATGCAAGTGATTCTGAACTTTCAGGCCATACTTTTATGCCGTCAACTTCATGATTTACAGTCTCAGCAAGTCCGCCTGTATCTGCAACCACAACTGGCACGCCACAAGCCATAGCTTCAAGAGCAGTTATGCCAAAGGGTTCGTATCTTGACGGGATTGTAAAAACACTTGAAATACGGAATAATCTCTTAAGAGTATCATCTTCTATAAAACCGACAAATGTTGTCTTGCCGAAAACCCCTGCATCATGGGCCATCTTTTTTAATCGGTCGGTCATGTAGCCAGTTCCTGCAAAGACAAATTTTGCTTCTGGATTTTTTTCGAGTATTTTGGGAATCGCACCAATAATTATATCAACACCTTTTTCCCAGACCATACGACCAACATAAAACACTATCTGTTCATGAGGCAATGCATATTTTCTCTTTTCATCATCATAATTAAAATCGACTTGCATCTTCTTTATGTCCACACCGTTTGGGATCACATCAATCTTGTCCCAGGGGATGCTCAATGAATATGATATCGACCTCTTCATAAATTCAGAATTGCAGATAATTCGCCAGGACTCATAAGCCAGTTTTTTTTCAAGAGAATGAATCAGTTCTTGCCTATCCCCCTCAATACCACCATACCTCCCGGATTCAAGAGCATGGATGGTCGAGATCATAGGCCGTCTATATATGTGTTTAAGTCCGATGGCTGCAGTTGCAACAAGCCAGTCATGTGCGTGTATCAATTTAATATCTTTGTGTTCATTCATGACCTCACATGCTTTGTTCTGCATAAGCATGCCCATCTGAAGTGCCCAGGAATGAAAATCTTCGGCAGGGATGTAATCTGCATCAAACCGGTATATATGCACACCATTTCTGTGTTCATAACCGACATTCCCTTCAAAACCACAGGTGACTATTATCGGCTCTATACCTTGCTCTACCTGACTTCTTGTAAGGTCTTCAAGAACGGTTCCGATACCCCCAACTTTATAGGGCGGGAATTCCCATGACAGATGCAATACTTTCATTGTCTCTCCCCCCGGTTCCAGTTCTTCATGACCCAATTATAATCACGTACTATCTTGTGTGTCCATTGCTTTTCTTGAGAATTGACAACATCTACCTTTTTTGGTTCAGGAGAATAATAATTTATGATCTCCTTTTTTAGCCAGTCTTCATTCACCATGACTTTCTGTGAATCTTTTGTGCCGCGCCATTCTATCTGCTTGACCGAATCTGTGTATCCATTAATTACACCAGGTGCTCTGTGGTGCTGCAAGGAATAGAAGTTGACGATCAATGGTTTCTTTATGGCTGCCTGAAGCGATACGCCTGCGGGAAACATCTCCCATTGGTGTGCATGGATAAGATCAATGCCGCCCTCTCTGTGATATATGTCTGCAGCAGTCCTGTTTATTTCCATGGCAAGAGTCAGTGCCCAGGTCAGCGGAGAATATGTCTTAATGGGATTGTTAATGTAATGAACTTTCACACCACCCATCTCAACTGTCTGCCCTGCTTTCCAAGGGTCGTATGAGATTACATCAACATTCATGTTCTTATCGACCAGACCATCTGCAAGAGACTTGCAATGAAGTGCCTGAGGCGTTATGTTCTTTGGCAAGTATTCGGCTGAGACCATAAGTATATTTTTTGGTCTGTTCGGTGCTTCATGGTCATCCGGATTTATCTTAAGTTGCCGTAATATTTTCTTTAGAAGAATTTGATTAATCTCGTTTTCATTCATACGGCAAACACATCTGTAAAGGAGTAAAATTGTGACTTTAAATGCTAGTAAATCTTGATATCCTAATATTATGTGTTGCATTATAAATAGGTTTGTTATTTTGAAATGAAAAGGACATAAATTGTTTTGAATTTATAAAGTTAAACCCCCATAAGCTTATTGAATCACGAATCATAATTAGAATTGACATTTATAGGTGAATTGATTGAGCAAAACTAAATTAAAACTATTGGATGAAATATTTAAACAAATTAAAGAAGAAGAAAAAGATATAAAATATATGTTACTTGTTGGATATGGTGGTTTTCCAGCACATACTTGTGGTGTTTTGGCAGAAAATGATGCAATACGATATGCAGCACATGGATATGGACTGGCACAGGTTTCAAACTTATTTGGGAAAGAACATGAAAAAAACTATAATGCCCAGGAGATCAGTTTAAAATTAAAAAATAAAAAGCCCACAGACGGAAATGAATTCAAACATGTAATTCTTGAAAAAATAGATGATGATTTTCTTATCATCATAAAATATAACAGTTATAATCTCCAAAATATAACACAAGTAAATGGATATATTGAAAATATTAGAGAGATTTTGATAAATTAAAAAGATAGAAGAAGATAAAATAAAAAATAGGGATTAAACCCTTTTTATTCTGAATCAATAATTATTGCATTTGTGTCTGCTTTTGTGATGTTCACAACAGTTATCTCAAACACTAAGGTCTTGCCAACCATCGGTGGGTTAAGATCTAAAGTTACAGATTCATCTGTGACATCAAGTATTGTCCCTTGACCGTACGGTGTTGTTACAGTCGCACCAACAGCCACATCAAAACTTATATCTATCTTGTCTTCAGTCAATGAGATTATCCCTGTCCCAAATATTGTCTCTATACCTGATCCATCTTCAGGATTCTGGACAAGCGTTATTGTAGTCTCATTTTTTGCTGTTGCGGTAGAGTCCCATATTGTCTGCGGAAGTACAATTGTGTCGTTGACATCAATCAAATATTCTAAAGTTATGTCATCACCAGATACAGATTTAACACTGAAATTCCAGGGGAAAGCCTCTGAACCGACGATTGCATCAACAACCGGGTCTTCTGCAAAAACTTGAGTGAAATCTGCTAAAGTTATATTAAATTCACGGTCAAGATAAACTATTCGGTCTATACTTGTCGGCATCTCTATTATCATTTCTGGATTGGATGGACCGTATGCATCTTCAGGTGCCAAAGTCACTGTCTTTTCTTCACCGATTGCCATACCGACCACGGCATCATCAAAACCTTTTATCATCTGGCCAGCACCCACTTCAAACCCTAAAGGATCATAAGGTCGGCCTTCTTGATAAAGTTCATTATCTCTTGCAACCTGCTCATAGCTTGTGTCAAATACTTCACCATCTGTGAATGTTCCTATGTAATCTACTGAGACTGTGTCGCCTGCTTCAA
>WTCB01000065.1 GCA_013138765.1 Candidatus Nanohaloarchaea archaeon
ATGCTTCTGATACCGGCAATTTACCTTGAATGCAAAGGCAGATATCTCTACAAAAAATATTCATTCAAGGATGCAAAAAAAGATTTCAGTGAAAATGAGTGGAAAATTATAGAAAAAATGACTGAAATGCGTGATAAGTTCTATTATAATCCTTTCTGGTTGAGAATAATAACCAAACAAAGAATGAATTTCTGGCCGAATGTGATTGCTGCGCGTCTGCTGACAAGAGCACCAAAAGAGACAGAAGAGTATGTTGAAGATAGCAGGAGATTTATTGATTCTTTGAAGAAGAAGGTGGATGTGCTTTGACAGACTATGAGAAGTTTAAAATAAGACATAATGTGATTACGCTTGGAAAAAAAGAGTATGATATTGCGATTGATAAATTTGTACGCAAGGCTCTTAAAAACAAAGATGTTGTCTCAATTTACAAAATAGGCTCAATCAGGTATCCCGGGCTTTCAGATATAGACCTGATTGTTTTTCTGAAAGATAGACCAAAACATTTTTCTATCAAGAAGTTTTCAATAAAAAATCTCAGCGCAAAGGAGAAATATATGTTCATGCATGAAATCTTTGCGGTTCCTGATTCAATGGGGGGGAAAATCAAACTTCTGTATCCAATCTTCAGCCTGGAGCATCTTGGAGGAAAAAAATATGATTTCATAGAACCTGAAACATCAGATTTTATCCCTTTTTTTATACAAGAATATGTAAAAGGCTATATGTCCTGGCCAGATCGCATAATCCGAAAAGGCATTATTGATGAAAGAGAGATTATACCACAAGTATATGCAACAAAATATTCGATAGGGATATATCAAAAGATCTTGGGATATTCTTCAAAAGAATTTGAAAGGAAATGCAGGCAGTATATAAAGGTTGCTGAAAATCTGCGTGAAGATTTCTACAAGACCAAAAAAGATGAAAGAGATAAGATAATCATAGACCTTATATATCTTACAAAAGAAATAAACAACGCAATGTTCTTTGACCTGAAAAAGTATCTGGACAAAAACATCAAGACAAAACCAAGAACAATAACATTATATCTTGGATTCAGACCAAATATAGTGGTCTTCAACAAACATATAGATTATATGGAATTCTTAAACATCAGGTTCCTGCCATCAAACTTCTCTTTAATATGCAAAAAAGATTTGTCAGGTGCATTTAATGATGAAAAACTGGAAAAAGCTTTTGAAAAAAGGTACAAACTAATCGAACAGTATGACGATTTCATATACAAAAACAATCTTGGCAGATTCATGATGCTAACCAACATGAAATCACAGTTCAATATCACATCATTTATTAAAAAAAGAGTATCAAAGAATTAGTATGTACAGAAACAGAAAAATAAATGTATTGGTCCTGTCTGATAAAACAGACAGCTTTGGCCTTAAAATCAAAGATAATGAAAAATATCAATTCTTTTCGGAATGCATCGACTATAAAGGACTTGACAAGAGCAATGAAAAGATAAAGGGATATATATTCAAGAATAAGATAGATTTAATCCTTTTTTCAAGGAACAATATGGTGAAAGATAGGATTGATTTCGGGAATCTTCTTCATAGATTACAGATTGGATATTCCTCTTTCAGCGGTATTGATGATGATGAATGGGATGAGCAGACAAGGCAATGTTTAAGTGATTTTTTGAAAGGCAATGTAAAATTGAATCTGAAATCAAACAAAAGAGATGATATAAAACAGAATTCAAAAAAGACATTCAACCTTATCTTTGACATGGAACAGCTTGGTGGGTGCAGGTACGGGCTTCCGAGAATACTGAAGATATTGGACAGATACGGAGTAAAAGCCACCTTCTTTGTGACAGATATAATAAACAAGACATATACGGATGTTATCCCTTACTTAGCCTGGAAGGGGCATGAGATTGGGCTGCATGGATATCTCCATGAATATCTGCAGACAATGAGCAAAGAGGATCAGACAAGGCATATCTCAAAACTTAAAAAAGAATTCAAATGTGAGATAGAAGGAGTAAATTTCATCTTAAGGATGAATAATGACAGCATATGCTGTTTCAGGGAGAATAGCGTCAAATATTTCCTTTACCCCCACATTAACAAAAGAAAAATTATATCTATCCCCTGCGGAAACCTGAAGATAAAGAACAAAGACATGATATTAGTGCCTGTGTGTGTTGAGACTTATGGAAAAACTTTTGAGACAATAAAAAATGAGATACAATTCACAGAAATGAAAAACAAGAGCATATCAAATAATATCACCATCCTTATGCACCCTTTCTCTGACGGAAGCAAGTCAAGGATTGAAAATACAGAAAAGGTCATAAAGTTCCTGATAAAAGACAGGTGTCCGGAAACAGTATATCAAACAATACAAAAAGGAGAACATAAGGAGACAAGAGATTTCAATATATCTATAAGCAACAAATACCTGAAAACTATATATGATATGTCAAAGTTCAATTTAAAAACATTATAAAAAATATAAAGATAAGTGGATAATTTTTCTTCAATAGATAGGAGTGTTAAATATGGAAGATGATGAATATGGTAAAGAATTGGCTAAAAAATACTATGAACAAGAATCAAAAGAGTATATTAAGATGTACAGCGAAGAAGCAAAGGAATATCCAGCCAATCTAATACGGCTGAAAATGGTCATAGAACTTTTAAAGAAAAATAATGTCAAAACAGTCCTGGATGCCGGGTGCGGAACCTGCGGACCTATGATAGAGTTTCTTAAAGAAGGATTTGATGTCAAGGGGTTTGATTTTTCAGAAAAGATGCTAAAAGAAGGAAGGAAAGAGCTGGAAAAAGCCAATTTCAGCCAGGATCTCATATTTAAGGCAGACTTAGAGGATGATAGTGACATGCCTGATGAAAAATTTGATGCAATAATCGCATTAGGCATTTTCCCTCATATCCTGGATGAACAAAAGGCATTATCCATACTGAAAAAAAGACTGAACGATAATGGAGTCATCTACATAGAATTCAGAAACGAACTGTTCTCAGCATTTACCTTAAACAAATATTCCTTTGATTTTTTTGTCAATAATCTAATCAACCTAAAATCACTGCCTGAAAATGTTTCAAAAGATGTTGTTGACTTTTACTCTGACAGATTAAAGATTGATATTCCTGATGAAAAAAGAGAAAATGACAAAATAGCTTACAATGAGATTCTGGCTAAATTTCATAATCCTCTGAACATAGAAAAAAAAATATTTAGACCTGTTGGATTATCTATTGTCAATTTCCATTTCTACCACTTTCATGCGCTACCTCCAGTCTTTGAAAGCAAAGACCCACACATTTTTAGAGAACTTAGCCTTAAAATGGAAAAAGGGGATGACTGGAGAGGCTATCTTATG
>WTCB01000122.1 GCA_013138765.1 Candidatus Nanohaloarchaea archaeon
GCATCAAGAGCGATTGTCATAAACGATGAAAACAAGATTGCTCTTCTTTTTGTATCAGAGCACAATTATCACAAGCTTCCAGGCGGTGGTCTAGAACCTGGTGAAGACACAAGTTCAGCCTTAAGACGCGAAGTGATGGAAGAGACTGGTTGCAACATCAAGATAAAAAGAGATATCGGTATAATAATCGAATATCGCGGTAACAATGATATGCTCCAGATCTCATACTGCTATCTCGCAGAGGTGTATGGAGACATGAAAGCGCCATCTTTCACAGACAAAGAAAGATCAGACGGTTTCAGGATCAGATGGGTTACGATAGATGAGGCATTGAAACTTCTAAAAAACGACAGACCAAAGACACAAAGTGGCAAATTTATACAGAAGAGAGACTTGGCTTTCATTGAGACGTATGTGGGTGTTATCTGAAATCCTTATTATGCTGTTTGTTATATATTATCGGATAATCTAATAAATCAGACCATATAGATTGGGTATATCATTGCCCTTATACTATCTCTGTCAGTCATCGGTTCAATAATTATATGCTGTCCATCTATTGCAGTAAGTGCCTCTATTATATATCCATCTTTCTGATTCCTATCAATCTTTGCATGTTTGATTAGGCTACCTACATCTGTATTTTCTGCAAGTATCATACGTGAGACTGACGTGGCATTTTTGACTGCTACAGTAACAGCATTTTTATCATTCTCATCTCTTCCATATAAAACAGCTAAATCTAATCCAGTTTTTTTAAGAATCTCTGAAAAATCATATACTTTTTCAAAAGAGATGCTTTCATCACCATGGGGCCATCCAAGGAAACCATTTCCACTAGTTTCAACAAACATCCCGCCGATAAGTGGCCTTAAAGTATAATCTGCTTTATTATCCATAATCATTACCTCTTTGAATGTATGATTTCTAAAGTATTATAACTTTAAATGTTTATAATGTCTGTGATTGGTGTAATTGCATCTTAATCTGTCTCTATAAATAAGAATCCTTTATGAGAACAATTTCGCATAATACTTATCTTTGGTCACGGCATCAAAGGGTGACAGGTCTCCTTCTTTAAATTCAAGGTATCCCATCTCATGCATCTCACACAGCTTATCCTCAAGTCCCAAAAAAGTATTCCTGACATCTGGATGTATCTTGAATGCATCATAGATCCATCCTTCTATTATTATTCTTACAGTGTCATCAATCACTTTCCCGTCTATTTCATTCTGCTTGACAAGTCCATAACCTGTCAAGAATGTATAATGGACTTTTTCAGCATTTTCAAACATATGTGTGTAATCAACAATAGTCACCATAAGTTAAATTGATGCTCCAGATTAATAAATATCTCAATTTTATACTTGAATAAACACTAAATCCCCTATACCTATATATACTCATAGTAAACCATTATCAGATAGGTGATATCTTATGGTAGAAGCTTATTGTATGAAATGTAAAGAAAAACGAGAGATGAAAGATGCAGAGAAAGTAACAATGAAAAACGGAAGACCTGCAACAAAGGGAACATGTCCAGTATGTGGAACAAAGATGTTCAAGATTGGCGCATAAGGCCATAATTAAAAACATCAATAATTCACTTTTTCTTTTTTTTATTTTCATTAAAAAACCAAACACATAAATACCTGTATGGAGAATAATTTCTTATGTCTTTGAACGAAACTATAACTGAGTATATAACAATCCTTATGGGAACATCTCCGGATGCGATTGAATCCTCAATAATTACGGCCGTATTCATTCTTTTTGCATCATTTGTTCTGGCGTTGATCATAAATTTCATATTCGAGAAGATATTTACGCGGTTCACGGTAAAGACAAAATTTTCTTTTGACGACCTTATACTTTCTGCCCTGAAAAGACCGATTTTTAACACAGTGATCTTGGCAGGAACTTATACTGCTCTTGAGATAGTGTATGCCTCTGGAAAATTTCTTGCAGTGATTGATAATATCCTGCTTTCAATCATGATTATTATCTGGATTTTTGCAGCAATAAAGGTAAACAAGATTATTTTTGAACACATAGTTCCAAAAATGACAGAAAAGACAAAAAGCGACATGGATGACGAAATACTTCCATTGCTGAAAAGCATATCAAATATCATATTGATTTTTATAGGTCTCATGATTCTTATGAAATCCGTCTGGAGTTTTGACATAACTCCTCTCCTTGCATCTGCAGGTGTCTTAGGATTTGCAGTGGCTTTTGCAGCAAAAGATGCGATATCACAGCTTTTCGGTGGTATCTCAATCTATTTTGACAGACCATTCAAGAAAGGCGACAGGATAGAGATTGGTGCAGGTGAAATAGGGATTGTTGATGAGATAGGGTTAAGAAGTACAAGAATCAGAAATTTTTACAATAATATGATAATAATACCTAACAGCCAGATTGCAAACAGTAAGATAGTCAATTACAATTATCCAAATGATAAGATGATGGTAAAGATTATGATTGGCGTCGCTTATGGGTCTGATGTGACGAAAGTAAAAAAAGTTCTGTTACAGATTGCAAATTCAGTTGAGGAAGTGATTGACAACCCTGCACCAAGTATACGGTTTGACAATCATGGTGAATCAAGTCTCGACTTTGCAATGATCATGTGGGTGCATGATCCAAAAGATAAGATGACTGTCCGTGATAAGGTAAACACAGCGATAGACAAAGAATTCAGGAAAAATAAGATTGACATACCATTCCCTACAAGGACAATAATCCAGAAAAGATAATTTTTATTTTTTCTTCAAAAACACATATATACAACCGTCAACAACATATCTATTATGTCAAAGATACCTCTGACAGATGACTCCGCAATCAGGCTTTATGATACACTTTATACAGGTTACGTCAGCAACAGGAACAAAGAGATAGACCGTATTGACAATTCAACCGGTTGGAGTGTGGGCATATTAGTTCTGTCATTATCTTTGATGATAAATGCAGGAATAGAATATTATTTGATACCTCTGTCCTTATTTTTCGTAATTACCTTTTGGCTAAAAGAAGCAAGAAGGTACATATATTACATGTTCTGGTCTTTGAAAGAAAGTGAGATGGAAAATGAGATATCAACCATATTAAATACGAGACAGATGGAACCTGAAAAGGTAGAAGAGATAATAAATCTAAAACAGCCACTATCTATACTTTCAGAATCAAAATCATTGTATGTCCGTTTTTATCGTTCCTATTTCTGGATGGTATTAATAATTTATATCACAACAATTCTTACTGCTTTAAGGCAGGGGGCATTATCCTCAAATATTGTTTCTGCACTTTTTATTGCAGGGTTTGTAATTCTTGCAGTTGTTGCATATTATGGAAAAGATGAGTTCATACTTCCAAGAAAGACCATAATGCGGATGGGTATAAGTCGCCACCATAGATAAATCTGAAACAACAAAATCAATTAAAGATTTTAACAAAACCTATAAACATCTTTGTCATAAATCGTGGTTCTTTGCATATTGTTTCAAAGTATTGTATTGTTTCATCCTCGCAGACAATATATGTCTCATTCCCTGCATCAAAATAATATGCAAAAAGTCCATTCCGTCCACAATTTTCAATCTGTGACTTAGTGAATGTATAATCTGTAGGGTTCCATTGTATAAGTACTCTTTCAGCAGAATCAACATTATCGACACTTGAATATACATCTACAATATCATCTGAGATAACACTTTTACAACTATCAAACGCAGTAGGGTCAATTGCTTGATATGCAGAAAAAGTGATATTAAGTATGATTATCATGAATATGACCATGATTATAAGGCTGAAATATTTGTAGAAAGTGTCATCATCAACTGTTTTATTGTTTTGTATATTCTCTTTGTTGCGGAGGTATGTTTTTACCAATAATTCGTCATCAATAAAATCGTCCTGATTTGGATTATCATAATTGATTGATGGATTAAGTTTTTTGATATCCTCATCATCCATAAATATACCCTACTAATTTCTTGTTTTTCTGTGTTTAAATATATAATAAAGAATAATCACCCCCCAAAAACATTAAATAAGTTGCCGTCGCAATTAATATTAACACAGGTAATCGTAATGGATGATAAGCAGATAAAACAACAATTAAGGCAAAATGCGCAGAAGACACCGGATAAATTTTATCCTACCTCTACATTTAAGCAGTTAGGGCTAGATAGATACAGATGTTCAAATTGCGGCAACTATTTCTGGTCAGCTGCAGAGAGAGATGTCTGCGGCGAACCTGAATGTTGCGGTGGCTATTCATTCATTGGGGATACACCAGCAAAAGAGAAGATGGATTACATCCAGGTCTGGCAGAATTTTTCCAAGATGTTCAAAAGACAAGGTTACACACAGATCAAAAGATACCCATCGGTTGCAAGATGGAACCCTACAATGGATTTCACGATCGCATCAATTGCAGGATTTCAGCCGTATGTAGTCTCAGGCGAGATCAAGCCACCAGCAAACCCATTAGTCATACCGCAATTTTGCATAAGATTTTCTGACATAGAAAATGTAGGCATTACAGGCCGTCACTATACTGGTTTTACAATGATGGGCCAGCATGCATTTATTCCTTCAAAAGATTATGATCAAGATAAATATTTCAATGACATCTTTACCTGGCTCACAAAAGGTATGAAACTGCCGAAAGAAGAACTGGTATTCCATGAAGATGCATGGGGTGGCGGCGGCAATTTCGGTCCATCCATAGAATTTTTCTCGCGCGGTCTTGAGCTTGGGAATCAAGTTTATATGCAATATGAACGGGATGTGAAAGGTAGCCTGAAAGACCTGGACATAAAAGTATTGGACATGGGCATGGGCCAGGAGAGACCCGCATGGTTCACCCATGGCACAGAGACAAGTTATGAAGCAAACTTTGGTCCCGTAGTGTCGCATCTTTACAGAAGATCAGGGATCAGTCCCGATAGAGACATGCTAAAGAAATTCTTGCCCTATTCAGGACATCTCAACCTTGACGAGGTTGACGACATCAACAAGACCTGGAATATGATTGCAAAAAAGACAGGCTATGATGTCAGACAGTTAAAAGACAACATATTGCCATTGTCTGGAATCTACTCAATCTGCGATCATACAAGATCGTTGCTCGTCGCATTGACTGATGGCGCACTTCCTTCAAACGTCGGCGGCGGTTATAACTTGCGCGCACTATATCGCCGTTCACTTGACTTCATAAACAGGTACGGTTGGGACATTGATTTGAATGATGTCTGCAGACGCCACGCAAAATACTTAAAGCCGCAGTATCCTGAACTGTCAGATAACCTTGGCGAAGTTTCAGAGATATTGGATGTCGAAAAGAAAAAATACTATGCAACCAAAGAGAAATCACAGAGGATAGTTACGGGTCTTGCAGGAAAAAAGATAACGACATCAAAACTGATAGAGCTCTATGATTCAAACGGCATAAGTCCGGAGATGCTTAAGTCATCAGGATTAAAAGTTGACGTTCCGGATGATTTCTATGCTCTTGTTACAGAAAGACACGAAAAGAATTCACACAAGACAAAGACCATGAAGACAGATAAATTAAATTTAGGCAACATAAAAAACACAGAACAATTATATTTTGACGATTACCTTAAGACCGATTTTAGTGCAGAAGTAGCAAAGATAATAGGCAATGACGTAATCCTTGACAAGACCTGTTTTTATCCGACAAGCGGTGGCCAGGCACATGATACAGGCACTATCAATGGTATTAAAGTCAAAGACATATTCAAGCAAGGCGCAATAATTATCCACACACTGGGATCAAAACCAGATTTTAAAGAGGGTGATATCGTCAAAGGTGTAATCGACAAAGAACGGCGCATCCAACTGTCACAGCACCACACAGCGACCCACATCATAAACGGTGCGGCAAGGAAGGTCTTGGGCGAGCACATCTGGCAGGCAGGCGCAGAGAAGACCGAGAAGAAAGCGCGACTGGACATAACCCATTACGATCTTCTGACACCTGAACAGATAAAGGCGATTGAAAAAGAATCAAATGACATAATAAATAAAAACATGCCAGTGTCATCCATGCAGCTTTCAAAAGATGTTGCAGAAAAAAGATACGGCACAAGGTTATATCAGGGTGGCGCAGTTCCGGGCGCGGTCTTGCGCGTGATTGAGATCAAAGACTTTGATGTCGAAGCATGCGGTGGGACACATGTCAAAAATACAGGTGAAGTCGGTTGCATAAAGATCATAGGCACAAGAAAGATTCAGGACGGTGTTATCCGGTTAGAGTTTGTCGCAGGCAAAAAGACTGATGAAAAGACAGATGATTTAAAAAAGATGATTGTTGACATATCAAAAGTTTTGGGTACTGTGAAGAAGGAAGATATAGTGCCTAACTGCAAAGGATTGTTCAGTACCTGGAAAGAGTTGAGGAAGATTGCGGGGATTGCGGGTTATGCAAAGCGCATTAAAAAGACAGATCCTGAAAAATACAAGGCAATGTCTGAAAATGTGCGCGAAATGTATACAAAATATCAATTAAGAACTACACCTGTAAGATCAGAAAAAGTCATAGGTGACGAAAAGTTGATTGCGCAATTGATGAGGTTATTAAATGTCCAGCGCGAGCATCTGGCAAAGACTGTAAAACGATTTCAAAAAGAAGTAAATGACTTCAAAAGATTGATTGATGATGTTGTAAATTAATCTCACATATCATTGATTGTGCAGATCATATACTGTGACGCGATATAGGGATGTGAATTATCGCAGATAAAAGATACGACATCCTCTTCAACATAAGAATCAAAATCAGTCTCATTGCTTATCGCTTTTATTATTATGCTGTCACTCAGGCCAACATCTTCAACAAGATACACAAAATAGCCAGCACCGTCTTCGACAGCAACTTCTGGAAATGAATTCATGAGCATCTCAAGGTCATTTATAAGAAAACTGGCATCAGGTGCACTAGCATAGACAATAACCCTGTAATTCTGAAGTAGTATGGCTTCCTGCTGCGCAGTCAAAGGTTCTTTAAGTATCTGGTCTTCTGGTATGTCAGCACCATTCTGTTCTGGTGCCTGAAGAAATACCGCACCGAGTGTAGAACTAGCAAAAAGCAAGGCAATGACTATAACAAATGCTTTAGAATTTGCCATGATACTTTCTTTTTTCTTGATCATACAATCTCATCTTATCCAAATATCTTTTTATTCTTAAGCAATTATGTCTTCAACAAGATTTCTTAAATACTTGATCTTATCGCGTGTAAGTCCCGAGTTTATAAGAATATCAGGTGAAACATAGACGAAATCTCTGATGTCATGCACACTAAGGTCAAAAAGTTTTTCAATTGTCTGGCTATTGAGTTGAAGCACCGTAAGTGGATATGCTTTTTTCGTTTCAATAAGATCAATCAAACTTCCTGACGGATTAGGATAATTCCATCCGACCAAAGACAGTTTCTTGTTATGGCATTTAGCATATCTTATGGCATGGTCTGAAAATTTGGTGTTTGTGACAATGATCGCTTCCTTGAAATCATAAGACCCTTCTTTTTTCCCAGAAAATCCATCCTGAAGATCCTGCAGTCGCGCCCATACCCGCATAGGCACACCGAGACCGGTAAACCTGTGATATTTCATATGATGTTTGCATTCAATAAATGTTATCTCATCATCTTTTTTTAACAGGACATCAATCTCATGGTCCGTACAGAATCCTTGCGGTTTAGGGATTGGGCTCCATTCAGTCTCATAACCGTAATACTGGTAAAGGTGCATGATATACTTCTCAAATTGATGTACAACGGGATCGAGCGCAGAGATGGCCTTTTTGATATTATATTTTGCTGCGGTGTGTTCTTCACGTTTGTCAAGCTCTGAATAGATGATATGTTTCAT
>WTCB01000002.1 GCA_013138765.1 Candidatus Nanohaloarchaea archaeon
CTATTGTTGACATAAAAAGATATAAAACTATTTCTTTCCAAATAAAGACCATGGATACGACACCGATAATAATAGTTGATGGCAAAGACAACATAATAGGTCACAAACCCAGATGTGATATCACGCCCGATGATTTCTACCGCGTATCAGCACTATGGGTCAAAAACTCAAAAGGTGACATCCTCTTAGCAAGACGTGCACTCACAAAAAAACACAGCCCCGGCAAATGGGGTCCAGCTGTCGCCGGAACAAACGACAAGGGCGAGACCTACACCTCAAACATAATCAAAGAGGCAGAAGAAGAGATAGGTCTGAAATATCACGATTTCAAAGAGCTCCATAAAATAAGATTAAAAGGCAGGCATACTTTCTTTTGCCAGTGGTACTATGCCCTTATAGATAAAGGCATAGACGAGTTTACAATACAGGAAGAAGAAGTTGCAGAGATCAAATGGTTTAAGAAAGAAGAATTAAAAAATGAATTAAAGACCAACCCAGACGGTCTGCTTGATTCAATAAAAGATTTTATCAATTAGATCCATAACCATAACGAAAACATATAAAAACATAACCGTATAAAGATGTTATATTGCTTATGTCTTCTGAAAAAAGAAAAATTGAGATAATGGATACCACATTAAGAGACGGTGAGCAGACCCCTGGTGTCAGCTTCAACGCAAAAGAAAAATTGATGATAGCAAAGATGCTATTAGAAGACCTTAAAGTCGACCGCATTGAAGTAGCTTCAGCGAGAGTCTCAGATTCAGAAAAAGAGTCTATAAAAGACCTCTGCAGGTGGGCAAAAAAAACGAATAACCTAAAAAAGATAGAAGTCTTGGGCTTTGTCGACAAAGGAAAATCCGTTGACTGGATAGATGGCACTGGCGCAAAGACAATGAACATCTTGGCCAAGGGTTCTATGAAACACTTGACCCTGCAGCTTAAAAAAACACCGAAACAGCACATAAAAGAAATAATTGAGACTATTGACTACGCAGCCTCAAGAGGCATATCATCAAACATCTATCTTGAAGACTGGTCAAACGGTATGAAAAATGACCAAGACTACATATATCTATTATTAGATAACATAACACAGGACAACAACCTGAAAAGAATAATGCTCCCTGATACTTTAGGCATACTTCTACCCGAAAACACAAAAGATTACATAGGGACTCTGACAAAAAAATATAAAAAAACACATTTTGATTTCCACGCACATAACGACTACGGTGTGGCGACCGCAAACTCGATAGCTGCAGCAGAAGCAGGTGCAAAAGGTATTCATGTAACTGTAAATGCATTGGGTGAGCGCGCAGGCAACACACCGACATGTGATTTTGTTATCGCTTTGAGGGATCTTACGCAAGACTTAGACACAAGGATTGATGAGAACTACCTTAAACCCGTAAGTGATATTTTATCAAACTTTTCAGGCAAGAAAGTGCCGTCAAACAAGCCGATTGTAGGTGACGACGTCTTCACCCAGACTGCAGGGATTCACGCCGACGGTGACAGGAAAGGCAACCTTTATTCAAATAAGATTGACCCGAAACGGTTCGGCCGAGAACGAGAATACGCGCTCGGAAAATTAAGTGGCATGTCAAGCCTTGACATGAATCTAAACAAGTTAGGTATTACTTTGTCCGACAACGACAAAAAGTTAGTCTTCAAAAAAGTGATTGAACTTGGAGATAAAAAACGAAGGATAACAACATCAGACCTTCCGTTCATAATAGCGGACGTCCTTGAGACTGATGTGAAAAATAAGGTACATATAAAAGAACTGGACATATCCATCTCTTTCAACAGAAAACAGAAAGCATCGTTCACATTAATATACAAAGAAAAAGTAATCAAAGCATCGGCCGATGGAAACGGAGGTTATGACGCTTTCATGAATGCCTTAAAGAAAGTCGAAAAAGACCTGGATATAAAATTACCCGAACTTGTAGACTATGAAGTCACCATACCGCCTGGCGGAAAACCAGACTCCCTTGTTGAGACAATCATAATCTGGAAAAAAGACAGCAAGACCTTCAAGACAATCGGTGTAAACTCTGACCAGATTCTGGCTGCAATCGAGGCAACCGAAAAGATGCTAAATTTAATCATCTGAAAACTTTTTAAAATTAGACCTACTTATATCTTCTTATGTCATCACAACTGTCAAGTGCACAAGAGTCAGAGATGTCTAAATTTTTAGATCTGCCTGTCTATGAATTAACAGAAAATCATTATGGTGATCTAATATCACTTTTGAAAAGATATGATCCCTCCATTATTGAAACTAAATTAAAAAATAGTATATCTATTGATTCAGAAAAAATGGGTTTAGAGATCTTTGGTTGTTCTGTCGGTTCAATAATGGTAAACCCTGACGCTCAATATACTTCCTCTATGGATTGGTATGGCCTACCTTTAGGGGGGTACATAATCAATCATTATGGGGATGACAATCAAATGATCGAGGAACCAAATGATCAAGCATATCCATTCTTAGAAGAATTGCAAGATATATTTTCGCCTGTTGGGACTGCTAAAGATATAAATTGGAAGCAAAGTCTTGATGATGATTATGGTAACAAAATGGAAAAAATAGATATTATGACTATCTCAATATTGCCGTTGGTTATTTATTCATGGTCTGGATATCTATTTTTGTCATGGTTGGCAGGCATGGTCTTTAGTGGTGCTATTGTTAAAACATATTATGGTTATAATAAACCTCAATGTGATCTGACAGGTAACCCTGCTGAAAATATTATTTTTAAGACATTTGATGATGTTTACAATCCTCTAAAAAATCCAAATCAAAAAAAGAGTCAAGCTCAATAACCGATCTCGACCTCATCAGTTCTCCATTTAGGGTCCGGCTCAGTCTCAGAGATGTCCTGACGCCTTCCAGCCCTATACTCAATCAGCCCCTGCCACGCGATCATTGCGCCATTGTCTCCAGCAACCTCAACAGGCACGACATTGAACTTTGCACCCCTCTCAGAACACATGACTTCAAGCATACCTTGAAGCATCCGAGATGCCGCAACTCCTCCGGTAAGCAGGACCTCGGTCTTCCCGGTATGCGACAGTGCGCGCTCAGTGACCTCGACCATCATAGAATAAGCATTATGCTGCAATGAATAGCACACATCCTCAATCTTTTCTTTCTTGACCAAAAAACTATTGACTGCAAAAGTCAGAAGTCCGGAAAATGACATGTCCATCCCTTTGATAGAATAAGGCATATCGATATATCTGCCTTTCTTGGCAATCTTCTCGATTATCGGACCGCCCGGATTGCCGAGCCCGACCTTGCGCGCGAACTTGTCGATCATATTACCTATGCCGATATCGAGCGTCTCACCAAACACCCTATATTTACCGCCTGAAAAACCGATGATCTGTGTATTGCCGCCCGATGCATATACAACAATCGGATCTTTTACGGCTGTCTTCATCTTACCGATCTCGATGTGAGCAACACAATGGTTTACTCCAAGTATGGGTTTATTAAGACCTATTGCAAGAGTCCTTGCAACGACAGCCCCCACCTTGAGTGACGGGCTAAGTCCAGGACCAAGAGAAAATGAGATAAGATCGACATCTTCAGCAGAAATCTTGGCCGATTCAAGCGCACAAGCTACCAATTCAACCGCATGTTTGGTGTGGTGCACCGCAGCCTCGCGCGGATGTATCCCGATATCAGGAAAAAAGCTTTTCTTGCAGTTGGCTAAAACATTACCTTTATCATCGACGATGCCTATGCCTAACGTGTGCGCGGTCGACTCAATGCCAAGACATATCATATTAAATAGTTGTAACATATTTTTTTATAAGGTTTTCTTGTATTTTTAATAAAATCAAAAATAAAAACGTTTATATTTTTTAGAATCTAAATATAATGTATCGATTGGGGGGATTATTATGGCTGATTATGCAGGTGCAATTAAACGACCGTTTCAGGACATAAAAAAATTGCTTATCGGAACAGTTCTTGGCATGATACCTATAGTTAATCTTTTAGTTTCTGGATACCTTGTAGATTCTGCAAAAAAGACAATGAAAAAAAAGGCAGAGTTGCCTGAATGGGAAAACTGGGGTGACCTGTTCATAAAAGGTATTATGGTAACCCTAATTGGATTTATATACATGATTCCTGCCATCATAGTACTGGGTGCTGGTATATGGTCAATAGTTATCGCAGCGCTTGCGGCAGGTACTCTTACAGCGACAACTATTGCTGGAGCAATTGCGGGTGGTAGCATAATATTGCTCTCAGGAATATTATTGCTTTTCCTTACGGTATTTATTATACCTATGGCACTTATGTCTTATGTTGATGAAGGCAATTTAATTGATGCTTTTGCAGTAAGAGATATCCTGAAAAAAGTATTCACAGGACAATATATTATGGCATGGCTTGTAATGTCTGTAGTTTATATGATATTATCTCCAATAATATTGATTCTGCCAGTTGTAGGTTTAGGTATGTATAGTTTTATTGCTGGAGTCATATCATTTACAATATTTGCAGAGGTCTATAAAGAAGTATAGATCTTGTTAAAAAAATCCAAATCTTTTTAAACCTATTTTTCTATAATATTAATACTGCACGAGGGGGCATTGATATGGTATCAGATGATATTACAGTTGAATCACCGACATACATACATGAAGAGGAAGAAATCGATTACCGGGAAGAGAACATACTTCTTAAAGTAAAGATGGCAGAGATGAAGAACGAACTTATGCGATATAAGATACCACCATTATTGGTCGCAGAAGTAATTGATACTTATCCGGAAAACAAGGCCCTTGTCCGCCTAAAGAACGGCAACGAATTCTATGTCAATGTTGATGCATATCTTGATGGAAAACTGAAGGCGTCAGATGAGATTTTAGTAGAGCAGAAATCATTGACAGTCATACAGAAGTTAGGCAAGAAAAAACATTTTGACGTCAGTAAATATGTAATTGTTGAAAGACCAAACATCAGATGGAACCAGATTGGCGGTCTTAAGGACGAAATTGAAGAATTGAAAGAAGTGATTGAACTTCCTCTCAAGAAACCGGAACTGTTCAAGAAGATCGGCATTGAACCGCCAAAAGGTATCCTTTTATACGGGCCTCCCGGAACCGGAAAGACACTTCTTGCAAAAGCTGCAGCTACAAGCGGCAATGCAACTTTTATAGAGATAGTCGGTTCTGAACTTGTCCAGAAATTCATTGGTCAGGGCGCAAAACTTGTCAAGTCCATATTTGAGATGGCACGAGAGAAGTCACCCACAATAATTTTTATAGATGAAATCGACTCAATCGCAGCGACAAGGATGGATGTGGGCACTTCAGGAGAACGGGAGGTCCAAAGGACATTCATGCAACTTTTAGCAGAGATTGACGGTTTTGAACCATTGGGCAATGTGAAGATAATTGCTGCAACAAACAGGATTGATATTATAGACACTGCAATAACTAGACCCGGTAGATTTGACAGGCTTGTATATGTCCCGACACCGGATCATGCAGGCATTGTCGAAATATTAAAGATACACACAAAGAAGATGAAACTTTCAGCAGAAGTGAATCTGGATAAACTTGCAAAAAAGATGAAAGACATGTCTGGTGCCGAGATTCGCGCAGTCTGTGTGGAGGCGGGTTATTTTGCAATAAGGGACGATAGATTCATCGTCACTGCAAAAGATTTCAGCAAGGCCGTTGCAAAGATTGCAGTTGAAGAGACTGAAAAGAAAAAAGACTTGACTTACATGGGTTGATTGGAGTATCTCACTCCATATCAATCACAAGTTCACAGATATTCTTTGATATATGCAATATTGATCCTATATTGTCTATTATGATAGCGATTGCGCCGGTGACATCTGCAGTCCCGATAATTCTTTTATCTGTCAGCATGCGACTTTTATTCTCGATTGAAAGTGTGGTCTTTTCAATATCAGCCGCAGCTTCAATAGTATTGTCTGCAAGTTTTTGTTTACGGTTCCAGAATGCATAGAATGCATCCGCATATATCTTGTTGACCCTTTTTGATGTATCAATTATTGTCTCTTTCAGATCTTGCGGGATATCCTTGTCAACAATATCAATAATTGCATGCGCAATATTTACGCAATGATCCGCCATTGTCTCTATATGGTCGATCAGTGCCCGATAGTTCAATGCATCATATCCTGCAATTTCAACACATTCAGAAAAGCTTGGATCTTTTGCCGCAAGAGATAGTAACCTGATTGCAAGTATGTTGAGCCTGTCAACATCACTGTCCTGTTCAATCACATCTTCTGCAAGTTCACGATTCATTTCAGATAAAGCATAAAAGACATTTATATACATCAAGTTAGTTGCCTTATATGCATTCTCAAATATTTGTCTGTCTGATAGTTTTGATATGTCAATTATGCACTGTATAGATATCTTATCATCTTCAAGTGATATTTCGACACCGATAAGCATATCTTTTGCGGCGGTGCGTATCTGTCGTCTGTCATCTCGTACGACAGGTCCGTCAATTTCAATTCTGTCAGCACCATTTATGTATGCACCGATCATCTTTCGGATAATGTATCTTGTAGACATACCTTCGGCATTTATGGTCATTATTTTAGTATCTTTTTTCTTTGCCGGAAGAAGAACGAGCGCTCCATCATCTTTCAAGAATATGTTTATGTCATCTTGTCGTTTGATATTATATTTCTTGATCCATTTTTTTGGCAGTGACAGTATGTATGTCCCGCCTCCTCCTGTTGCCTGTATCTTTCTGGTTTCTATGATCGATCACCATAATCTTATCAAGACTTATTTTCGTTAAAAATCTATATACATCTATATAGATATATATTGATTATATAGATAAGCTTTATTAATGTTTACATTCCACTACTATAGTCCTTACCCTGATTCTATATTTGTGGTTTAGACATTTAAGAAAAAATTAAGATTTTAGTGGTGATAATTTTTATGTCAAATACAGTTGGTGCAGAGATACTGCTTGAGATTAAAAATGTTGAGAAAAAAGCAGCAAAGCTTGAAATTGATGCTGAAAAGAAGCGTGAAACAACACTAAAAAAAGCACGTGATATGGCGTCAAGCTGGATTGATGATGCAGAGACTGAAGCTGAAGAAATTTCAGCAAAGATGCTTTCTGATGCAAGAATGAAAATTCAAGAACAAAAAGATTGTAATCTTGATATAAGTAAAAAAGAGACCTCAGCATTTGTAAAAAAATCAGAAAAAAACATTCCAGAAGCTGTAGATCATGTTACCTCAGCATTTCTTGATAAGATAAGAGGAAATAAAGCGTAAAAACTTTTATGATAATTGATTTGTGTGTGTGATCTAATTGCTTAAACCAAAAAAGATGTGTAAAGTAACAATTGCAGGACCTAAGAGTATGAGGGACCAAGTAGTATCTTTCTTGTATGGCCGTGAAATATTGCACATTGATGAGTACACAAGACCTGCTGATGAAAAAGTATTGGACATTGGTATCCCAACAGAAAAAGCATCCAGATTATCTGAAGATCTTGTCAAGCTTCGTTCTATAAAAAAACATCTGAATGTATCTAAAAACTCAAAAACACAGATTGATAGAAAAGTAGTATCAATAGATACTCCCGATCAAAAAGAGATATCAACACAGATTGATGGTATTGACGCGCAGATAGTAGACCATTTAGATAAGATAAGGGCGCTCAATGATTCATTGGCATTGCTTAAAGCAAAAGAAGACATTGTAGCACCTATATCAAGACTTGATCTTGACTGGAAAGTATTCACGCAATATGATCATCTATCTTATCAGGTTGGTTACCTGCCAAAAAATGTAGACATATCCAAATTTAAAAAAGAGCTATCAGACATAACAGATGACCAACAATTATTTCACGAAGACTATGCAGGTAGGCACATAATTGCAGTCTTTGCAGTAAACGGCAAAAAAGATGAAATCGCAACTCTTCTTTCAAACAACAATTTTGTCCAGATAAGTCTTAGATGTCTGGAAGAATTTGAAGGTCATTCAGACAGTATCTTAAAGACGATAAACGACGAGCAGAAACATCTGACTGCGGAAAAGAAGAGACTTAAAGATGAGATGGCTTCATTGGGTGAAAAATATTCATCATTCATAATAGATAATGAGCATGACTATTCTCGTGATCTGGAAGTCGGCGAAGCACCATTAAGGTTTGCAGAAAGCAAGAACGCATTTTTGATAGAGGGTTGGATACCAGAAAAAGATAATAGGTCAATGGAGTCTGAATTGAGGAACAAGACTCACGGTAAGATTTATATCAAGATGGCCGAAGCTGGAGAAGATGCACCGGTTGAGTTAAAAAATCCAAAAGGCGTAAAACCGTTTGAATTCTTGATTGACTTATATTCACGTCCGTCTTACGGTGAGATAGACCCTACATTTTTCATGTTCTTGACATTCCCATTATTTTTCGGTTTCATGTTAGGTGATTTGGGTTATGGTCTTTTGACATTTGCATTATTTTTCATAATAAGGGCAAAAGCAAAAGGTGATGAGATAAGATCAGTCCTTTCAGTATTGATGTTCGCATCATTCATGACTGCTGTCTTTGGAATTGTCTTCGGTGAATTTTTCGGTGCAGAACATATATTTGGTTATCACATGACTCCAATATTACACCGGCTTCATCATCCGATAACACTTCTTAATCTAGCAATCGGTATGGGTGTGGCTCATGTCAATATGGGTCTTATGATTGGTTTTTATAATATGTTAAAAGCACACGGCTTGAAAGCTGCAATATTGGAGAAAGCAAGCTGGATGACTCTTCAGGCAGGTGGTGTTGTATTGGCGCTCGGAAATACAACAATAGGTGCGATCATAATGCTTGTATCTGTAGTAATGATAACTTTAGGTGAGGGTCTAAAAGGTCTTTTTGAACTTCCATCAATCCTTGCGAACATACTTTCATATTCACGTCTTATGGCAGTAGGTCTTGCATCCGCAATCCTTGCCCTTGTAGTGAACGAGATGGCGCACATGGCATTTAGTTCAGGTGGGTTTGGTCTAATTATGGGAACAATAATCCTTGTTGCAGGACATTCAATCGCAATATTCCTAGGATTCCTATCACCATTCATACATTCCATGCGACTTCACTACGTTGAATTTTTCATGAAATTTTACACAGGTGGCGGTCAGAAGTATATACCGTTTGGAAGAAGAGATTAAGTAATATATAATATGATGTTCATTAGACTTAAAAAATTAAAATAATATGGTGAAAAATATGGTAGAACCTCTAACAGCTATTGGCGCTGCACTTGCGATTGGTCTTTCAGCTATCGCGGCAGCTATTGCAGAGAAAGATATCGGTGCTGCGGCCGTCGGTGCAATCGCAGAGAACGAAGATCTTTTCGTAAAAGGTCTGATCATGACTGTGCTTCCTGAGACAATTGTACTTTTCGGATTCGTGATCTCATACATGATCCTTGGAGCATGAGTTAAGAGAAGATTATATGATTGTAGATGTAATATCTTTTAAGATTTTGATGGATCTGATGATGGTCTTAGATGACCTCATCATTTTTTTCAACATTTACTTACAACATTTAAAGAGATGATTTTGATGAGTTTAGAAAATGTATCAGGACAGATTATGGTTGATGTAGAGAATAGGATAAAAGCTATTGATGTTAAGACAAAAGCTGAGGCTGAAGTTATTCTTACGGAAGCAAAAAAAAATTCAGAAGAATTGATTGACAGAGCTAAAGCTAAAGCTGAAGTGCAGATTGCTGCATTGGACAAAAAAGAGCTTGCATCCGCAAGTCTTGAAAGCAAGAGACCATTGCTTGACGCAAAAAGACAGCTTATTGAAAAGACTTATTCAGATGTTACTTTAAAGATAAGTCAATTAGATGCAACTACAAGAAAAACCTTGCTAAAAAACCTGATTTCTGAATCTTTAGAACAGATGCCTGACGCAAA
The DNA here is from genome assembly GCA_013138765.1 of Candidatus Nanohaloarchaea archaeon. Lineage (GTDB taxonomy): Archaea > EX4484-52 > EX4484-52 > EX4484-52 > GLR71 > GLR71. Next base: position 9,983 of record WTCB01000002.1, read on the forward strand.
GAAAGTTTATGTAAAAAAAAGTGACATGTCACTTGTAAAACCGTTTGCAAAAAAAATGCAGATTAGTGAAAAAGAGATGTTGGGCGGAATAATAATTGAGAATGGTGATGGAACAGTCCGTATTGATAACTCTTTTGATATGCTTCTTGATACTATGAGAAAAGACACATTGAAAGAGACGGCTGATATTTTGTTCAGATAGATAATGATTTATAGATAAAAGAAATAGAAGATATGATAAATGGTTCTGGTGCAGATGGATAAAGATACAATAAGTGTAAATAAATTAAAACTGCATAGGAATCCCTATCTAAATACGCGAGTTCGTGTGATGGGCTCAAAACTTATCGCCAAAAGTGAATATCCTAAATTGTTAAAGATGACATCTTCAGAAATCTCTCACTTTTTAGAAGAAGGCGAATACAAGGCACAGATTGACGAGTTTGCAGTAAGATATGATGGTTCCGATCTTATTGAAGTCGCTCTTAACACTAATGCATCTAAATGTTTTAATAAAGTCGCATATCTATCAAAAGGAGATACTCAGACCTTGATAAGACAATATCTGTTAAGGATTGACATTGCAAACATTAAGATCATATTAAGAAGCTTTAATTCAGATATTGCAGAAGATGAAGTTACTCTTAAATTGATGTCTGGTTGCAGCATGAAAAAGAAGGATCTTTTGCAATTACTCAAGAAAAAGACAATATCTGATATTGTAGAAGACCCAATTTTCAAAAAGATATTACCTTATGCAAAACTATCAATACCAAAACAAGAGAATGATAAATTAACTTTAGCATCTGTTGAAAACTGGCTTGACATAAGCTATTACAGACATCTTATAGCTCTTGCCGACAATCTACCAAGACATGCATCTGAGTTCAAGAAATTTTTAAGGAATGAGATTGATCTTTTAAACATAAATACCTTGCTTATCATGAAAAAAGAAGGTCTTGAAAAAAAAGACATCATGCCCCTTATGATATTGCCCGCAGCTGACATATCATTATCAGTCCTTGAATCAGCAGCATCTGCAAAAGACATTGAAGAGGCGCTTGATATCTTAATCAGAAAGACGTCATATTCAGTTGAACTCAAATCCGGAAAAGAACAGGCAATTGAAGGCTCACTAAAGATAATCCGTCGTGAACTGGACAAGAGACTTATGAGAAAAGCATTCTTGTTATTGCATAAGCATCCGCTTTCAATCGCACCCGTATTAGGGTACATACTTGCAAAAGAAGTTGAAGTGAGGAATCTAAAACTTATCTCACGGGCAAAATCACTAAAGTTGCCTGAAACTTTCATAGAGGAGAATCTGATATTATAATAGTTGTGTGATAGATATGCCAGACATAGTCGTTTTAGGAAAACCGGATTTTATCATAGGTTTTGAGCTTGCAGGAATAAAAGATATAATCATCGCAGATGATAAAACCCTAGGGACCAAGCTATCCGAAGCTCTAAAGAACAAAGGCATAGGCATCCTTGTAATGCACAAGGCAGACGTCGAGGCATTGCCTCAAAGATTGCAGAACAGTTTTGACAGTTCAGTAAGGCCTGTAACAGTCATGGTAAGCGAAGAGACAACATCTGATGACCGATTGAGAAAACAGATAAAAAAAGCAATCGGTGTAGATGTCTGGAATAAAGAATAATGATAAGTTTGATGATAACATAAATAATGATTGAATAAAAACCGATAAGATAAGATAAAAAATAAAACAAAAAAAACAAGATAAATTATATTAAATATTAGGTGATTTGTGATATGGTTGCAAAAAAGGAAGTAGGAAAAGTAACAGACAAGAAAAAGAAATCAAATTCAGCTGGTCAGATTTACAGGATTGCAGGACCCGTTGTTGTAGCGACAGGAATTGCTGCAAAGATGTATGATGTTGTCCATGTAGGAAACGAAGCCCTGATGGGTGAAGTCATCCAGATTGATGGCGACAAGAGTATCATCCAGGTATATGAAGACACAACAGGACTTAAACCTGGCGAACCGGTAGTCACGACAGGTGCACCATTGACAGTTTACTTAGGGCCAGGCCTTTTAAAATCAATTTATGATGGTATCCAGAGACCACTTCCGGTCATCATGGAAAGCATGGGTGATTTCATAACTCGTGGTGTTACAGCATCCGGCCTTGACCTTGAAAAGGTATGGGATTTTAAAGCAACTGTAAAAAAAGGCGACACTGTAAAAGGTGGCGACATAGTAGGCACTGTTCAAGAGAGTGAAACAGTATTGCACAGCATAATGCTTCCATCAAATTTTGAAGAGACAAAAATAAAAGACATAAAGAGCGGCAAATATAATGTGACTGAAGCGATTGCTACTCTTGAAGATGGCAAAGAAGTAAAGCTTGCAAACAGATGGCCTATCAGGTCACCAAGAGTATCAAGAAAAAAACTTCTGCCGAGCATACCATTGATCACAGGTCAGAGAGTTTTAGATGCATTATTCCCTCTTGCAAAAGGTGGTGCTGCAGCAATACCTGGACCTTTCGGTGCAGGAAAGACAGTAACGCAGCAGTCATTGGCAAAATGGTCTGATGCAGACATAATAGTATACATAGGTTGCGGTGAAAGAGGAAATGAGATGACAGAGGTATTGACAGAGTTCCCTCATCTGATTGACCCAAAGACAGGCAAGGCACTTATGAACAGGACAGTATTGATTGCAAACACATCAAATATGCCTGTTGCAGCAAGAGAGGCTTCAATCTATACTGGGATTACAATTGCAGAATATTACAGGGACATGGGATATTCAGTTGCATTGATGGCAGACTCAACATCACGTTGGGCTGAAGCTATGCGTGAAATTTCATCAAGGTTAGAAGAGATGCCTGGTGAAGAAGGTTACCCGGCATATCTGTCAACGAGACTTGCAGAGTTCTATGAGCGTGCAGGAAGAGTCACACCTTTAGGTACTGACAAGGAAGGCTCAGTGACGATAATCGGTGCAGTATCACCGCCTGGCGGAGACTTTTCAGAACCGGTAACACAGAATACTCTGCGTGTGACTAAATCATTCTGGGCGCTTGATGCAAAACTGGCACAGCGAAGACATTTCCCATCTATAAACTGGTTGACATCATACAGTCTTTACAACAAGATATTGAATCCGTGGTTTACTGAAAATGTATCATCTAAATGGCCAGAATTAGTATCACGATTTATGGTAATCTTGCAGGAAGAAGAAAAACTTCAGGAAATTGTCCAGCTTGTAGGTTCAGATGCACTGCCGGAAAAACAGCAGGTGACTTTAGAGGTTGGAAGGATGATAAGAGAATATTTTCTTCAGCAGAACGCATTCCATGATGTCGACACTTACTGTGGCCCAAAAAAGACATATATGCTTATGGAGACAATACTTCACTTTGCATCCAGTGCAGAAGAAGCATTGGACAATGGCATCCCTGCAGCATCAATATTACTTATGAAATCAAAAAACCTGATTGCAGATGTCAAGTTTGAGAAAGATTATGAAGGACTTTTGGATAAGATAACAGAAGAGATGGACAAGGAATTTGATAGCCTTGAGTGATGGTGTTTAAGATGAAAGATTATAAGACAATCAAAAGAATAGCAGGACCATTAGTATTTGTAGAGAAGACTCACCCTGTAAGTTATGGTGAAGTTGTAAAGGTCATGCTTTCATCCGGCGAGACTAAAAATGGTCAGGTACTGGATACTTCAGAAGATATGGTCGTCGTTCAGATTTTTGAAGGCACAAGTGGTATTGACCAAGAATCATCAGTTCGTTTTTTAGGTGAGACAATCAACCTGCCCGTATCGCAAGACATCTTAGGGCGTATATTTAATGGTGCAGGAAAACCGATTGATGGCGGTTCAGAGATAATCCCTGAAAAAGAGATGGACATCTTAGGTGCTGCAATCAATCCTTATGCAAGACAGTCCCCCGCAGATTTCATCCAGACAGGTGTATCGACAATCGATCTTATGAACACATTGGTCCGTGGCCAGAAACTGCCGATCTTTTCAGCATCCGGTCTGCCTCATAATGAGATAGCCTTGCAGATTGCAAGGCAGGCAAAAGTATTAGGTCAGAAAGGTGACTTTGCAGTAGTCTTTGCAGCGATGGGGATCACAAACGAAGATGCGCAGATGTTCATAGATGACTTTGAGCAGACAGGCGCACTTGAACATGCGGTGGTATACCTAAACTTAGCTGATGACCCAGCAGTTGAAAGGCTTGTGACTCCAAGGATAGCATTGACTGCAGCAGAATATCTGGCTTATGAAAAAGGTATGCATGTTCTGGTCATCTTGACAGACATGACAAACTACTGTGAATCATTGAGAGAGATTGGTGCGGCAAGAGAAGAAGTACCGGGCCGGCGAGGATACCCGGGATACATGTACACAGACCTTGCAATGATCTATGAGCGTGCAGGTATAATTAAAGGCAAGAAAGGTTCAGTTACACAGATACCGATATTGACAATGGTCGGTGATGACATAACACACCCGATTCCAGACCTTACAGGATACATAACAGAAGGACAGATCGTATTGTCTCGTGAGCTTCACAGAAAAGGTGTTTATCCGCCGGTCGACGTATTGCCATCATTATCAAGACTGATGAATTCAGGTATTGGTAAAGGAAAGACAAGAGAAGATCACAAGCAAGTATCCGACCAGCTTTATGCAAACTATGCTGAAGGCCGTGACTTACGAGGTCTTGTAGCGATTGTCGGTGAAGAAGCTCTTTCAGAAAAAGACAGGCGTCTTCTAAGATTTGCAGAAGGGTTTGAAAACAAGTTCGTAAGGCAGTCAACATCAGATGATAGGGCAATTGAAAATACACTTACACTATCTTGGGATTTACTTTCAGACATACCGAAAGATGAACTTGGAAGGATCAGTAAGGACTTGAAAGAGAAGTACTTGAAATCCGGAAACGAAAAAGAAGGTAAAAAAGGTAAAGAAGATAAGTCCTAAGTATCGGTGACAGACAATGGCATCTGAAATAAAACCTACAAGATCAGAATTGATGAAACTGAAGCTGAAGATAAAGCTTGCAAAGTCAGGCCACAATCTTCTGAAGAAGAAAAGAGACGGCCTTATCCTTGATTTTTTTGAGATATTGAAAAAGGCAAAGACAATCCGTTCCGAGCTCAATGAGGTCTATGCAAAAGCCAAGACCGATGCAGATATTGCGCAGGCTATTGAAGGAAAGATTGCACTGGCTTCAGCGGCCACAGCACTGAAAGACAAGCCAGTGATAACCCTTGACACAAAAAACATAATGGGTGTAGTTGTCCCAAAGATAAGTTCTGACAGCGTAAGGAAATCAATTTTTGAGCGAGGTTATGGCAGGGTAAGATGTTCACCATACATAAATGATGCAACTGATGGCTATGAGCAGGTTGTCCAGAAAGTCATCTTGGCGGCCGAGGTTGAGACATCTGTGCGCAGACTGATAGAAGAGATTGAGAAGACCAAGCGCCGTGTAAACGCACTCGAGTTCAAGGCAATCCCTGAGATGGAAACGCAAGAGGCATTCATAAAACTTCGCCTTGAAGAGATGGAACGAGAAAACGTATTCAGGTTAAAGAAGATCAAGAGTTGATATTTTTTAAGATTTTTTTTGAAATTTTAATCCTTCAATAAGAGATAATCTTAACAAAATTACCTCTTTCAACCCACTTTTTATGTTTTTCAAGTCTCTCTGAAAAATCATCAAACCTATCTGCAACTCTATTGATTGAACCGTAAGGATCAACATATTTTGGATTGATATATCTTAATTTATTTCTTGAATGAAAATCACAATCCGCAGGATCATCAATGATCTTTAGATTTGGATTGAGCATTTTTAATTTATCTAATATCTTTGTATTCTTTGATTCTTTTAATGTTGTATATACGCTTAAATCATCTTCAAATAAATCTTTTTCAGTCAGTATCTTTTCATCCATCGCAATCTTGATTGCATCTGCAAGGATCTGGAATGATGCAACCTCAAGCGGATGCGACCATACATTTTGATTCATATTTAGATAATCCTCAGAAAAACTTTTTGCAATGGTTTCATCATTGATAATTATCTCATTATTATGTACAATAAAACTAGAGACATATTTAGTTATCTTATCACAAAAACCATAATTTGAGATGTGATCTCGTAATGTATAATCAATCCTGTCCGCGCATAAATCAGGTAATGGTCTTTCTAACAATGAGAAATTAGAATCATCTAAGATTCGATTTGTATCATAATTATATTTTTTTAAGATTGCAGGTATCTCTGATTGAAGTATTATTTTTTCATAAAATGTTTCATGAAAATCTTGATTGTGATTATTGTCTCTGAATACAAAATCAATGACATGTGAAAATGCAGTATGTGGTACATCATGGAGTAATCCTGCAATCTGCTCTTCAATTGACGCATCAAATTTTTTAAGTAAGATCATAACGCCCAAAGAATGGTCATATCTTGTTACAGTTTTACAGTCCATTATATATTGGGCTGCGCCCTCTTGATTTATTCCTTTGAGTCTCTGGAGTGGTTTTGATTTGATCAGTTCAATCAAGACCGGCTCATCAATTGTTGTCATCCCATATACTCTATCATCAATGTCCATCATGAAATAATGCTGTGTATAATTTAATAAATTTGATGTTTTTATCGCCTAAACTGTTTTAGTGGATCCATACGGATTAGTAAAAATATATCCGGGCTTCGTCAATCTAATCATCATCAAAGATAAATAATTCATCAATTCTAGTTTTCAAGACTCTGGAGATATCATGAGCTAATTTTAAAGAGGGATTGTATTTCCCTTTCTCAAGAAATACAATTGTTTCCCTTCTGACTCCAACCTTTAATGCAAGCGCTTTCTGCGTAAGGTTGTATTTTGCCCGAAGTTCTTTGATTCTGGTCCTCATCTAAATTTCACTTCTTTTATTATAGTGCCATCTAAGTATGATCCATGAATACATTCCGACTATAAAAATGATAGGTGCAACATCCTTAAATAAGATATTCAATCTCCAGAACAGATTGATCGGTTGTAGATAGCATATTATTGCAAGAGTTATCATAAATGCATGATAACCCGCCTTTTCCTTGATCCTTATTGACCTCTCATCCTGCATGAAATAATCTTTTGGTTTTGTAGAATTATATAGACCAAATAGTGTCAGCATCAATCCACCAAGGATTATGCCTGCTCCAAACATCTGCACTTGTCTTGCCTGAAAGAATGCAATCATGAGCACACCAGACAATATCATCACCAGACTCATTGCAAAAAATTGCAGAATATTCTTGTCTTTTCTTAATTTCATCCAACATCACCTATACTTCTTTTGAATCATAATATCTTAATAATACAGTCATAGAGATCAACAGGCTAAAAAATACTATGCTAAGCGCAAGTTTTGTTTCCAGTCTGAACACGTTAATAACATCACCAAAGAGAATTATAGCTATCGACGCCATTATCACAACAATTGTCCTTGTGGCTGCTTTTCCTGCAATTTTTTCAGTTCTTTCATCAGTTACAATATCAGTTTCTTTGCCTCTCACAATTCTTATAACTCTCAACCAATCCTTCCGATGCACTATTATTCCAAGAATCGTTCCGCAGATCATCCCAAATATAAGCCATTCTTGTCCTGTCCAATTCATTTCAATTACCTTCTGAAGTTATATAATTATAACTTAATGTTAAATATATATAACATCAACTATTTAAATCTTTCTGTTCCGGTGAGATATAGACTTTCTTCGCCATTGCTTAATAAAAAGAACATAAACACGTCATTATAAGATATCATCTACGGTTCTAAAAAGACATCAGTGCAGATGATCAACATAGATACAAGAACTTTTCATCGCGGCTGATGCCATATACAATTCTTCGTCAATCTATAGATACCCAAACTTCTTAGACGCTATGACAAACATCGAATGCGCCCAGCAAAGCGGAGATACTGCGACTTGAGTATCATTATCAAAGATCTGTTCAGGGATGAATTTTCGATATTTCAGATCGCTGAGAACTTTATTGTAATATTTCAATGCTTTTTCTTTGTTGTCGATTTCCAGGTAATATATGGTCATCCAGAAATTAAGGAGTGGCCAATAACCAGCGCCTTTTTTCCGATGGATGCTGTTCTTATACATCCATCCGTCATATTCGTCATTCTCATACCTGTAGATGCCATGATATTTTACCAGTCTTTTTTCGATAAGGCTTATCGTTCTTTTTATCCTTATGTCATCTGCATTTAATATTTTAGATGGCCATACAAGCCCCAATAATGATGCATCCATATTTTGGTCTTCTATTTTTCCGAAAGAGCAATAGAAATGTTTCTTAGAATGTTTCAGTAAAACATTTTTCATCTCATCTGAAATCCGTGACCATCTCTTATCAGGGATAAGTTCATTCGCCAAAGACAGTCCTTTATGGCAGATTGCTAAAGAATAAGTGAAATTACCTTTGAGGTCCGGAAAACAGAACCTGTCTTCCCATATGTTCTGGGTCAATATGTTAAAATGGTCCGTATCCCATATATTGCATAGACCCTCTGCCGAATTCCTGATGAGCTTCTCAAATCTATAGCAGTCCTTTTTGTTGTTTCTATAATGGTTATGTACTGCTATCAGGACACTTCCTGTCTGGTCCGGTTGAAAATTATCTGAATTTTTTCGGCCGTCAATAAAATAATTCTGATAGAACAGACCTGTCTTTTTCCAGCCTTCAACTCTCATGCACCACTCAAAAAATTTTTCAGATATATTCAATCCCAGCATATCTGCAGATATACATATATATGATGCATCTCTTGGCCAGACAAGTTTATAATTATTGGCTTCTTTCGGAAAATATGACTTTGTTGAATTTGAAGCAACGATTGCGCCATTTTCAAAAGAACAGTCTTTTATGACTTCTTTGCTGGTCCTCAACAGTTCCAATACTTTTTTTTTCATAATGATTATTAATTGGTCCTTCTCAGTATATACCTCTTTTGGATAACAGGCACAGTTCATTTGAGAGGTCATCCAGTTAAGTCCAATTTTAAATCCTTGACAGGATAATCTTTATATATACAAAACATTTATATTAAGCAGAGAATTATAATCATTAATTATTTGGTGTTCTTATGGTCAACAACAAAAAGTTATTCTTAATTTTTTCTTTAATCTTATTATTTATTCTGCCCGCCTTATCCTCAGCAATCTCATTTTCAGATTTATTTTCATTTTTAGGCATCACATCAGAAGAACCAGAACATCACACAGTCTATCTTGTCTCTCCCGGAAACAATTCCTACACAAACAATAATAATGATACTTTAGCATTCAATTTCAACCACACTGGTTTTTTGACAGGTGTCGTTAACTGCATTTTATATTTAGACGGTACTGCAGTCAAATACACGACAGATGTCACCGCAGACCAAAACACTGCAGTTTATTCCAATGTATCAATAACTGAAACAACGCACAATTGGTGGGTCAACTGCACAAATGGTACTGGTGGTGAATCATCGATAGATGTTGGTGGAAATTTTACATTTACTGCGGACTATACGCCGCCACATAGCATAAATACCTGTCAAGACTTGACAATTGAGAACGGAAATTATATTTTGATGCAAGATATCTCATCTTCAGAGACATGCTTTACTGTCGGCGCATCAAACATAACTCTTGACTGCCAGGGATACACAATCGATGGAAATGACACAACAAGCACTTATGGCGTCTATGTCAGCGACAGCGCTTATGGCAACGGGACCATAAAGAACTGCGTTTTGACAGACTGGTACTATGGAGTATATGTGAGATATGCAGACAACTACAGCATCATAAACAACACAGTTGAGTCTAACTGGCGCGGTATCCAGACACACGACTCTAACAACAACTTTATTGCAGGAAACACTGTCAAATACCATCCATCCAGTGCTGCCATAACCCTACACGCATCCTCAGGCAATATGGTGATAAACAATACTGCAAACTCGAACAGCTACGGTATATTTTTGTACAACAACTCCGATGATAATAATATTATTGGTAACACAGCAAACTCAAATACATATAGCGGATTCTATCTTGGCGATTCATCTAGTAACTCTCTGATGAACAATACGGTCCAATCAAACGGCGATAACGGAATTGGTCTTTTGCCTGGATCCGGATCCAACATCATCATAAACAATTATGCCTCTTCAAAC
>WTCB01000081.1 GCA_013138765.1 Candidatus Nanohaloarchaea archaeon
GACTATGACGGAACTTTGCATGAGATGGAATGCGCAATGTTCACAAGATGGATTGCTGACGAGCGGCACATAGAGCTGGGTCATGACACAGTTCGTGGTATTGGGGATATGGACAAGATTGTCGAGCCTCTTGGCAGCAGGATACTTCGCGCAATTGAGACTCTTAGCCGGAGATTGCCGATAAGTCCATACGTTGCAGTTGATGGCGAGACATACAGTGATGTCGAGATAGACAAGATGTTTGACTGTGCAGAGCGCGCATACTCGATGCTTGAGCACCTAGATGCCAATCGCGAATTGGTCTTGTACGAGTTGGGTTTGTCAAAGTTAACTGCCTGTAACTGTTAATTTTTAGTTTTTGGATAGATGATCTATCCCTTTTTTATATTTTTTCAATCAGTAAGAATAGTCCTCAAGTTTGTATATCTTCATGATGTAGTTTGTTTCCCAGTCGGCAATCAAGTCTGTAAAGTCATGACGGATTTTAAAGAGTATCCTGTTCATGTCGGCCGAATCGCGTGCGATGACAACCAGAAGAAGATCGACATCACCGATTATAGAAAATATATCAATGACATTCTTGTTTTTCTTTAAGTGGTTTATGAATTCATCCTGTTTCTCTTCAGTTATGTTCTTCAGTTTTATACGCGCATGGACACCTATTGGCATCCCTGTCTTTTCAGTATCGACCTGTATTGTGAACTTTGTGATGACTCCGTCTGCTACTAATCTGTCTATTCTTGCCTTAGTTGATGGTACAGATAATCTGATATCTCTTGCAATGTTGAGCAATTTCTCGCGACCGTTATCGGAAAGCATGTTGAGTATCTTTCTGTCGAACTCGTCAATCTGGCTTATCTTTTTAGTTTTATGTGCGCTCACAAGTACCATAGCCTAATTTATATCAATAAAACTATAAATGTCTTTCGTTTTTTTAGGCAAAATGACAGAAATACTTAAATACTCTTAAACACAATAATTATTTATAACCAACAAGTAGTGTCTTAAGTTACAGGAAGTGAATGACTATGGATAAAAATGAAATTACAAATGAGAATAAACCTGTCTTGACAGCTAAAGATCTTATCTCAACAATGCAGGAATATCTTTCAGGTATTGAAAAAGATAATGAATTCAGCTTAGAGGTGTTGGTTGGACCAAATTATGATAATCTTGAATCAAAGACTAATCGTTTTTTAAGGGATATGTATGTAGATGAAAAATCATTTGATGATGCTATCGATTCACGTAAATCTTCATTTATAGAACAAGAACCTGTAAGGTATACTAATGCGGATGGTATTGGTTCTATATTAGGATCTCTTAATGAGATCCCTGATGATTTAACGATATACTCTATTGCATATAGTACTAGTAACAGTACTGAAATCTTTAATTTTTATGAAGGGCAACCAACCTATGGGTGCATTCCTGGTGACCTAGAAAACCAAAACAACTCTTTTTCATACATAACAGATTCCGTACTTATTGAAATTGAACAGAGATACCAGCCCTTGGCTGATGATTAAGGATACATCAACCTTTCATCAATCTCTGTTTCTCTTTTATCTTTCTCTTTACCCATTCATCCCAGCGCCCGTATATCCTTTCAGGGTCAAGCGACCCATACTGTTCCTTGACCTCCTCAGATACTATGTGGAACCTGCTGTTTGCCTGCGTCGTAAAATCCGCCTCAAGTATGGAGAGGTCATTTGTGGTGTGCGCATACTTGACAAGCGCTTCTTTCATGTTGGTCCGAAGCTGAATATTTTCCCAGACCGCATCCCAGTTATTCTTCCAGTCCTTGACCCTGTCAGCGATAGAATTAAGTATGAGGCTCTCACCGTTCAGGAACCTGTCAGTCGGTTCAAGCCTGTCTTTTTTAGAGTCATACATCATCAACGGCTGGAATGCATGTTCCTTCTGCGGGTTCTCGTCCCAGTCTTTCGTGACCTCAGTAATCTCCATTATCCGCCGATAAGTCTTGAGCCCGTCAGCGCTCTTAAGCCTGTTGACAACAGTTATTATGTCCGTCGCCTTAAATGATGTAGGCGGCACACCAAGGTCATTCACTACCCTGTCAAAGACACCATATGGTGAATCTCCGTGGATGGTCCCTGCCACAAGATTTGCAAGTGCGCCGATACGCATGGACTCATAGAGTGCCTTTGCCTCGACCGACCTTACCTCACCGACTATCAATGATGAGTCGCCAAGACGTAGCGATGTCCTTATGGCATCATCTGCCGACAGTTCAGATTCTACATGTGTGATTATTGACCGTGATTTCAATGACTGGACATCATACCCTAATTTTTTCAATGCCTTGACCGGGAGTTCCAGAGTGTCTTCGACAGTTATGATCCTGACTTTCTTCATGAGTTCAGTGAGCGTTGCGCCCAAAAGACTGCTTTTCCCCGCCGACCTTGTCCCTGCAAACATCATGGTCCGCGCACCATCTATCATAAATGACAGAAGTCCGGCAGATAATGGTGTCATCATATTATAATGTATGAAAAGCGGATATGTCCACGGCTTGTCTCTGTGTCGTCTTAATACAAATGAAAGCCCGTCCGGACTGAGAGACCTTGTGATTGCCGCGACTCTCGCCCGCCCGCTAGGAAGTACAATCTCGGTATCAAGAACAGGATTGGCCTCATCCAATGGCCTGCCCGATTCGATCCTGAACCTTGTGGCCCACGCATTGGCGTCTTCTTTGGTCGGGATGATGTTTGTTATGCATTCTTCATGGTCTCCGTGGTATAGGTATATCGGTGAGTCTCCCATGGGCGCATTAAGGTATATGTCCTGAACATTCTCATCGCCTAATATGACTTCAAGCACTCCGTACCCGGCAGTGTATCTTGTAAGTATGTCAGCAAGTATGTTAAGTGTCTTTGTGGTGAGTGTTATGTTTGCATGGTCTGCAAGCTCAGATATCAGGTCACGGCCTATGTCTGAAAATATGTCTCGCATCCGTTGCGGGTCAGCAAATTCGGTCTTTGTGGGCTTGTGCGCTGCCATGTACCGTCTTGCCGCATCAAGGATTGTGTATTCCTCTTCGCCCAGCCTGAATTCAGGAGGTATTATGTGGTATATCTTCTGTATCTTGTCTTCCACCTTAAATATCTGGACCTCGCTCGTGCCGACCATGTATCTGTCTATCTTTTTTCCTTTTTTGGGCGGGTTGAGCATGTACCGTGTAAGCATGAAATTAGGCTTGATCATGGGGTGGAATATCTCTCTGTAAAGCGTGCGATTACCGTCAACATGTCCGACAAGCCGTGTCTTGACTATATTGATGAGTTCGGTAGCTTCAAGTGCGGACTTTATCTTTTCAAGTACATTGATTATATAGCTCTGATAGCAAGGCATACATTTTTCACTTGAATTCTTCATCCTTTCGTGGATGTGCCTGATCTCTCTTATGACTTTGACATATGTGCTGATCGGGTCCTCACGGATATCGGTTGTAAGGAGCCTGTGCAGAAATTCATTTCGTTGCGGCACACAGCTATTGCATGTTGGTATGGATAGGTTTGCAACAGAAAGTATCCTTTGCTGTTTTACAAGATATACAATTGTGTTTGCGATTTGTTTAAGAAGGTGGGTCTGGTACATGTCATATTCAAATTCTCTGGTCTGGGTCAATATGATACGCGCGGCATTTTTGGATTCAACTAATTTATCGATAGTCCGCGCCATACAGATAGGGAAATCTTCAACCGATGATCCATATATGCAGTTTAAGCAATTTACTCTGATTGTATTATTTTCATTGTCATACTCGTAGTTGCAGACGACCATAATTTATATATGGGTTGCAACCTATTAAATATATATATCGTATTTTTGATATTTTGTGATATTATGGTATTCAACAATCCTCCACCAAAAACTGACAACACATCGATAATCGGCGAACTGTCCCGTCGTCTTAATGATAATACTCGCCGTATACGGCTTATCGAGGACGAGCTTGCAAATTTAGATTCTCGCGTGAACAGTATCGAACAGACAGTGATGGATGCAACAAAAGAGATGAATCGATCCGTCCAGAACATAACTGAAGACAATACTGGCTTGTCTGACAAAGTCTCAAACATTACAGTTGACATAAAAAAGATAAATGCACGGATAAAAAACCTGGCAACAAGACAGGAATTGCGCGAGATGCAGGAATATGTAGAGCTGATGAAATCAATAACAAATCGCATAGGTGTCGGAAAAGACACAAGCGTGGTTGAATGAGGTAATGATTATGGGTATGAAATTTGAACTATTCGGTAACTTAAAGAAAAAACAGAACCACGGTGTGCCTGACGCACAACACAATCCTATGTCTTCTGATGCAGGGATGCCCCCGATGTCAGATAACCTTTCCGCACCGCTCCCGCAAGCCATGCCACAACAAGATAATTTCACGCAGCCAATGCCATCAAATCCGCCGATGTCGCAATTTCAATCCGCATCTTCTGCACCAGCAAACATCATGGCTGATGTAAATAATCTTACCTCGCAAGGCATGCCTGAAGCTGAGATGGTCAAAGAACTGAAAGCTAAAGGCTACAATTTCAAGGAAATTGACAATGCGCTCGGTAATGCTATAAGATCACAAGTTTCAGGTGACAATTTGTCTGCAATAACTCCTGGTATGGCGGCCGAGCAACCGCAGCCAAATAATGTCCTCCCTCAAGATCAACCCTCTGATTTTTCACAGCAGATGATGTCACAGACAGATGTAACAAGAAATGATAATTTGGAAGCTATGATTGAATCGATTGTTGAAGAGCGATTGACAACATTTAAGACTTCAATAGACAATATCGATGCTTCAATTACGGACATACGAAGTGAGATTGAAAATTTAGACATATCGCTCAAGTCAGTTGAATCAAAGACGGATGGTACTGTTTCTGACATAAAAAAAGATATGGAACTGTTACGGGATGATTTCTCGACTGTGAGTCCAAAAGTCTCAAGCATTGAGCGCGCATTCAAAGATGTGGTCCCAAACCTTGTTGAGGCGATATCTCAGGTAAATGACAAGCTTCATATTCATTCTGAAAAGATAAACACAGACTCGATTGACCTGAATATGGCAACTAATACTGATTTAAATGATATTTCTGATACTGAACCTCGAGATGAAAAAGAACAAAAATTTCATACAACAAAATCTATTTCTGAAGATGATAAAGATATAGAAAAGGATACATTCTAATCTTGATTGTTATAATTGATTTTTTAGTTCTGTATATGTCTTTATTGTGGTGGTGTTATCTTTGCCGCAACTGTAATCATAGCAACTAGTACTGTAATCAGTATTATGACTTTTATGACGATTTCATCTATGTTGCTGAGGAAAGTACCGAGTCCTGCTTCAAGAAGCACAAACACCGCAATGAGCACAACCAATGCGATTGCAGTCCCTTGCTGTTCTGCCATGTATGTAGGCAGATCAACACCAAGTGTCGCAGTTATCAGTATTATTGCAACAAGTAATGCTATGAATATGCCTGCGACTGAAAAAAGATGTGAAAGGTAAAGTCCTAAAGAGCTGTAGTTTATTATGAAGAATCCGATACTCATTGAAAAGACTGCATCTAATCCTGAACCTTCTCCGAACAGTTTAATCTTCCTGAAAAGTGCATAGGTAAGTGTTGTAAACAGGATAAATGGCAGAAAAAAGTCATAGAACCCGATTTCATTCAAGTTACCTAAAAGCGTGCCAAAATAAAATGTCATGTTTATCACATAATTTTTAAATTTTAATTATCTTTTGTTATTTCTTTTTTTTACCTGTACCTGTGATCATCACAAAGACTGCAATGAAAAACAATATGCCGACAATTGTTACAATTGTATCTTCACCTATTGATGGTATGTAATCGCTAATCTTTTCATAGAGTCCGCTTGCATAAAGGAAAAGTATGATTACGACAACACCTGCTCCTGCAACGATAGGTATTCTCATTTTCTTATTTTCGTTTTCACCTAATAATCCGCCTAAATCAATTCCGACCATACCGAGGATGATAACTCCTACAAGTAATGCGCCGATGATTGTTGCACCGATTGCAAAAAGTGTAGTGAAATAAAGCCCGATTGCAGTATAATTTATGATAAAAAACGATACGCTCATAGAAACAACGCTATCTATACTTTTTGTCTCCTTATCGCCGAATACCTTATTTTTTTGCAGCAGTCCGAAAACAATTGCAACAAATAATATGAATGGGAGAAAAAAGTCATAGAACCCCATTGTGTTCATGTTACCTATAAGTATTTCCATTCCGGCCATATTTGTCCACATCTATTATTTTTTAATGAGCCAAACAACACTGCCGATAATTACTGTAAGAAGTATAAGTGTTGATATTGTCTCATTGCTTATTCCTGATATGTTGATCCAGCTGAATAAGTTTCCAGTACTCATGTAGATTATTGCAACGATAGCGACAAGACCCATTGCGATTTCTTTTTTATATTTTACTATTATATTTTTATCTTCGCCATCATGCATATTGATTCCGGCCATACCTAAAAACAATATTGCTACTAAAAGTCCGACAAGGACTGTGCCGCTCTTGCCGAACATTACTGCAAGGTATGAACCGAATGTAAGTCCAAACGGTGTGTATGCAATAATAAAAAATGCGACAGCCATGGATATGATTGCTGGTATTCCTGTAGGAAGTGGTTCTTTACCTTCTTCTTTTTTTGTGCTGAACGGTCCGACAGATGTCAGAAGTCCGTATGTCATGGCGAAAAATAGCGCCCACGGCAACAGTATGTCATAAAATCCGACATCTTTCAGGTTCCCGATAAGATCATATAAGTTCATTTTTTATTCGACTCCATGTTTATCTTTTTGGTGTTTTTTAAGCTTTTCTGCTGTGTCAAATGTTTCAGTACATCCATCTATGTGGCAGTTGTGTTCTTCAATTGTTTTTCCATCACCTTTCATCATCATAACGATTCCACCTGCAAGAGCAAGTATTACAAGTAATGTAACGATAGTTTCTTCTGCAATATTTGGTGAGCTGAAATCTATTATATTATCAAAACCCGTAGTGAAATATATTACGCCGACAATCAATAGTACTATTATTGCAAAATTAATTTTCTTTTTATCTTCTTCTTTTCCGAAACCGTCGGGCAATCTCATTCCTGCCATCCCTAAAAATAGTGATGCTACAAGAAGACCTGCAAGTACAGTTCCGCTCTTTCCGAACATTTCGGCAAGATATGTGCCAAAACTCATACCGAATGGTGTAAATCCGACAACAAAGAATGCGACAACCATCGATATTATAGAGACTATGCTTTTCTGGTCTTGTCCATTGAATGGTCCGAATTTAGTCAGAAGGCCATATACCATTGCAAAAAACAATGCCCATGGCAGTAGTATGTCATAAAATCCTACATCTTGTAGGTTCCCGATTAAGTCATAAAGATCCATATTTAACACCTATTTGTTAAATTATTATATCTCAGACTATTTATATATTTCGGTTTTATGGAATTTAATTCAGGACAAAAATAAAATTTGTTCAGTGCTGTTGCACAAAATCAGTATGATTTATTCATTACTGTTGAACAAAATTGGGAGAATCTGTTCATATATACTGAACAAAATCAATAAAAATCAAGTTATTGTCGTATCCCTACATTCAACTGCACAATAATGTATGTTTTTTGTGCGGTTCACTGCACAGAATACATAATTTAGACAAGATTAGGACAGACTGACCGATGGATATTGACAGTTTTGGGCTAAACTGACCGATAGACTTTGACACTTTTTAGATTTTATGATATTATTTTGATTTTAGGATAACTAAACTATTGGCACACAAACATTATTATCAGAATCATAATGTGTACTTTATGATTGTGTCTGCATTATTTCTATTATGTATCATCTATTAACTGCCAAAATTAGAGCGATCACTCCAAAATTGGTAGTTGATACAGTGATTCTTCTATCATGGTACAATTTTGTATAATTATTGTACTGCATTGATGTTTTAGATGAAATCAACACGGCACACAGAAAATAAAACCGAAACGCATATATACTCACAATGTACTATTTATCTCAAGTAGCAACAACCACCCCTGTTTAATTGAAATATATATGAAAAAGAATATAAACTCTGGGTGCCTAACTATTGGTGTTGGACATGAGAGCAAGACAGATCCTTACAATTGTATCAATAGCAATGCTCTTAATCTTATCATCATCAGTCTATGCTTTTGACATCTCAACACCTGGTTCTTCTCAAGTAGGTTTTTCATCATCCTCGACATCATTGAATTTTGATTTGAATGGCATCCTTGCCTGGACTTACCAGTTGATAGCCGACTTCTTCGGGATACCTATGGAAGACATGCAGATTCGTGGAGGTTACCTGTTCTCTTTTGTAATTGTCCCTATTCTTTTAGCTTATATGATGTTTTTTGGTATTATTCAAAAGCTTCATCTGTTTGATGAGGACTGGATAAATAAAGGGATACCACTTTTGCTTGCATTGATGCTTGCGCCTCTGGGGCTATACAGGCGTTTCTTTTTTGCAGTGACAAGTTTTTTGACGACCGGAACTGCAACATTACTGTACATCTTTTTGTTTATCGCAATGTTGGGTTATGGGTATAGGTATATGTTTGCAAGTGGTGTTGGTGACTTTACGGCAGGGAGTATGTATATTAAAGATATGAAAGATGCAAAGAACGGTTCAAAAAAATTAATCAGACAGATTGATGATATTTCAACTCAAATTCATAAATTAAGAAATAAACAATCAAAATTGTCAAGTACTGATGATGCAAAAGAAATCAATAAATTGGATATACAAATCCAAAATTTAGAGGAACATAAAGAGATATTAAACGAACATTTAAAAAACAGAAATACCGAAGTTATAAAAGGATTAAAAAATATAATAGGTGCAAGTAGATGAACATGATAATGAAAAAACAGATATTTATTTTAATGGCATGTATCTTATTTGTTGGATTTTTTGCAGGTGGTGGTGTTACTGCAGCAAGTCCTTCTGATTATCAGATTAGTGGTCTTTTTGAGGGTGGTGAAGGTTTTCTGACTGATGTTTATTTTCTAATACTTGATACCTTCGGAGTCTGTAATATAAAAGAAGATGGCACAACTTATTCTGCAAGTGAAATTTCATCGACCAAAGCAAGTGAAAGGTGTGTTGGTTATGGTCTTCGTGGCGGAAATTTACTATTTTATATAATAATGCCTATATTGCTTGCATATCTAATGTTCTGGGGTATACTTCAGAAAGTTAAGCTTTTTGATAAAAACACACACAAGTCTATGTCTATTGTTCTTGCACTTTTCATGGCACCTCTTGGAATTTATAGAGTGCTTTTTGTATCTATGATGTCTCTTTTGACTGGGACTACAGTATTTTTATTATATATATTCCTTTTCATCCTTATGCTTGGTTGGGGCTACAGGAATATGTATGCAACGGGTCAAGAGCATTTTACAATGGGTCAGATGCACATTGAACACTTGAAACAATCCCATGATATGTCTAAAAATATAGATGCCAAAATAGATGAAGTTAGAACTGAAATTACACAAAAAAAAGAAAAACAGGAAAATTTGTTTTTGAAAAAAGACGGTGATTTTATTAAAAAAGGAAGTCAATTGGATACTAATATTAAAAAAAGTGCATCTTATCAGAAATTTGCTGTTGAGATAAATGACTTAGAAAATCGTTTAACACTTATGATTGCACATCGTGATAAACACTTAAATGATGCTCAGAATACTCTTAAAGAAGTAATTAGTTAATAAATTGAATAAATGAGGTTTTTAAAATGAAAAAAATGAAAAGTTTAAATTTAACAATCTTGGCGATGTTTATGTCGTTTTTATATACTGCAATTTCAGTTTTTGCAGCAAACAGTAATATTGTTGGGAGTCAATCAATATCAATAACTAATCCTTTCGGTTTTTTGAGTGGTTTATTTACTCAGGATACAGCAATTGTATTATTTGCAGCAATATCTATATCTGCATTTTTAGTTGCAGCACTTGAATGGTTTGGTGTTTTAAAATCCACTCATTATGTAAGAAATTTAATATCATTCTCATTTGTAGGATTCTTTTTGATAATGGTAACTGGAGGTCCAGCAATAATTGCAGGATATGGAGTAGTTTTCTTCTATTTTATTGGTGCTCTGTTCATAGCTGGTATTGGTGGGGCATTTCTTGTAAAACATTTTAAGCAGAAGAAAGCTTGGCAGACTGATAGGATTGAAACAGATTTACAGGAAGATTCATTTAAAGCAACTCAAGGTGTTGTTGTGGGTATGGGTGATGAAATGCAAAAAGTAAGATCTGAATTAAAAAACAAACGGGATCTTTTACAACAAAATATACTTGGTTTAACAAGAGATAGGAATCCAAATAGTCAAAAAAAAATGCAAGAGAATATGGCGACATTAAACGAAAGAATAAAAGAATTAGAAGCAGAAGAAATTAAAATTTTGAAAGTTCAGGAAGCTATGAAAAAGAAACTTGAAACAAATGTTGCGGATAATATAGGAACACTTATCAATTAATTAAATATTTTGTTGAATGGTGAATGTTATGGATATAATTAATTTAGTGTTTATAATTTCACCATTTTTACTTTTTTTTATCTTTATCAGTTTAGGTGTTCTTAGAAAAAAAGATAATATTGTTGTGGAATATGGTGGAAATACCAAGACCTATACATTGAATAAAAGTGGTATAAATGAATTAAAGGAACAATTATTTGATCATTTAAACATTGACCCTGATTTATTTGAAGAACAGTTAAAAAGATATCATTCTATTGAAAAAAAACCATTGGGTATAATTAAAATAAATCAATCTAAACATGTAGATTTTCATCCAAGTCTTAAAGTTCCATTTTCACAGCATGAAAAATATATTCGAAAGATTAATTCTGAATTCGGTTATTCTTTAGCTGGAAAAATAAAGAATCCAATAAGTTCTGTGTATAATAATACAAAAGATAAACTTCCATCAAAAGAAGAAACTTTTGCAAAAACAAAAGATTTTGCATCCAAGGGTATTGATGTCGCAAAAAATCAATACGGTGTCAATAAAAAAGCAAAAACAATAATCAATAAAGATGGACCATTAGATGATTCTGATTATAAAACACTAAAGACTCTTATGGATCAACACGATAATATTCTCGAAGATAATGTAGAAAACTTAGATGAAATATTAAAAGATGAAGCAAAAACTCTGACTTACGATGAAATCGCAGATGGTACTGAAAAATATAAGTTTTTAGAAACGCAAGCAGACAAAATTGAAGGTCTTGAAGCTATATATAAAGAATCAAAAAAAGAAGCTGTTGCTTCAAAAATTGAAGAAGATAATGACATTGAAATTGCTGATATTGTTGATCTTAAAAATTCACATGATGTTGATACTATTTATGAGGCTGATAATGATGGCTTATCTAAACTCGAAAAAATTGCACAAGATACAGATCTTTTGGATTCACTTATTGATAAATATTCTAGTACACTTCAAAAAGAGCTTGAAAGTGCAGAAGAGATTAATAAATGTAATTTATTATATTCGATAATAACTTATGCACCAAATGACTCTACAAAAAAACAGATTGCAAAAACAATAAAAGATAAATTAATTGGTGCGGAAGTTACATCTTTAAATACTGAAATCTCTGATATGACTGATAAAATTAATTCATCTGATGATTTATTTGATAATGACGAACTATTGACTGAAAGAAAAAATATTATCTATGAATTAAATATGTTAAAAGATAATGATGTTGCAATCAATACTTTATATGATGGCCTAAAAAAAAGCGATGATGTTATAATTGAAAAGATGGTTAATAAGTTTATTACTGGAAATCTAATTTATGCAGTTCGTAATGACGAGAAATCTTTAGAATATTTATCTTTGCCAGATTTTTATGAAAACAAAAAAATGATTTTTGACAATGCTACAAGTGATGCCTTCTGTGATATAATAAAAGCAATGCCTCCTATAGAACAATTAAAAAAGATTCGTGGTATAAAAGGTGCTTTAGGTCTTACAAAAAAGAAGATAAATGAACCTAATAATTATCTTGCGGATGCGATTTTAGAACTTATAATATCTCGTAAAGGTGATATAGATGATTCAAAATTATCTGTTTTATCAAAAAAAATTAAGCCAATAATAATGAAAAACATATTAAGTAATTCAGGATATCCAGAAACTAAACCTGAAAATGCTTTATTTTCAGATAATACATTTGATCCTAAAGAATCTCCTCAAACATATTTTGAAAAAAGAGAAAAAGACAATTCATTATTAGGCGAATTCTCTAATAAATTAAAAGACAGTTTTGGGAATATAATTGATCTACTTGATGATAGTTTAAATAAAACTAAACCTAATGCTACAGAAATAGAAAGTTTTGAGAATAAGTTAATAGATTCATTAAAAAATTTAGATACATTTCAATCTGAACTTATTAATAATCCACAAAATATTATCTCATATCTTTATACGCTAGAAAAAGACAATCCTCAATATCGAGTCGCCTTTGAAGATATAATCAAACGCATAGAATCTGGAGATACACAATTTATTTCTAAAGAAAGTAATTAAAATATGCAAGAAATCCAGATTACAAAGAAGTAATAGAGCCTATGATAAAAAATCTTAATAATAATGATTTCTCTTTCATCTTTGAAAAAGACAAGAGATGAGCATTTGTAACTCCTATTTCATAACAACATATATAAAGTTAAACGCCACTCATAAGTAATTGTGATTAATATGAAAAGATTTAGTTATGTTCTGGCTGCTGAAGAATTAGGCCTTAAAGACGAAATTGTTGATGGGGTAACAATTACTGCAGATTATGTTCTAAGGGGTATTGTAACCGATTATAATGCAAAACTTGAAGCTCAAGGTATTGAACTTACAAAAGAGAACAAGATGTCTCTTAATAAGTTATATACTACGCTTAAAGATGATACTCAATTCTTAAAAGATAAAGAACTTTACGAAACTTCAGATACTCAAAGGGTTGCAGATCCTGTTGCAGATGCTGCAATCGAAAATATATTCGGACCAAACACACCTATGGGTGATATTCCAAAACCGAAAGCATATACACCACGAGAAATAGAATATGTTCGACCAGAAACTCTTAATGGCAAAGAAAAAGAAGAATCAGATTTGATTAGAAAAGATCAAGCAGATATTGGTAAACTTGCAGTTGGTGCAATGGATAGTTTTGTGGGAACTGGTATTCATTCATTAAATTTAGGATTTATGGGTATAAACACAGATGCAATAGCAAAAGAACACAAAAGAGTCGTCCCTATGCAGATGATTGATTATCTTCTTGATACTGTTACGGATTCATATGATTTAAAAACAATAAATACTGCAGTAAGGCAATTTACAGAATTCAACAATGAAAATGACCTTATTCTCTCTGAAAAATATCAGACAGAAATTGATGCCGTTCTTGACTCAAAATACACAGAAATTGCACGTTATACTGAACTCGCAACAAAACAGGATTAAAATCTTTTTTTAATTTTTTAAATGATTGGTACAAGATCAGTTTATCTCTTTTTGTATCTATTTTTTTATTTATCTATATTTTTCCATTTAAGGATCAAACCTTCTTAATCCCTTAGTCTTTTATCCAATATCCACCAGTCTTTTTACTGCCACGTCTTTCAATTAATTTTTTATCAACTAATTTTCTTATCTGTTTATCTACTGTATCTATTGGTCTCTGTAGTGACTCAGAAATTAATTTGGCTTTAATACCTTGCTTTTGTTTTATTATTTCAAACACTTCATTTAATCCGCCATTTACATCAACTTTCTCAATCAAATGCGTATTTAAATCTGAATACTCATTAATGAATTCATATCCTTTTTCTGTTTTTGACAGAATATTATTTTTAAGAAAATATTCAATCATATTTAAAGAAAATTATACAATTATGTCATAAATTACACAATTGATACATTGAAGGTATTACACGATTTTTTATTAGGGACAAAACAGATATATACCTCGGAGAACCAATTACAGACATGGCTTTCACCGTAGACTTTCTCATCCAAAGGCTTGAGGAACAGGGCTTGTTCAACATAATCCTGCCACTGCTTCTAGTGTTTGCGATAGTCTATGGGATTTTAGGTAAGATACAATTGTTCAACAATGACAAGATAAATGCGATAATCGCCTTTGTTATGGGTATGTATGTGACCGTATTCAGTGAATTTGCGCTCTTCCTCACAAACATAACAGCTGGTGGCATGACAGTCCTTGTGGGCCTTCTTTTCTTCTTGATGATAGTCGGATTCGGATCATCACTTTCAGGCGGAAGCCCGACATCAATATTGTCCGACCACAAGGATGCGATGACGATAGTCCTGATGCTCTTAGGCGGTATCATATTTGTCAACAGTGGCGGTCTTTTGATTATCGGCGGATATGCAGTACGGATAGGCCTTGCAGATGTATTCCAGCTGACCGGGCTGTATGTTGCATTTGTGGTTGTAAAGAGTCTGTTGGGCGTGGGTAATGGCAGCTATAATGCTATTAAGAAATTAGAGGATCGTTATAGGCAGATTGTGAAGCAGATAGATGCTTTAGGTCATGATGGAGATACACATGAACTAGAACGTCTTAAAGCTGAACAAAAGAAAATAAAAGATAAAATGTTAAAAAAAGGTGTAGATTCTAATCAGATAACTCGTATGGAAGACGGTGATCCTATATTTCGACGCAGATATGGTCGTTATGGAAGATATGGCTATGATGATTATTGATTATGATTTCAAATAATATAATTTGAGAATCAATCAACAAATCTTTTTGATTTATAACTGATTTTCTCAGAAGCATTTAACATTGCATTGACAAGATCTTTTATTGGTTCAACTGTCGCACCATACTGTTCTTTTAAGAGCTTATATGTTTCTTGCGCAGTTTCAAGTCCTTTATCGGCACCATTCTTGACCAGATTATAGAATGACACTGCATATTCTAATTTATCTTCTTTTTTTAATTCATCATATCCATTTCTCATGGATCTGTAAAGCTCAGCTCCTACTTCACTCGCACCAGAAATAATATGCCCTGCTTCATGATATATTGTTGAGCTAATGACACTATCACCTATAGAATCTTTAAGTGCTTGATACGTTTTATCAATTGTATCGAGTCCTAATTCTTTAATGAGCTCAGAATCATTTTTAATAGCATTATACAGATTCTGTGTTGTGTCTGTTACTGCATTATGTATGTCCTCGAGATTTGTATATATTGTCTTGGTATTCGTATCTATTGCTGCAGTGTCAACATATTTATCATAGACTACTTTCAGACCTTGCATTGTTGAATCTCCAGAATCTTTCACCTCCTTGACTTTATTTTCTATTGTCTTAACAATTTGTTCTTTGCTCCAGCCCAAAACACCGACACTGACAAACCCAACGCAGAACACTAAAAAAAGAAACACGATATCAATCATGATACTTATTGTATCTTCCAGATTAATATATGTTTTAATAATAACAAGCTTTTCTTTTGAAAAGAATGATTCATATCAAAACCTTTCGTCTGAAAAGAATGATTTATATCAAAACCGTTCTTTCACAAAGAATGATTTACACTAAAACCTTTCGTCTGAAAAGAACAAGACTTAATTCTTCTTGACCAGAACACCGATATCAGTCCCTATCTCAAGCCATGCCCATGCCCAGACTATTGCCTCAAATGCGCGAACCAGGTCACCCTCGAGAATAAAATGCTGCGTGTCAGAGATGTATGCCTTGATATTGACTAAGAACTCTTCACCTTTCTTGCCGACCGGTTTGACTTCTAAAACAGCAACCTTACATTTTTCAGTCCATCTGAGTGTCTCTGTCTCAAGCTGTTCATCAACACTCATAAGGATCAACTATTTTTTTTAATCTTTGAAAGAAGTTTTTTCTTTTTTTGTATCTTATTTTGTCTCAATTTATATTTGTTGGATACATAGACTTTTTTGTCTATGCTGTCCTCTTCATCTTTTATGAGACCCAAGATATAGGTGATCTTTTCTTCAAGAGAAAGTATCCGTCGCATACCCAATACAATGCCAAGAAGCATTACGATAATAACACCAATAAGGTATAGGTTCATATCAATTAACATGTGCATACATCTCCTTTGAATTTATATTTTGTTTTTTAAATTTTATGTTCGTCTGTCAATAATTCATTTAACTTAAACCATTCTTTAGTATTTAATGGTCTGTATGTATAATTGGTATCGCTAATATTTATTGTAATGCTACCATTTTCATGACTTTCAACTTTATGTTCTAATTGTTCTATATTGAATGTGAGACGGGTTTCATCAAGTTTGGATATGCATTCAAATCCACGTCGCATCATGGTTGATATATATCCAATAATATCACCAAGTTCATTACAACAAGGGATATTTGTAATATTTTGATTGTCATGATGATTGCCATATGCTTTAATAGAATAAAATAGTGAATCATCTACCTTTAATGCGATAATATTCATTTTTGGGTCATCATACCCTAACGTCCTAAGACATTCTTTTGGCTCATTAGATTTATGAATTATTTTTAATAGGTTATCTTCATAATCGCTCATGATTCATAATGTGGACTTATATTTTTTTAAAAGTATTTACATATTCCTCTTCAGAAAAATTAAGTTTTGCGGGGATTATGATGCAATGCGGATGCTTGCTGAAATCAACATCTCTCAATTCCTTTAATGTTCCATATGCAATATTGCTTTTCTTGCCAAGATGCGCACACACTACAATCTTTGTTTCAGAAAGCAGTATTTTAGAACCCTTCTTATCTTCAAGCTCACCCAACACAGAAATAGCATCATTTGCACTCATACCAATATCTAACAGAAGCAGTGTATGTGCCCCTGACTGTAGATTATCGCAGATATTGTCATACGGTGATGTCGGAAAATAATTATCTTGCGGTTTCGGCAGGCTTACGACTTTTCCGAATTTGTAAAGTGACAGCCCGCACTCTGCAACTGCAGTGAATATTGATGATGAATGAATTATCTCGGCATCAATCCCTTTCTCGCGAGCGTCAAGTATGAGTCCGGTGTGTGTCGTTGCAGACAGAGGGTCGCCACCGACAAGAAGGACTGTATCTTTGACAACTGCAGAATTGATTATCTTACTGCTCTCCTCAACGCCACGCCTATCAAGAACTTCTATCTTTTTTCCGATAATTGTCTCAAGGTTAGAGATATCGATTTCAAGCGGACAAGTATAAAGTTCGATGTATACTTTTTTAGCGCTCTTGCACGCATCAATCCCGCGCAGAGAGATGTCTTTCTCATCGCTGATACCAAGCCCAATCAAGTATAACATAACCAATTATTCAAAGAAGACTTTTTTAAATCTTGTCCTCAAAATGATAATATTCGGTTTTTTTCATATTGTGTATTGCTTTATGTATCCTTTCGCTATCAATATTTCCATAATGATTATTTCCGAAGAATGGTCTGAAATATCTTGGTGCTGCATAAAATGTAGTATCTGGACTTTCAAAAAAGAACAAGACATCAAAGAGCATTATACCTTCTTTTGTATGCTCAATCACATTTTTACTGATTATATATTTGACTAATATCTCATCATTTATCAAAACAGAACCATATCGCCCATCACAGACTATTGAACATTCATCATTTAATTTAATTTTGCCATAATGTTCTCTGAGTGTATCGATAATATTGCTTGAAATTTGCGTGGGATCCTCATTATATTCAATAGTTTCAAAAATTGCATCCTCTGAATCAGATATTTTTGTTTTATTAATTGTCTGTATGGTATCTAAATTATCCACATCATATTCTTCAGCAAGACTGTTTAGGATCCCGTCTAATGTTGCTTTTTGAGAAGTCATTATAATGATAATTATTTAATCCAATCAATCTCTTTTGATGGTATATTTATCGATTTTTCATCTATTTTTTTTGTTTCTGTATTATTGATGATCTCTGCTATTTTCTCAATATTTGAATCATCTGTATATCCAACAAAGTCATCACCAATTCTTCGAAGTGCTGTGGATTCACTCATAGGTTTTTCATAGTCTCCAATAATTAATTTATCGGGACTTAACTGTGACACAGAGTATTTATGTACTTTTCCATCAATTTTTAACTCTTGTGTCTTATTATATCTATTTAGTCCTTCCACTTTATATAAACCTATAGAAATCTCATATTTACCTTTTTTGCTCCCTTCAACAAGTTCACCCAAACTGATTGTTGCAAGCACCACACTGCCCACACCTAAAGCAATTGCAAATAAAAATTCAATCATAGATATCACTTAATATTATTTTTATCATCGCATGTTTATATCTTTTATCATCAGCTGGCCCGTTGCGCGTTAAATTCAGCTTTTGATGCATGGACAGTCTTTTCCTTGATGACTTTTTGACCTTTAATTATTGTATAAATTATATTGAGCATGACCTTATCATCTTTTGGGATGTGTATCGTACCAAATTCATCCAATTGATATTTTTTTTCAAAACCATAGATTATGTCAGGTGTTGGTTCCAAAATATTCCCTTTGATCCCGTCTCTGACGGCGGCGACAAGATAGTTTCTCTCAATTCCTAAATCGTCCTGATAATGTTTAAGGTCCTTATTGATTGCTTCATCTAATTTTCCACGAAGTATTGCTTGACAATCATCAATAGAAATTGTTTTATCTGTCTGTATGTCTCCCAATATCTTGTTATAACTTCCATTGACTATGTCTCTTATCTCATTAAAGATGATCTGCCCGAAATTAACATCATATTTAATTATTAGACCTTTTTCATTTAGCACAAAAAAAATATCGACAGGCACTTTATGTTCTGATTCTTTCCCGTCAAGATTATGTCCTGCCAGATGCTCTGCAGGAACATCTATTATTTTTGTATATTTGAATATTCCATCGGATCCAGCCTTGTCAAGTAGGCATCCCAGCATCACATCAACATATCCCATATTATATATTACACTTAATCATTTAAATATATCCTCCCTAAATGTCCTCTATGAACCTAAAAGAAGCGCTTAAAGGAAAAATCCAGGAAAAAGACGAGCAATACATATATCGCGCTTTTGAGATAATAGGCGACATCGCGATAATCCAGGTGCCGAAAGAGATTGAGCAGCACAAGATGCTTATGGCCGAGACATTGTGCGGCCTTCACAAGAACATAAAAGTCGTATTGAGGAAGGTTGACGATGTCTCAGGCAAGTACCGTGTGGGCAAATATGAGACCTTGATCGGTGACAGGACCGACACCATCTACTCCGAGAACAGCATTCGCCTGAAAGCCGACCCGACAAGAGCATACTTTTCATCAAAATTAGGAACTGAACGAGAACGGATAACTGCGCAGGTAAAAGACGGCGAGAACATCCTTTGCATGTTTGCAGGCATCGGACCATTTCCGATAAATGTTGCCAAAGTGCGAAATGTCACGATAAGCGCAGTCGAGATAAATCCAGCAGCCACAGCCCTTTTTGCTGAAGGCATGAAACTGAACCGACTGAAAGGAAAGA
This sequence comes from Candidatus Nanohaloarchaea archaeon, assembly GCA_013138765.1. GTDB lineage: Archaea > EX4484-52 > EX4484-52 > EX4484-52 > GLR71 > GLR71. The sequence continues at coordinate 19,667 of WTCB01000081.1, forward strand.
TTGAGATATTTACGGGCGACATCAAAGACATAGTGCCTAACTTCGCTGAAAAGTTCGACCGCATCCTCATGCCCGCCCCGAAAGACGCACCGGAATTCTTAGACCTGGCGCTAGATAAAGTGAAAAAAGGCGGAATCATAAACTATTATTCATTTGTCCCTGCCGAAGATTATGACGACCTTGAAGGGACTGTAAAGAAACAATGTGCAGACCTCGGACGTAAAGTAGAGATCATTGCAAAACGCAGATGCGGAAACATCGGCGTCTGCCAGTACCGTGGCGCAATAGATATAAAAGTCCTTGACTGATATTTGTATTATGGGACCTTAGGGTAGCTAACGATTGAAGGCATCGTGCCTTCATTGTCTACATTGGTCATCCTTGTGGGCTGGGGGTCCTCAGACCTGTGTTCAAAACGACCGGTGCTCCGTCGACGCGCAGTTGACATTCACGCTTTTTCAGCGTGAAGTCAATGTTTATTATTTGTGATGTGCGCAAAGAAGTATCGGACTGACATGTCACCTGAGCGCAAGCGAATGGTGGTTTTGATGGTCAACCTTATGTGTGGTTGTTGTGAAATTCACAGGGGTCCCATTCTTTTATTTGGGATATGGTAGTGCCTAACAAAAAACAACAAAAAACATCCTATATATACCTCTTCTGATAATTATATACTATGCATAGACATAGGTCTTTAATTAGAGATAAAACTGTAATTTTTTCATCCGTCTTATTAGTCTTTATCTATTTGTCTTCTTTGAGTTTTGCAATGTCTCCGGGACCTAAAATATTAATTGTTGCAGATGATTTAATCTCTACGGGAAATTCTAATTATTTGTCATATTATACTGATGCATTAGTTCGAAATGATTATATCTATAGTCAAGATTATATGATTGAATGGGTGTCGTATGGGGATGATGGTCCAGACTACGATACGTTATCAGATTATGATATAGTTATCTGGTTTACTGGGGAAATATCATCAAGTACATTGACTGCAGAGGACATAACTCATCTTAAAACATATATGGGTTCTGGTGGGAATCTTTTTTTAAGCAGTACTCATGCAGGTTTTAATCAATATACATCCGATTCTTCATTTTTTAATGATTATTTAAATGTAATTGATCCACCTTATCTAAATAAGAATAAACAATTGTCATGGTTAATTGATTATGGTCCTGATAATATTTATAACTTATTTCTTTCAGAGACTAATAATCCTATAATTGATGTCGCACTAAAAATGGATTCAAATATACATGAGACGAATCGTAAGATATCACGCATAGGCGCATTTGATGATTTTGTATCCTATGAGATATTTTATGTAATTGCAGTTGGCGGTGATTCTATTGGGATCGCAACAGCTTCAGACCTCCCGACACATAAGGTAGTATATTTCGGTCTGGGTTTTGAATCAATAATATCTCCAATAAATACTGTTTATTCTTTGATACCAGATTATGGGTCTTATAATGCTCAAACCAGAGCAACCCTGATGAAAAACATAATCAATTACCTTTACACGCCACGAATCAGTATAAGCAATATCTATCCTGAAAAGACAAAAGACAATATTACGATAACTGCAAATTGTTGGGGTACAGATCTTATCTCAACAATAAACGCCTCAGAGTTTTATTTTAATTCAGACAATTCAACAGACGGCAATAACATCCAATTGTCAGCAAGTGATGGAATATTCGATGAAAGTGATGAAACTACAACAATTACAATAAATGCAACCGCCCCACCATACAATCTTAATGACGGTACACACACAGTATCGGTCCACTGCCAAGACAGTGCAGGCCACTGGGGTAAATATGACAACAGAACATTCATCATAGATCGCGCAGTCCCGCAGACACCCAAGATCACAATAAATTATGATGCGGAATATATAAATTCTCATATTTTAAATATTAAGATCAATGAAATTCTTGGTTCAGGAACATATTCTATTGCATTTTCATGTAACAACATAGATTTCACAAATGAGCACATACTCTGGTTGAATTTGGATAATTATCTAAAGTCTATATATTTAGGGAATTCCGTTTGGGGTGCTTATGGCTGCAATGCAACCGATGGCGAAAAAACAATTTACATCCGTGCAAAGAGTAAAACAGGTGTAGAAAACATAACTCATGCATCAGACTCAATAATTCTTGATACTATACCTCCTCAATTCACATCAGTTGGTGTATCCGACCCAGACACATTTTACAAAGCAGGTGATAACATATCAATTGAGGTAAATATGGATGAACAAAATATTACAGTTATGGCCTACTTATATTCTGTAAGCTCTGGTTATTCATCATACCAGCTTATTGATGACGATGGTGATGGGATCTATAATTTTTCAACGTCCCCTCTTGTTTTTGCAGAGATGTTTGAGGGGATGCGTAATATTTATTTCACCGCAACAGATCTTGCAGGTAACAGTCCTACTATTGATCCAATATTATTGGTAACACTCGACAAGACAAAACCAGACATACCGGCATATATTGAAAACAATTTAGGATACACAAATGACATGGCTCCTGAGATGTCTTTTGAAACCCCACAAGACACACCGGATTACATCTCATTTTCATGCGATAACGTTACATACTCTTCTTGGCTGCAATTTTTAGGCGAGGGAACAGCAATAACTTATAATTCTTTCAACATCACAGACCCAACTTACGGTTGTGATGTAACTGATGGGAACAAGACAATATACATCCGTTCAAAAGATACTGCGGAAAACATAAATTCATCATTAGATTATACGATAATCCTTGACCGAAATGCACCGACAATTGATGATATTTTTCCGATAAATACCTCAAATATAACACATGATATTGATTTTTTAATCAATGTTTCAGATGATACGTATTTTGACTTCCTTAACTTTAATTCAACAGATAATTATATCCCTATAACGCCATTATCATCTACAACAAAAACTGCAAATTACAGTTTTATTCCTTCATGGTCTGAAGATGACGGAAACAAAAACATAATATTCCGTCTTTATGATAAAGCAAATAACATATTGCAAGTCTTGTATTCATACATGGTCGATAGCTCTCCCTCAGAAACAACAGACAATTATACCTCAACTGATTGGGTTGGACAAGACCAGCAAGTACATCTAGACTGTGCCGATTCGGCAAGTGGCTGCAATAGGACTTATTATTGTGTCTATGATACTGAAACTTGCACACCGGATACTATTGGAAATGATATCCTAATAAATTGCACACAAGGTATTTCTTGTACAAAAACAATAAATTATCGGTCAATTGATAATTCAGGAAATATTGAACTGCCGAATTCAAAATCAATAAAGATCGACAAGACCTCCCCGTCAATAACTTTTATAAATCCACAAGCGGGAGGAACATATAATTCAATCATAAACATCTGGACAGAAATAGAAGATTCAGAGAATGGCACAATAGACTATGCTGATTACATAATTTACAATTCCTCCCAGATAAACATCGCGAATGGGAGTTTAAACTTGACAGATGATTGGACATCATCATGGAACTCAAGTGTATATGATGGTATTTTTAACCTGACTATTTTTGCAAACGATTCATTGGGCAACAACATAACTCAATCAATTATCGTAACTATTGATAATGCTTTACCTTCGGCAACAATACTTTATCCAAATAATATCTACACAAATGATACCTCAATGACATTAGACCTTAGGAGTCAAAAAGAAGGCAGTAATATTGACAGCTGTACATACATGATATACAATCAATCAAATCCATCTTTAAATTCATCCGAAAAATTAAATGTGGCAGAAACACAATGTAATTTCACAGATCAAGTAGATATCGCATCATGGTCTGACGGAAATTACAGCATAAATTTTTCAGCAATTGATGAACTATCAAACTTGGTCAACGAAACATCTTTGTTCTATATAGACCGTATCCCTCCGATAACTGAAATGGATAGTGCAATAAACAACACTTGGGCAGACGGAACAATCTCAATTGATTATAGCACAACAGACAATAGATTGATTGATGCTTGTAAAATACGATACAAAAACACAACAGAGTCTTGGAGTGAATATAACACAATATCTTGCGGTCAGGATAAATCCTATGCATTCATTACCTCACACTGTGCCGACACCAACCTCACAGACTGCATGATTGAGATATCTGCAGAAGATAAAGCCGGCAACATAAAAACCTCAACAATTAATTTAAACATTGACAACAGTCCACCGGAAGTATCATTCATATCCCCTCAAGCAGGTACTGCTTTCAATTCAAATTTCACAGTGTCTCACACAGAGACAGACCACCAAGGTCAGAACTGTTCATACAACATTGTTGGGACTTCATCCACTGGTTGGCAAGAAATGAACTGCAGTGAAGACATTATGGTTGATGTAGCGACTTTTTGTAATGTTTCAGGAACTTGTACAGTCTACATAAATTCAACAAATAATGTGGGAAAAACAATTGAGAAAATTCGAACATTCCATACTGACTTTAATGCACCGCAATTGTCCAGTTTTGTACGCACACCATCAATTGCAAAAGATGGAACTCAAATAAGATTTAATGCAACAGTCACCGATACAAATGGGATAGATACAGTATTGGCTTATATATTAAGTACAGCCGATGAAATGGTCTCACAGATACTATTGACTCAGATTGGTTCAACAACAGACTACAACGGGACCTACATTGTAGCAGGTTCGGAGACGGGAACATTTACAGTAAACATAACTGCAAATGATTCTTTGGGAAATAAAGCATATGATAATTCAACAACATTTTTTGTAAAGAACACACAACCAACTGCATCTGGATATGATCTATCTGTTGACGCAGATCAAAATTACGGTAACATAAGAATAATTGCAGGTGATCAGATATCTTTTTCAGTCAACCTATCAGATAGTATCCGTATTGATTCAGCAATCATGGCACTTAAACAATCCGGAGATTCTGAAGTAAACTATACTCTTACTCCTGAAAATTATAATTACACAAAAGATACCTGGTCGGCAACCATAACAGACACCAATAACAGAACAGATTACAGCATATACAACCTATATGTTAATGACACTTTAGGCAATTCCAAACAGATTTCTCAAGAGACAATAAATCTTAATTTCGTATCAGTTGTGCCGGCATCAGAAATAACTTTTGATTCAATAGATAACATAACTATCGCAGAGACTAACACATCCCTTAACCTGACAATCAATTTCAACAAGACAATGTCAAACAAAACTTTAACAGTCTACATACCTCCAAACACAAAAACATCAAATGATGTAATACCTGCATACCTAAATTTAACACCGTACCAATGTGTGGTTTCACAAGGAACCTGCACAGTAGAACCAATTTTAGACACAGATAATAACACAGTCTCAATAAACTTGAATTTGACAGGACCAACAACAGAGATTTCATTGATTGCTCAAACGATAAGATCAAAAGTTGAAGCGATAGATAAAGCATACAATTGGCAAGTGTTCTATGATTCTGTTGACTATGGAACCTCATCAAAAATAATAACTCCTGCCCTTAATATAACTTCCCTTAAATGTGATGATGTCTATCCATGCAGTATCAATCAAAACACATCATTTAACATTTCAGTTGATGTCACAAATGAATATGATGCAATAAATCATACAGGAGATTTTAACAATCTGTCAATCATCTATTCGCTTGATGGAATTGATCAGAGCATAGATTTGGGTAACTTAATTTCAGGAAACTCTTTAAACACAACATTTTATGACTTGATTGAAAACCCCGGAACTTACACTTTTACAATCTATGCAACAGATAATATTTCATCATCATATTCAATAAATAAAGAGTATAGCATTGAAATAATTGATACAATTGCACCGACATTAGTGTCAACGAGCAGCTATTCAGGCGACATAATCTATAGTAATGTAACAAAAACTATGTATTATGGACTTGATGATTATGTTGGTGTGGTATCAGTATGGGCAACTGTTGTTATGCCAGATTCATCCGAATTAAATAAGACTTTAGAACACACAAGCGGTATGGCAACAAGTGAAACTTGGGAATTAAATTATAATGATACAGCACAGATAGGGACTTATAACATCACCACAATTTATGCAGATGACACAGCGAATAATCTTCTTATTTCACAATCAGATTACACTTTTGAAGTAAGAGATATGAATATAAATATTTCATTAAATACTACATCATTGTCTGTTGAAGACACATTGCAGATTAATGTAACAATTGAAAATAACATTTCATCAATTGAATCAGTGATTGTTAATATAACAAAACCTAAAGGTGCGATTGAACAGATCACATTATCCTACCTAAATACTTCTGATGCAAACATAACTATTTACTCAGGCACCTACTCAAACATCACCCAGTCAGACAATTACACAGTTGATGTCGTTGTATCTGCAGGTGGTGATATGTCTAAAACCTCATCATTTTTTGCAAGTTACGGGACAATAAAGATAATCTCTGCAATTGGCTATAACAATACATTTATGATTCCAGTTGACAATATCTATAATCACAGCTGGTACATATATCCTGTAAAGGGTGATTTAGTTGATGTCAATATGACAATGAACCTCACAGATGAAACCGTATTGAATATTTCTGATTCAGAGATATTCCTTAAAATTCCGGGTAACATATCTTATGAACAATATAAAGATGGATACCTTATATTTTGGGAACTGAACACGACAGATATCGGTATCTCCGACATAGAAGTCAATGTCTCATCAACTTATTCAACAAATATGACTGTAACTGAAATAAATGTAACTTATATTGATACAGAAGACCCAGTCATAGGAAATCATTCATCTTATGCAATGGTGAACTTAAACGACACCCTTAAAATCACAGTCAATGCAACAGACAACACTTTTGTGAACAGTGTAATTGTTGAGGTGACAGACCCGACATCGACAAAGACAAATGTGACCGCACAGCTATCTGGTATCGGCAAGTACACAGCTAGTTTTGATAAGACTGCATCTATTGGAAACTATTCATATATTATCTATCTTTCTGACATCTCAGACAACAATGCAACATCAGTAAAATCAACAGGATTCAATGTCACAGATGTCTATAAGGGGGTAGTGGTGCCCAATCACTTAACTTACAACAAAGGTGAAACCATAGATATAGATGTCTTAGTCTACGATATAAACAATCGAAGTGTATCCTCTTTCAACCTATCTTTAGATTTAGTTAAAGATAATTCAGTATCACTTGTAAACAACACGATAAATTCATCCGCACAATATAAGATTACAACTGCGGATTCACCAACTGATTCAGATTCAAATAAATTTTCGGAGTATACATTTAATGCAAATGTCTCAAAATACGGGAATGCTGGAAACATTTCAGCAAGTGTAAATGTCACAAATCATCTGATTGCAAGTTTTGAAGAGATACCAAACAACAAATATTATGTGGCTGGTGCACCCATACCTTTAACAGTGAAAGTTACAAATATACGTGGTGAAGAGACACAAGAATCAATAGTTCGAGTAACTTGTCCTAACTGTCCAGTTTATTCTGTATCACTTATAAAAGTCTCTGAATACATTTATTCTGATTTGGAGAGACTTATAGCTCCCGAAAGTGTAATGTCATTTGGAATTTCTGCAGATGCTGTGGATATATACAAAAACGGAAAGACTAAAGATGATGAAGACAATCCAATAATGTTCTTAAATACAGACCCATCTAGTATTTCAACTAATACTGAGGGAAGTGGTGTTTCAGGTGCAATTTCTGATGTCCAGAATTACATACAGGATCAGCTTGACAAGGTCTTCCAGGTACCCACAGATGACTTCAAGTTTGATTCAGATGATGTCATAAATATAGTTACTGGCGAGACTGTAGAATCCTTGACCTCGATAGAGAACACAGGTGACACCAGATTATATCTCGCAGCAGATTACAGTCTTGACTGCTGCACAGTCGACATGATTGACAAGTTTACACTCGAATTGAATGAGCGCCGTTCATTCCCGATAACAATCTCATCAAACCTTTCAGAGATTCCGGGCAGGTATAAGTTAGGCATTGACATAATATCCGAAAACATCTCAAAAGAATACACGGTTGTGGTAAATCTCATACAGAATCCATTGGTAGTGCAGCTTGATTCATTCAAGCAGGATTATGCCCGGCTTAGGACTCTAATAGATGACCTTAACTTTTTGGGTGTTGATACATCCTTGTATGAAGAGTCGTTACGGTTCTCAAAAGATCTTATCGCGGACGCCCAAAAAGCCGTAGATTCAAATGATGTAACGGGATTAGAGTCCATAAACACAAAGCTTGACCTTGGTCTTGGTAATCTTGACAAGGAAATGACCGACAAAGAAAGCCTGAAATGGATACTTGAAAACAAATACAGCATTGCAGGAACTCTGATTTCTATTTTGATCATGATATATCTGTTGCAGGGATACTTTGTACCATTCATCTCTCTGACCCGCGAGCTTAAAGACTTGCGCAAGAAAGAGTCCACACTTGCCTCCGAAGAGAAGGCGACAGAGAAAGAGTATTTCACCCGTGTGATCGACAAGCTGACTTTCAGCAAGATAATGACTGAAAAGCACAAGCAATTGACCGATATCAGAACCCATATAACTCATCTGTCGAAAATAAGATCAAAACTATTGCACGGTCATCCGATATATTCAGATGAGATAAAAGATGACAAGGTGATGGATGCAGCGACAAAAAAGAAACTGATGAAGAATTTCAACAAGGAATCGTCAATAGTGCCTAAAAATATAATATCTATGATCTCCGACCTAAAGAAAGATGTAGGCCCTACCCTTAAAAAGAGAGTAATAAAAGATACTATTATCTCTTCGTCAAGTCATTCTGCACCTAAAGGCTTGAACAAGATAAAGGCTGAGATAATGACCGGACCATTAGATGCTGCAGTTGCCGAAGATCCAATCTCGCAAGATACTTCAGAACAACAATCGCCTGAAACACAAGAACTCTCAACATCAGACATAACTCCTACTGATATTGAACCCTCTTACTCGACCCCTGAAACAGAAACACAACCAACAGAAGACATAACTGTTGCCGATGATGCAGAATTCAAGCGCCTGATGGACAAGTTAAAAAAAGATCTTAATGATTAGTCTTATATCTTAAGTATAATGTCTCAAGAATCCACCCATAACTTCCATAGAGTTAATTAGAATATATTCTTATGTATATAATATGTTTGATTAGAGTATATTCCATTCAATAATTCCTGAATATTCATCCCTTTCTAAAGTGGTATAAATATGATGTTGTCTTCCCTCTTATATACAAGATTAAATCATTATGAATTTATACTTATATACCCGACTACTATTTGTATATATATGTGTGTAATTTTCAATTTTCCCAGAAACCGCCCGAAATCCTTATTAAATTTAGCGCCCAAATCAGCCTTAAGTAGGACAAAGCTTTATAATGTTTAACTACTGTAAGGTTACAAGGTGTTATTGTGAATAAAAGAATAGTTTTAATTTTGATTTTCCTTATTTCTCTAACTATTTTTTTAACAGCTGATGTTTATGCAATTGACGGTGATGACGAC
>WTCB01000094.1 GCA_013138765.1 Candidatus Nanohaloarchaea archaeon
ATCAAAGGCACATTGCACTGTAGTTCATAATCATAAGTTGTGCCTACATACGCAAAATTAAATACTGTTTCTCCACCATGCAAACAAGGGACTCCGCTGATATTGACGCTCCAATTAATATCATCTGGATCAGTGATGGTCACATAATTATATTCTGCATCTACGTATATTGTGATGTTATCCGAACTGTTGACTGGACCTGCCTGCTGACTTTCTGTGGGATATGTTATATCGATGCTTAACGCACTCACAGAAAGTGACAATAATTCAGTAACAGAAAGAGGAACAAGATCATTATCAATGCTTGTGATGGTCACATTGATTTCATACTGACCTATATTGGCATCAGAGACATTATAGTCTATGTCAAGTATTCCATTAAGGTATGGTAATATTGTATAATTATCGCCCGATACAATAGATAAGATAGTATCATTTAAGGTGATGTCTGCAGTGACATAACTGCTTCCATTTCCACTGATATTGATGATTAAAGAAAGATTTTGATCCAGACCATTGACGATTGTAACCGGTTTAAATGAACCGATCTCAGTGGGTCCGCCTTTGCCTGCAGTAACCTCATAATCAGTAACAGTAACTTTCCAGTCAAGATCTTTGACTGTTATGTTTAAAAGCATCTTGTCTGAACAGGAATCATAGGCACCCAAACACAAAGACCCAGTATCATTTACGATGATGTATGTCCAGTAGCTGCCTACAAGACTAATGTTTTCAGGAACAGTGATGTTGACAGTTATGGTATCATTTTCTGTAGCACCTATGTCAAAATTATTTTTGCTGTAATTCAACCAGTCATTTACAATTGATGAATTACCACCTGTAGTATTGATAGATACATTAGGCAATGGTGTGTTTCCGAATGCAGATATTGTAAAGTTTCCAAGAGTTTTAGTGACACTATATGATATCTCAGAAGAATCAATCTGTGCATCTGTTATTTTAAGATATGTAGTATTTAAGACATCAACTATGATGCTTTCATTGACAAAATCAGTGTTGTTATTGTCCCACGTCAATGTGAAATCAAGTGTATTATTGCCAAGTGCGGCATATTGTGTAACATTGATTATGATGTTAGTTGTGCAGTTTCCAAATGGTAATATGCTGTCACATTTATCTGAACCTATTGAAAACCCGGTATTGTAAAAAGATGCAATCTCTGGATTGAACATATCAAAATTACCAGTATTGTTTATCAATACACCTATATTGACTGTATCATTCCAACCGAAAGTTATGTTTTCAGCCAAGAAATAAGAGGTATCAAATAAAATATTGCCTGATGTCTTATCATCTGAAAATGAGACATTTACAGTATCCGATACATTCTGGCTGACATTATAATATATGTCGGGTGCATCACTGATGTTACAGATTATAGGGTGGCTTGCCTTTAGACTTGTAGAATTGATCCATGTGTATGTGGCGATGCCGTCATAATCTGTATTTGAATTACCGAGGAATGTCAGATTATCATAGAAACTGACAGTATGATTGAATATGCCAGTTGATGTATTTGCATCACTCACATTGCACGTTATCTCTACAGTTGAATTTAAGAAACATCTGAGCCCGTCTTCAGAACAGCTCGCAGATGAGACCGATACATTCGAGACTTGACTGGTTCCAAATATATCTACAGTGACATCTGTCTTTTCGGTTGCATAATATGGACCCGAACCATATGCAACAATCTTTTGTGCGCCTACTGTATGATTCAATGATGTTGACCATGTGGTGTTACCATTACCTAAGAAAGTTTTAGTGTCATATCCGACGGATATATCAGAACCGGCCATCGAATTGATGCAAGTTCCATTTATGTCGGATATGCAGATATGATCAATCTGTATGTCTGTAGATTCACCATTTCCAGTATCGACAACAGATAGTGTCATATTTGTTGAACCGTTGATCTGTGGGTCATTGCACAGCATAGTTTTCCATGTAGTATCGAAAGCATCTGTAAAATTTTCAAGATCGCAGACATAATCATCGATAATCAATGTTACATTTGCTTCTATATTCTGATATACATTATTTTGCCTATATCTGATTTTGACATATTCTGTTTCTATAGGTTCAAAAAGTGTCTGTGATACATTTTTAATATTCTCAAAAGCAGATATCTGTAACACGCTTGTGTTGCCGACGGATAGGGCTGTACCGTCGCCAGTCCAATATTCTGTACCATTATCTGAAAAATCATTATTTCTGATAAATGATAATGTATAATCACTATAGATGTTAGGGTTCTGTTCATCTAAGGATAATACATATGTCAGACTTTCATTAGCGCTCATGTTGATCAAGAAAACAATCTCAGAATCTGTGTCCATATAAGTCTGGCCTATACTGACATTTTGGATCTGCATCGGTACAGTCGATTCAGTTCCATTTGAGATAAATTCAAGTCTTGTTGAATTTATTTTCCAGAGACTTACATTTATATCATTTGCCTCAAGAGCTGATGCTTTGATGATGGCTGGTACCTCTGTAATATTGGTGCCAGAAAGTTCAGTGATATTTAATATAACTTTTTTATTTACTGCATACCAGCTGACAGTATATGTATTCAGGTCTTGCGTGCCGCATCCATCAGTCACAGTACTGTTCAGATTGAGTTCATTTCCTTTATAGAATTGTTGATGATAGTAAGGGGTATCTATAGCAAGTATGATATTATCAGTCAGCCGCACATCATAAGACTCATCATAATCCAAAGAATAATTAGCGGGCACCGTACTATTGATTGTCACATTTATCATATAATCTTCAAGGTTAACATAAGAGCAAGAAGGTATCCAATTATATATGCAGGATCCGTCAGGACCTACAGGACTTGAACCAATTTCAGTATTGTTGAAATGCCACGTGCAAGTATAATTGGTTGTCTTGATGGAACTGTCCGTAACATCAATATCATATTCATCAGTCAATTGTGCACTGAACGATATTGTGGTATTTCGCAATATGCTCTCATTATGGCCCGGATTGACTATGTTGATACTTGCATTGCCTTTGACATCGACAGTGTAATTTAACATGTCTTGCATATTATAATATCTTGGATCAATTGACACATTCCACATTTGTGCACCCACAGAATAATTGCTGTCAGGATTAAGGTCATGATTGCAATGACCAGTACTATTTACTGTTGTAGTGCTCAGAAATGTAAGATTCTGCCCATTGTGTGCAATATAAAATGTGCAGCTGATATCTGGCTCATTTACAGGTACACTAAGTGTGGTATCATTAAATATGACTGAGATCTGTGTTGAATCATTCTCTCTGTATACAATAGAATCATTGCCGAACACATTAGATACAGTAACATTATGCTTGATGATTGTAGGTCCTGAATGATCAGTAGTATTGATCTTGCTGTGTATCTGATAGCCTGTAGAGTTGAAATCGAAATATTCAAATTTATATGAGTTAGTGGCCAAAGCCCATTCTTTGGTAGACAATATATTGTTGAATTCAGCCAGACCGTAACCATCAACAGTTATTGTGCCTTTATCAGCCCATGTATCATTTACAGTGACCCATAATGTAACATTTACTCTGTCACCGTCACTGTCATTTATATGCACAGAATAGTTGAATGGATTCCCCCATATCCCTGAGTTGGATGTGACATTAGCATCAGTTATATTGGCGTGGAGATTAAGGGCTGCCTTGACTATGTATTGTACAGATGTCCCTGCAGTAAGATTTGGTTGTATCCATTCTATAAAGTCATAGATGCCATTACCATTTGTGTCATTGTTGCATGCGCTGAACCCAAGTGCTAAAGAACTGTCCATTGTAGGGCATACTGTTGCAGGCGTAATGTCAAACACATTCGAGTCCCATATGACACTTAATCTTATATCTCCATGAACCTCCGGGTCAGTATCATCAATGGTTGCATTTGATGTGATGTCTGTAAATAGACTTGCACCATATGTGTTATCATTTCCTACTGTTACATTTTTGATGACATCAAAATTATCAGTATAGTATGTTTTAGATGTGCCGGATTCATTTATTGTGATTGGCATTTCAAGTCTCATGCTATTGTCCCACAAGACTTTTGATATTGTAGTATCTGCAGATACGATGAAATTTTTAGATGTGATATTGCAATAATTAGCAATATTTATTGTAACATTGATATATGTTTCATCAAGGCCGCAACTTGTGGCAGTATCATTTATTGCTATGTATCTGATTATCATATCTATTGCAGAATTATCGAAAGTGATATTTTTACCTTCTGAAACGATCGTTTCATCTGTCGAAATTGAATCAGTCCGTGACCAATGATCAATGATTGCATAACTTACAACACTGGATGCATTATAGTCATAGCTGATATTTATAGCAGACACATTAAGGTATCCTCTTGCGACATCATTTGATGCATAGATGGTAGATGGTACATCGCAGAGCGGTGTTGCGCACACACCATCAAGATAGCTGTTCAGGTTATTGCTGATATTCGCATTAGCATCATCCAATGTTGCAGTTGACCTGAGCCTCCCATCGCCCGTACTGAAGTTCCAATCATAATTATCGTCAGAATTTATGTCAAGTATTAAATCTGTTGGGAAACTATCATAGTTCAATATATGTAGTTCACTTCCTATCGTCCCTCCTATGATGTCATATATGTTTGTGCCATTACTGGATGTTACGATCCCTTGTGTGATTGCACGTACATCTGAATCTGAAAGATATTTGAGTATCAGGTCTCCGGTTGAATTGAGTATGTATATATAATTGTCATCCGAACCAAAAAATATTTCATCTCCATCATTTGTATCGCTGAATTCTCCGATTCCGACAGATAATATCTTATTGTCTGTAAGGATTTCATAACTCCAAATTTCGTCAAGTGTTGAATTCAACAGATATACTGTAGCGTTGTCTGTAGCAACTGCAATTTCTAATCCATTATCATTGCTGGCATTTCCTATAGAGACTTCACCGACATTACCATTTCCCGTCCAGTTATTTATTTCCTGTCCTGTCCTGTTCAGTACATATATCTGTCCGCCTGCAGTACCGATTACGATTTCATTATAGGTGTCAAGATCAAGATCATCGACTGATATGGTGTTCACATCACTGTCTACGGGAAAATTCCAGATCACATCTTTGCTTGAATTGATAAGGTATATCTTATGGTCTGTTGTAGATGTACCGAAAAGAATTTCATTACCGCTGTCTGAAGTGATATTGTCTATCGCTACACTTTTACCTTCACCGGGGACTGTAAAGTTCCAGATTTGAGAGCCTGTACTATTGTATATAGTAAGATCTGAATCCTGTTCTGCTGTGACTATTTCAGATCCTATATCTTCTGTAAAATTACCGATTGCGACATCATACCTATTATAATTGTCTGATGTTCCGGAAACTTCCCAGATATCTATATTGGCGGAACTTATCACCTTAAGATTATTTGAGGGGTCATAGGAGCCTATGATTATCTCATTTCCGGAGTGCACAGTACTTATATCTCCTACCTTTACATCCCATATATCTACACCGACATCATATATGATCGGATATATCTGGCCAGTAAAATCGATCGTCGATGATGTGACATTGGCATCTTTAGGGATATTGATTGCAAATTCAGTATGATTGTTCTGGTCAAATGCAAACAATGCACTGTACTCACTAGTGTTCAATTGGTTCTGTTCGTAACCAAAATTTGGATTGTCAAGATCTAAGTCAAATGTTTTCTGGTTTGTGAATGCATTGTTGTACGCATATACAGTGTTAGCAAAACCAAAATCAAAAACGATTGCATGTTTGCCTTCACTTAAGACATCATTGATCAATTTTCCAGATCTATAATCCCAATCAGTTGTAATGTCATAAGTTGTGATGCCGGAAAGAAGTTTTATCCAATCATTCGGATCAGTTATTGTCGTATCCTTGTAATAAAGTGAATTAAATGCAACTTCGTCCGGATTAAGATTAGATATATGTAATGGTCCGTCACCTGTAGTATTAAAATATATTGTCCAGATTCCTCCAACTTCAGGGGTAGAATGTGTATTGATGATGTCTATTGTCTGGATATCTTGCAATGTCTCTATGTCATATTGTGGGATCTCACCCGAAGAGACGATAGCCAATCCTTGTGTGGCTGTATATATAAAAAGAAATGATATGGTTAAGGCTATGACTGATACCGCAGGGTGTACAGTTCTTTCTCTATTCTTTTTATTTGATCTGTTCATAGAACCACAATGTGTGCTTGTAGATAAATGATTGCTGACAACTTACTTTATGACTATAATTAATCGTTCTATAGTATATATACTTAATTATGCTTCATGAGGGAGTAACATAAATTACTTTAATCTCAGTACAGTCTCCCTAAATATAGTAAATCTATATTAATGTCTTATGTATAATTAATGATGTCTGGATATAAGGAGTTTTATCGATGCAAAATAATACTGTAATTAATATTGGGTTTTTGTTTTTATGTGCTTTATTGATATTCCCTGATATCTTATTGGCAATTGATAATCCGGTGGCTTCTATCTATGAAGATGTGACTTATTATTATTATACTGATGGTAGTGTCTCTTATAATACCACACCTACTGGTTCAATTGAAGTTGAAGTCCCAAATACAGAAGATGTCCTTCAATATCTGCGGTTGAACTTATCAAATGCAGAGATTGTCAATACAAACCTTATCGCTCGTACGGCATATGCGCCAGTTGCAGCATCACCTACTATTGGTGATGCAACAAGGTTATTATTGAATACTGATAATAGTCCAAAAGATATAGGGTATCTGATTACAGAGCCCTCAGTAGTGCCTGTAATCGGTTTAGTGTTCAATTATATGAATGTCAAAGGTGGTTCTGATCTATCTGCGGGGGATACAGATACCTTTTTATATCAATTATCAATTACTGCGACTAAAGATTTAGAGGAGGTCTATCTCTCATTTAATGTGCCTTTAGATAACTATGGGTCAAATGATGCCGCACACTTATATAATCCGAGTGTGTCTGGGGGTTATATTTCAGTTTTTGATTCAGATGTAGATGGTATAGACGAATCATTGGTGTGGTATGGTGATATAGATTCCGGAGCGACAGCAGGTATTGATATATATGTATATGCAGATATGTCTCCCGGTATAAATTTTGATGAGGCTATGTATTCTCTTGATCTTTTCTGTACTTCATGTGTTGAGGCGATAGATTATGGTCCGACCTTTACTGGACTTTCATTTTCTGATTTATTTTCAAGAGGTCCGATAAACAATGGTATCTATATGGTCTTTGGGGATAATACAAGTGCGCGCGGTTTCATAAAAAATATTGCTGAAGGCTTAAGCTATACTGTTGATGGCTGGCGATTATATAATATTAGTAATTTTGACAGTCCTTTAGTTGAAAGTTCTGATGATTTTATTTTATCTCCTGGAGAAATATACAATACTGGCTGGCATCTTATAACTAATGCCTCTGAAAAATATTTTACTGTCGCTTTTGATTGGGGTGTTGTATGGGGTCCATCTGTATATCAGGGTATCACTCGAAGTTTTATAGATCTGCCAGAGCTTTACGTCGCGGATATAAGTCTTGGTAAATCATCGATTCATAAGATTTCAGATGAGGATGTATCCGTAGATATTACAAGTACATATTTAGGTCATGAAGCTCTTGAGATTGCTTCAATTTCAATCAATACCTCCATTCCTTATAAGTCGGATGGTGGTGTTGTCCACACATGGGATCAACTGAATAAGTCGGATATTTTTGTATATCATATAAATTCAACCGGTAACAGAACCCTATTGGATATAACTCCTGAAATGTTGGTTGTGCAGATGCCAATGGCTACTGAAGATGGTTTTGTATATCTAAATATAGATGACCTATCTGTTGTTGCGGGCAATTATCTAAAATTGAATAATGATATAAGCATGGTCTATGCCATGTCGACATCTCCGATCAAAAGTCAGAATATTTTTTCATTTAACACGGCAGTTGTTGCAAAAACTTTATCTGGTACTCCTATAAGTCTGGATTTGGTGGAGACAGTTACACTATATGGTGAAGAAGAAGTAATTTCTGGCGATTCGGGTGGATCCTCTGGATCGGGCAGTATGCCCTCGATACAAGCGCCAGTATTTGAACTTGTAAAAGACAATGCTGCATCAAATTTTATTGACAGTAATACTGTTGAGATATCGGGTACATATATGCTGATAAGTGATGATAGTGTCGATTTAGATAATATGACGGTTATTCTAGACATTCCAGAAAGTGCTATATTATTTGATTATCTTTCAGTGGACTTGTTGAAATATGATTCAAAGTTAGGATCCTGGGTATCTATGGGTGATCAAAATATACTTGTTTCTGAACTATATTCTGCTGAACTTAATCGTATGGTATATTCAATCAATATAAACAATTATGGTGTCTTTGGTAGTGGTCCCATATTGAAGGACAATGATCTGCTTAAGTTAAGTTATACATTGACATTGCCTTATGGGACTTATAATTTATTATTGCGTGCATTGATTCCTGCAACAGATACGATTGTGGTCGGTGATATGAAGGTGACAGACATACATATTCCCTTGAGGATAATAAATGATGTGGGTTCATTTGAATCTCTTGAGATCAAAGAAAGTGAATATGGGGCTGAAAATATTTTAGTGGGCATACCTCCTGTATGGACAAAGACAATTGAGGTCTATAATCCAAACACCTATACTGTAAGTAATATATTTGATATTGAACTTTTGTCTGATTTTTTAAACATTGACCTTACGGAGGATGATGGTGTTCCTGTAATCTATTCAATAAACTCAGAAGATGATTTCACAGTTGATTGGAAAGGGACCTTTAAAGGAAATGAGTCAAAGACATACATATTAAACATCATTACGGCTCCGGTCATTAGGACTCAGGAAAGTTTGATCGTGCTTGATTCAGACGGGGATACTTTGCAGATGCTTGCCGACATAACTCTTAAAAATCCAAGCGGTGCAGATTATAAAAATGTGACATTCATATATCCCGAAGGGTTAGATGTTGTCAATATAACCGATTCGTATGGTACTCTTCTTGAATATTCAATTGTTGACAGCGGTACAATAATACAGATACCTTTAATAAAAAATGATTCATCAATATCTATAAATATTATTTATGATGCCTATTCTGATGTATTGGTTATAAATCTGGATAATTTAACTTATACTAAAGGAAAGACTAATTATACTGTATTGTATGTGCCTTCACGAGATGAAAGACAGGTTCAGCTCAGTTTAGAGGTTTTAGGTCCTTCATCCTCAAAAGATTTAGATACTTTTTATGCTGAAGTCATATTGCTTGAAAATGTAAGTGTTCATAAAGAAGTTAATATCTTTGATACTTTAAACTTCAATCCCTCCGCATCTGGTGTATACACAATTCTTGTGCGCGCATATTCTAAAGACCGGATTATCGGGTCTGATTATGAAACATTTAATGTTGAGGTGGGTCCTATAAAAACAATGTATATGGTTGGTATTTATCTTGTGGGCAGTCTTATATTTTTACTGATATCTCTGATGTTGGTAAGATTGTATAGGAAAAAAGAGTTCAATGATAATTTGGTTGACCTTAAGAAAAAATTGAATAAAATTTGAGTTTATGATCATGTATGGATAAGTTACATTGGTTGCCTTGAGAACCGATACTATTATATATGATTGACAACAAAAATATGTTATATTTGGATGATAGGTAATTTGTTATGGATAAAAAAATTGTTTTAGTTGCGCTATTTAGCTTATGTTTATTGATTGGCGTGGTATCAGGTGTTACTGGTCCGCGGGTATATATGGCTGAGACTGTCTCCGGAACTGATCCGATCTATACTGCTGGTGATGCAGGTGCTGGTGGTGCTGGAGGTTATGGTTCTACAGGTGCTGTTACTAGAACAGGTAAAGTCTATGTATATGTTCCGAACACAGTTGATGTATTGCAATATGTACGTGTGAATCTGTCAAGTCAGGCCAGTTCCCGTGCTGATATTGAGACATGGACTTTAGATGGTGACAAATACAGTGGTGGAATTACAGCATATAAAAATTACGCACTTTCTTATCCTGCCCTGACTGACAGGACAACAATGTACTTGAACACAAGCGATGATGGCGACACAACAGATGATGACTCAAGTTATCTTCCCGATTATGACTGGGCACCTTCTTTAAATCTTACGATGACTGTGGTAAACACTGCAGGCGGTGATGATCTTTATTCAAGTGATAACTTAGCAACTGATACAAACACAATGAATTATACTTTTACGATAAGAAATGATGCAGGTTCTGGTGGTGTGACTCTGAATGGAGTTGACCTTACAATATTATTTAATACTGATACCCAAGGTGGTGTTGACGCATTAAATATAACTGCAAGCACTGTTGGTGAGACTAGTGGAACTTCAACACCTTCAAGCAGTGATGGTGCAGATGGTTATATAGATAAGATTGCATGGGATGGAAACATTGCAGCAGACACAACAATCACAATCTCATTTAATGCAACAATGATTGGTGGCACAAATTATGGTAGCAATACAGTAAACCTTAACGTTGGAGCAACAGACATTGGTGCACGTGCAGAATATACTGATGCTGCACTTATGACAGGAATCACAGTCACTGGCGAATTCACAAGAGGTCCGGTACGGGAAGGTGTTGATTTGGTAAGTGCCACACCTTGGCAGATTAGAGGTTTTTTTAAGAATACTGCAACTTCATCTGCAACAGGAAATCTGACATATAATGTTACAGCTGCAAAAATTTACACAGTAAACCCAATAACAGGATTCCCGATAGAACCTGCAAATGCGACTTGGACTTGGAATTATCTTTCAGTTCCAGGCACACAAAATTATACTGGATATACAGATGGTCCAGGTGATGATACAAAACCATATATAGCTGCATCTTTTGATTGGTATGTCATGTGGAATGATACGGGCAGGTACACATATTCATCAATTATAAATACAACAATGCAATTGCCGACTCTTTATGGTCTCGATATGGCTTATTCAAGAAGCACATCTGATACTTTATCACCTCAGATTGCAGATATGGTACTGACTATAATTGATACTGTAGCAAGTAATGGTAATGCAGATGGTCAGGTTGATGCAGATAACATAACTATCATATCACAGATACCAAGATATGCAGATGGTGATACAAATTACAGAAATTTTACAGTCAATGCAACTTCCATTAAAGTATATCTGAACAGCACAGATTTCGAGCTGGACCAAGCATCAAGTGGTTTAACTGTGACAACAGTACAATCAAGTGCAGGTAACAATGGTACAATAACAGTTGATATTGCTGACTTAAGTACAGTTGATTATGAAGCCGGTGGTGCAGTAGGTCGTGATCTTAAAACAACTGAATCAATAATTGTTATTTATGATATAATTACAAAAGCACCATTGTCTGAGAACGGCGAAACATTTTCGTTTACCGGTAACGCAACATTAGTTTCACAATCAGGTACAACATTGACAGAAGCAACTTCAGGTTTTTCTAGATCTGCAAGCCAGAACTCATTGACAGGTTATAAAGAGTTGTGGGTAGCAGATCCTGCAACACCAACAATTGTCAATGCAACAATAAATGTGAGTGTTGTAGGTGCTGTTAACGATATTAAGTTTATGGATTATATCCCTGCAGACATCTCATTCAGCATTGCAGCAAATGGTGTTATGGTTCAGAACAGTACAGATACTCTTGTGAACGGCACAGATTATTATCTTGAATTTATGGGTTACACAACATTAAGTGATGGACTGAATGTCAGTGTATGGGAATACAGAAAGAATGCAACAGATGGTTGGGATATTACAAATAATTATATTCAAGTAGGATACGAAATAAACATTTCAACAGGCGGTGTTTACACATTACCTGTACAGATTGCTGCATTCGATCCAATTGTGGGACAAAGTTTTGAGACTGTAAACATGGGTATTGTTCAGGTTTACATACCAAAGACTCTAGAACCATTGACCATTGATGATGATGGCACCTTTAAGCTTGCAAAATCAGTGATTGTGGGAACTCCAGCATTATGGATTAAAGACTTTGAGGTCTACAATCCAAACAAGAGATCCACAACTGCTCAGTTCAGCACATCTGTATTTGACGACACAATCAACGCCTATGCCAGCTATTATGATATGGGTGGCGAAAAGGTTGAAGAGTCATTGGATCTGGATTCAACAGATGCTGGAACAAATGCATTCTGGAATTCAAAGATCTATGCAATGGAATCAAGATTGTATACTGTAGGTGTCACAACCCCACCAATAATCAGTACTGATAAGACTACAGAGGTTGTAGAGAAACTTGATGACAAGAAGGTATTGGTAAAGACAGACATATTCCTGAAAAACCTTGCAGAAGAGAAATATACAAACATAAAACTAAATACTGGAATCGGTTCAGATAATATAGTCTCAGCCAAAGATGCTTTCGGAACAGAACTAGAATATATGGGTGGTGCGGCAACATCTACAATCATTATACCTGAGATGGAAGGTGATGGATTGAAGACCATAACTGTGATTTATGAACAGGCATATCCGACAATAATCGTCAATCCAAAAAATGATAGGTATGATTCAGGAATGCCTGGATACCTTGAGATTCTGATAATTAATGGCGGTGACAAGATAGAGCAACCATACCTTGAAAGTGAGATATATACTCAGGATATGGAACTGATCCATCTGAACATCCATGCTCTTGACAATCTAGAGCCTCTTGAGAAGACAGAGCTTTCAGAAAAGTTCGTAATACCTATGTCTTCACCGACAGGGATGTATATTGCAAACATTAAATTTAAAGACGATTTCACGACATTGGCCGCAACTACAGGGCAATTTTATGTGACCGGTGCAACATCAACAGGTTTAAGGGTGATTGAGACTCTATTGTTGATAATGGCGGCTGGTGTCTTAATATTTTATCTGCGCAAGAGGGCAGTTAGGATAAAGGCAAATAAGCTATAAATAGTGGCTGCGACAATTTAATTGATATATTGGATATGATGTGATTTTGTTATGTACATATTTGGGATAAGTATTGATCTATTGGATTTTATAGCTCTTTTTTTTGTGATTCTTGTCACCTATATAATCATATTGGAATATGAATTCAAGCAGATATTGGGTATCGTAAAAAAATACGATGACGAAGAGATGCTTCTTGGAAAGAACATAAGAGAACTAAAAGAAGAGCTCAAAAAGTTAAGAGATAAGATATAGATGCAGCAGATGATGATAGATTATATCGAATAAAATGATGTGATGGATTGATTGATATGAATATACCTGTTCTTGGAATTTTTTTCCCGATTGAAGAAGCGATAGTGATTACATGTATTATTATAGTGCTGTATCTGATAGTCTTTAGATTTGAATTCAAGCAATTGTCTGTGATCTCAAAAAAGATGGCTGATGAAGAGAGCGAATTGAACAAGGACATTAAAGAACTTAAAGAAGAATTGAACTTGTTCGGTGGCAACATCAATGTGTCTGGAGCCAAAGCTAAAGAGACTAAATCAGATGATACAAAATCTGACGATTCAAAAGAAGAAGATAAAGAAACAGAAACAGATAATGATGATAATGCTAAAACTGAGGACTCAAAAGTAGAAGGCACCAAATCGGTTGATGCCAAATCAGAAGATACTGATTCCAAAGAATCTAGATCTGCTGAATCCAAATCAGATGACACAAAATCAGAAGATACAGATTCAGAAGTGGATCGTCTCAAAAAGATGCTTGATTAAATCTGATTTTTTTCTAATATTATTTTTTTTATCTTAATTCCATTTTTCACTTCTATATCTAATTTTAAACATCAACAGACACCACTAATTTATATGTATCGCGCACAGAAGTATTATTATGGAATATAAAGGTCTGACATTGGACAAGTTTCAGGTTGATGCAATAGATTCAATCGACAAGAATCATTCAGTTGTAGTCTCAGCGCCCACAGGATCAGGCAAGACCTTGATCGCAGACTACATAATCGACAAATACATAGACAGAGGAATAACTGTGATATACACAGCCCCGATAAAGGCCCTGTCAAACCAGAAATATAAAGAATTCTCAAAAGATTACGGCAAAGAACGAGTCGGCCTCATAACTGGCGATATAACAATCAACCCACATGCACCGATTGTCATCATGACAACCGAGATCTACCGTAACATGGCAATCATAAGAGACCCGGCACTAAAAGATGTAGCTTACGTAATCTTTGACGAGATTCATTTCATAAATGATGTTGAGCGCGGCTACGTCTGGGAAGAGTCCATCATGTTTTCAGGCGACAAAGTAAGGCTCTTATGCCTTTCAGCAACCATTCCTAATGCGCGCGAGTTCGCAGACTGGATCGGGGCCATAAAAGGACACACAGTTGATACAGTCATAAATGATGTCAGACCCGTACCGTTGCACAGAAAATTTTATGATGATGCCCTTGGCATAACCACACTTGATGAGATCATGAAGAATCGCAAGAATTTTAAGACACGAAGCAGAGTATTGATCATACCTAAAGGAAAAAAAGCAAAGAATAATTACAAGTCACAATATGCAGGACATGTAGAGCTGGTATCTTTGATCAAAGACAAGTTACCTTGTTTCTTTTTCACATTCTCGAGGCAGAAATGCCAGAAGAACGCAATCGAATTATCCCAGTCAAAATTGTTCAGGACAGATAGTGAGATAACCGCAAAGGTAAGACAAAAGTTAAGTGACGCCCCTGATGAGATCAACAGCCTAAGATCAACACAGGACCTAAAAAAAGTATTGCCGTACGGTATCGCATTCCATCACGCCGGCCTCTTGCCTATAATAAAAGAGCTTGTAGAAGAACTATTTTCAGAAGGTCTGATCAAAGTGCTCTACACGACTGAGACATTTGCAGTTGGCATAAACATGCCCGCAAAAACTGTATGCTTTGATTCCATGATGAAATTTGACGGAATGACTTTCAGATACCTAAACTCAAAAGAATATTTTCAGATTGCAGGCCGTGCCGGACGCCGTGGCATTGACACGGAAGGATTTGCATATGCAGTGATTGACAGTCGCGACACTAATTATGCGCTTTTAAAGACCATCACAACTGATGACACAGACCCTATCCGGTCGCAGTTCAGGCTTTCAGTAAACACAGTATTGAATCTTGTCAAGCAGCACAACAAAGCGGAGATTGAGCATATCCTCTGCAAGAATTTCAATACCTACCAGAAATATGGGGACCGATTTGACAAAGAGAAGACTGCAGTCATCTATCGCAATTTCAATAACATAAAAAAAGACCTTGAAAGATTAAATTACATAAAGGCAGAAAATCTGACCAAAAAAGGTACATTTTCAGCAAGGATCTATTCGGACGAGATTGCAACAGGAGAGATATTCAGTACAGGCTTCTATAAGACTCTGGAGGACTACAAAATATTCTTGATTTTAGCGTGCCTGTCTTATGAAGACAAGCCAAAAAATGAATTTGAACAGGTGTACGACAGTCCTGGCCTGCGCAGGACTATGGAACAGATCAAGGCAGACCCATATCTTAAGACCGTTGAGAAGTTCAATCACATGCGCGAGCTGACAGCACTGATACACCCATGCTATGGTGGTGCAACCATATTTGACATCATCGACAACACCAACCTTTTAGAGGGTGATGTGATACGGATATTTAGGCAGATAATAGACAGGATAGGTCAGATCAGGAATGCGACAGATGACAAGAAACTGATGCGCACACTAGACACAATAGAAAAAAAGATAGACACGTCAATGTGCGACATCGATGTGATCTGAAAATTAATAGGAGATATAATAAACTTCAGTATATTTAATATCGTATTATTTATTTATAAGCCTTATTTAACATGATTTTCGGGGAAATACCCAATAATTTAGGCAATTATATAAATAGATTCTGATAATAGAATAAGTATGATTCAAAAAAAGTTACTATTTTCATTGATTATATTTTTAGTGATTTTTATTAGTGGTTGTATTGGTGGTAATCCAAAAATTCTGGATGACAGAGATGCAACTCCTGAAAGTGTAAATGCCGTTGTAGATGCGAATAATCAATTTGCTCTTGATCTTTATTCAAAATATAAGTTTGATGATGGCAACATCTTTTTTTCACCATATAGTATTTCTGCAGCTATGGTGATGACTTATGAGGGTGCAAGAGGAAAAACATCAGATGAGATACAATCTGTGTTTCATTACCCAAAAGATATTGACGTCCGAAGACCTGCTTTCGCAGACATCTATAATGAAGTGAACAAAGGTGATAAAGATTGCAGGCTTATCACTTCAAATGCACTTTGGGCTCAAAATAATTATTCATTTGATATTGGATATTTTGACATAATAAAAACATATTATGGCGGTGAAGTGATTGACCAAGATTTTAAGACAGAACCAGAAAAATCTCGTCTCACAATAAATGATTGGGTTGCGGAACAGACAGAAAACAAAATAAAAGATTTGATACCAGAGGGTATAATTAACTCAGATACGCGTCTTGTACTTACAAATGCTATTTATTTTAAAGGTAATTGGGATTTACAATTTGACGAAAAAAATACAGTAGAAACAGATTTTTTTGAAAATTCAGAAAAAACAGTAAAAGCACAGATGATGAGTTTAACTGGTGCGGATGCAAAATTCAATTATGCTGAAACAGATGATTTACAGATTCTTGAATTACCTTATGTCGGCAACGATCTGTCTATGCTTGTACTTTTACCTAAAGCTAACAATATATCAATCATAGATAACATTTTAAGCACAGATAAATTATTAAGCTTAAAATCAGATTTATACACGCAGCGTGTAGATGTCTATTTACCTAAATTCAAATTTGAAACAAAATATTTAATGTCAAAAGACCTTATTGAGATGGGTATGCCTACTGCATTTTCAGACTATGCAAATTTTACGGGTATGCTAGAGCAAAATGACTCAAATATCTATGAAGGTTTGAAGATTCGTGAGGTCATCCATCAAGCTTTTGTTGAAGTGAATGAAGAAGGCACAGAAGCTGCAGCTGCAACAGCAGTGGTTATGGATAAGAGTGTTTCTATGAGGCTGCCACGTATAGCAACATTCCGCGCAGACCATCCATTTATATTCCTGATACAAGATAAGACTACAGGAACAATTCTATTTTTAGGACGGGTTTCAAATCCTGATCAGTTTTGATATGGCTCCATCATCCTGCAATAGGAATATTTCATAGGCAGTCTCTTCTTCGGGATTGATTATTGTAGGATGCATAGAAGGTATTATAGTTGAATGGTTTATGGCAAGAGGTTCTGTTTTAACTATACCGCTTTTTATTCTTTTATCTCCCAAGATAGTAACAATGTTTAAGATCATGTTCAATGTTAATCTTATCAATTAATGGGAAAATGGAGAATATTATATGATTGATGCCTATCTGCGACATCGATGTGATCATTATTATTATTGTTATTATTCATGTTATCTATATCTAGATAATCATTTTAAAAAAATGAAGAATTCAGGACTTTGTAAACATGATTCTTGGTGGGACAGCATAACCTTTTGCATAAGTGTATCCGGACAGAGATATTTCTGGATGGTAATTGTTCAATGAAGATATAGGTATATCTTTAACTTCCCCTATTTTTTCAATTTCCAGTCCTGTCATTGAATCCATTTTACTGAACCTCAAATCAAAAAGCTCTGATTCAGTTAATACACCCGGATTTATATCTTTAAGATAATTATCTAATGTTAACACTTTTTTAGCTTTATCAACAGAAAGTTCAGGATAATTATATGATGGTTCTATTATCCTTTTGAAAGCATCTAATAGATTTTCAAGGTGATCATCAACATAGACATATCCATCTTCCAGCACAAGTTTAGAATTATCAGGCACTATAAAAATCAGATTGGGGTTTAGTCTACCTAAGAAACAATTCGCCATATATAGGTCTCCTGAGCGTAATATGTTTTTTTCAATGTTTTCCCTGTTATTATTATTATGATACCAGCTATCAAAATCAATATTGGTATTATCGCAGACCTTTTTAAAAGCATCCTTGATATCATATACTTCGGACTCGTTTATCTTATTTGAATTATGTAAGGCAATTAAGTCGATGTATGGCTGTCTGAGATATTTATCTGAAACCGAAGGCTGTGCCAATATTGTTTTTTCTATATCTAAAATCAGATTACCGCAGACTGCATCAGCATACTGTTCGATATTTTCAGAGAGTATCACTTCCATAAATGGAGATAATGTTCTTTTCAGAATATGAAATATTTCTTCTGCCATATCTATATACCCTAAATTAATATTTGTTATGGTTGTTATTATTGTTTGATATTAAAATACAATAGATAGCAAATATTAAAAATGTATCTGTATTTTTGGAAATAGTATTTGTCATCTGATTTTTTGTTAAAGATAAAGAATCATCCAAAAAGACTCATCACAGATTTGTTTTTAGGCATTATGGGGTTTCCATTATATTCAGGTTTTGTTTCACAATTAGGACAATACGGGATTGTCTCGCGTTCACAGTTTCCCAGTCCACCAAATGATGTGATCCATTTGGAATGTGCCATGTCTATTGCCATAATAAGTTCACCGCACTCAGTACATTCATAATGTAAACCATTTTCATCTTCGACTAACTTATATGCATGTTCATTTCCGACCATTTTTTCAAAAGAAGTATCACAGACACCACATGTTGCCGTTTCAGGCACATATCCTTGCCAGTCTTCACCTTTTTGCAATATAAATTCTAATCGTCTGTCACAACATTCAATATTTTCATTTCCAGCCATCTTAAATCCCTTTAGCAGTTGATGGTCAAACAATTATGGCCAATAAAACAATTTACAGCAAAAAACATTAAATA
>WTCB01000083.1 GCA_013138765.1 Candidatus Nanohaloarchaea archaeon
GACATCCACCTAATCCAGTTAGGCGGTCTTGAATCAAACATCTATCTCATAAAGAAAAAAGTCTTGATTGACGCAGGTCTGGGTTTCCATAAAAAGATTCTTGAAAAAGCGCTCACTTCCTTAAACATAACCCCCGACGACATAGAACGGGTCATCTTCACGCATGCCCACTACGATCACGTTGGCGGCGCATCATCCTTCAAAAAAGCAAAAATTGCAATACACACCGATGACGCAGAAATTATGGAAACTGGCGACAATAACAAAAGCTGTGCCTTTGCATTCGGAAAAAAACTGACTAAAACAAAAATAGACCTAAAACTAATTGATTCAGACATCATACGGATAGATGACATCGCACTTAAAGTCATCCACACCCCCGGTCACACAGACGGTTCAATATGCCTCTATGACAAGAATAAAAAGATACTGTTCACAGGCGACACAATCTTCTTAAATGCCATAGGCAGAACAGACCTGCCAGGAAGTGATGGAAAAAAAATGGCAGAATCACTTCACCGCCTAAAAGACATTCACATAACGACCATCCTGCCCGGCCACGGAAAAATTATAGAGACAGATGCAGAAAACATGATAAACAAGACAATAGATACTTATTCTTGATTTAAACAAACTTATCTCAACTTCACACAAACACAAAAAACGTTATGTGAAATTAACACCTGTTCATTTCTTATGGAATACATATAAATAAACGACCGGCAGTTGTCAAATTTAAAAAAACAAGAAACAGTATAACCAAAAACACACGAACATGAATAAGCTGATCTTCACGGGAACTCCCTTGTTTCTTATGGACGATTTATAAATGTTTTGGTGCACGCTACACTCCTCAAGACACCCCTTCATTTCCTATGCACACATGACAACAAAAAGTACACGACCCCTTCATTTCTTATAGAAACCCTTTATATGCCTTTTGGTTAAACCAAGAATTAATCTTTCTTGCCGAACATACCAAGCTTAAACTGCCTTGCCCTCTTACCAAAAAATGCATCAACCTCTGCTTCAAGAATTGCAAATTGTTGCCTTAAATAAGAACTGACCTTAAAATTACTCATAATGTGCTTTGACGGCTCAATATATTTCCGTATAGTGCCTTCAGAAACTGTAAGAAGCAATTTGCCTCCACATGCAGAACATTTGCCAGTAAGCGGCACACGCCTATACTTTTCAGCACAGCCCACACACCTAAATCTCTGCCCTGAAAAGGTTCTCATATTACCTTTTATGTCTTTCAGAAGGTGTTTTTCCAAAATCTTTTCAGAAACATCGCTCTCATCAACAGCAATGGCCTGTGTAGCAAGCTTAAGCTGTGCATCAAGTTTTTCGCTCATGGTCTCTAAAACAACATAGCGTGACTTAAACACAGCATCATTCAAATCCGAAGTATCATGCGTGAACATAGAATGATACACGCTAGGCCTGCCTATCCTATCCTCAACAAGCTCAATCTTATCTCGTATCTCCCACGGTTTCTTATATTCTAAAGTGTCTTCATAAAAACTCAAAGGATAAGAATCAACAACATCAACACTCCATGCCTCATCATCAACCTCTTCAGGATCAAGATGCGTGGTCAGGACAAGTGGTGCATCCATAGTCGCGGCTCCACGAGTAGTAGGCAAGAATTTCCTTGAAAAATTAACAAGCGCGTCCATAAGAAGCAATATAGAATCCTCATCACCATCACAGTTACGTCTTTTAGCAGAATGCCAGAACGGATGAGCATAACACACCTTAGCCGGCGTGAACCCGATAATCCTGCCTATGATGCCAGCAGATGTATGCGGTGCAAGACCGATGACCATCTGTCCCACAAGATCTATTTTCTTCTTCACGTTATAATAAGGCTCAAGCCCATACACCTTGACAAGAAGTTCATCAACAAACTTACACACGTTAATGAAATAATCCGCATTAGAAAAATCAGAATTGTCAGATATTATTATGTCCTGCGCCTTAAGCTCAAGCACTTGATTATCATCAATTATATCTTTTCCGTATACATCTTTATCATAACCATTCTTTTTAAGGACTTTAATGCTGACATCAATCTCTTTAGGCTTAAAATGTGTTATGGGAACATCGCTTGCATCATATCTTGTAGTGCCGTCCTTGTTCACGTAAAGCCCGTATTTTTCACGCAACAGTCCTTTCTCAATAATCTCCATGTCCTTGCCGCGCCCAGATGCACCACGCACACCCTTAAGTAATTTAGGCAACACGCGGATGTTTAATTTCTTGGCCGCTATATCAACAACTTCTTTAGGGTTTATCTGTGTATGCCGAAACCTGTCTGTAGGAAACCCGCAATGTGTTTCATCTTGAACACTCTTTTTACATTTTGAACAGAACCGATACTCCTGTGTCTCCCCACCACATTTAAAACATATATTTCCATATGCCTGCATATTACATTTAGGACACCTGAATGTTGGAAAATAAGACGAAATCTTGCCGACAGAATAAGATTCCATAAGGTTTCGCATCCGTCCCCCCTCTTCGCCGCAAGGAAATATGACCTGTGGTCTGCCTTTCATAAGCCGTCTCTCTGCCTTTTCAGGCCTTCCCATCTTAAGCCCTACACGCGTAAGTCCTTTCTCGCGAAACCTGATACCTGAAAGTGAAGATATCGCTTCGATTGTGTTCTTTGATTTGTTTACGGTTTCACACAGCTTATCCGCGTTAACGTCAGACGGATTGCCCAACGTAAACAAGAGCGCATCTCTCTCAATCTTGTCAAAAACTATTTTACCTGAAACTTCATCTGCTGTATGTGAGATACATAACTTTTCAAAATACTTTTTGACAGAAGGGTCAATCAATAACTTATCATCATCTGCTTTACCGCAAGACACAGCAAGAACAATATCTGCAAGTTCATCTTTTGACAGGTCGTGCCAAAAATAATTATATGCCGGATGCATAGGCACCGACAACTCTTTTGATATCTTGATAGCTTCTGCCACACTTGGAATCTTATACGGTTTTTCAGCAAAAGACAAGACATTGACTGAGCACTTTTTTTCTTTGAGTTGACGTAATGCTTCAAGCGCCCACCATTCTTCACAATATGCAGACGGTAAAAGTATATGGTTCTGGCTCACAAATTCGCCATAAGGAATTAAGATATCCCCCATAGACAAAATCTTGTCCACATATTTCCTGCATTTCTGTGCATCGTCGGCCGTGACTATTGTCCTGACCGTCCCATCTTTCAGAAGAACGACCGGCGGTTCAACAGTATCGACAGGTGCACAGACTGTCGCCTTGCCGGGAAGCTCAGTTGCAAACTGTGTCCCTACCGCCACAAACTGTGTAAGATGAAAAACGCCGGGATGAAGTGCAGTGGCCGCAATGCCTGAAGTCCTGGCTCGTCCATACCGTAACCTGAACCCTCCGGGTCGTGCAGGATGTGAAAGTATGGGTCTTCCCGCAATCACTTTTGAAATATATTTAGTTGACGGCGTGTATTTCACGTCAACTTCAGCAGTAGACGACTTGACAGAATTGACGCTCAATTTAAGCTTATTATACTTTTCAAGCCATAACCAGTCATCAAGATTAAACTCTTTTCCGAACTTATTGACTCGTTTAAGAAGTTTTGGTGCCTTAAGCGTAAGTCCTTCGCCCACAACAAGGCACATGCCCCCTCGAATCCTGTTTGTCTCAACACGCGGCAGGTCCTTATAGTTTGACACCTCAAACTTTTCAGTAGGATCCCCGTCAAGACACACGTTGACATTTTCTATGATCATCTCAATCTCTTTATCTGTCGGATGATACTGCATGCCCACAAGCCTGTAATAATCTTCGACCTCTGCCGCATACCTCTTCCTTTCAGTCTCATTTGCCTCATATTTCGCAAGCCCCATCTTTTTCCGAAGATAGTCCGCAATCAGGACGGACATGGCAGACGCAGTCCCCCCCGCACTTCTTATAGGTCCTGAATAATAAAGTGAAATATACCCCTCTTTTATCTTGACAGAACTGATGCCCTCAAGTGGCGCAGTCACGACTCCTAAAGTAAGATACGCAAGACCTACACGGATTCCTCCTTCAACTGCCTTCTCTTTTGACTCAAACTTAGAATACTTTTCTTTAGCGACCATCTCAGCCGATACAAGTGCAACCCGTTCATCATTCTTGCCATATTTAGCTTCAAGTTCACGTATGCCTTCTTTCAGCCCGGAACCCATGAATTCAGGAAATATCATAGACACAAGACCTTCAACACGCGCAGCAAGATCTTCGGCGACAGGTATGTCTACCTTCTGCTCCGGGTCAAGATTCATCTTTCGTGCTTTTCCCGCAAGAGCATAAGCCCTATCAATCTCCTTATCAAGAGAATCAAAATAATCTTTTGTCTCCTTGTCTATCTCCAAAACAATAACCACCGTCAGAATACTTTTAATGTTTAATTATTTTGATTGAAAAGATATTAAACCTTGTTGTGTTTAAGTGAACCATAATAAATAATATATATCATAATTCCAGACCTATATATACTTTTCTGCCCACATACAATTATGGTAATATAACACCATATCGTGTGATGTTGCTTTTTAAGATTTGGGAATGTGAAAACTATGTTTGTACGGACAATTGAATTAATGGCTGAAGGCGAAAAAGAAGACATGATGAAAAAACTTGACAGCTCTGAAATGATAGGTGACTATGATTTAGACACGGCTGACATAAAAAAAGATAAGAAAAATATAATTTTATCTTTCAGAAATCCGGTTGACATAAAATACGTTGCGCCTGCAGTAAACTCAATCCTAAATTAAGCAATGTAAAACTTAAAGGATCTCAAGCAATTTTTTCATGTCCTGTACGCCAGACTCAGTTGCATCCACATATTTTATTATCTCTATCTTTTCCGCATAACTTCCAATCTTTCTTTTCAGCATAAAAAATATCCTGTCAACATCGCCCTGTACTGCAGCTACGCGAAACCATCCATCCCATATGCTATGAGTGACAAGACCTATCCCTAAAACCCCTTCAATCCCCTGGACCATCTTTACAAAATTAGAAAATTCTTTCTCTCCCCTATAATCTGGAGCAAGAGCAAAATAAACAACATAGGCACCGTCAAGCCCTGCCTTCTTAGGGTTGATATCAACCCTATATGATAATCCGACCGTCTCCTCAAGCTTCTTCCTTATAGCGCTCACGGTCGCATGATGTACATTCATGTGCCCGGAAATAGTATGATTGCTAGCAAGCGGATTTTCAAAAAGGTACATTAATATTTTTTTCTCATTATCCGACAGACCCATCATACCACTTATGACAATTTAGATAAGGTTGTATATAAAAATATGTAAATACTGATAATTAAAAATAAAGATAATGACAATAAATACAGCAAAATAAACAATAATTATCAATATTTACAGAAAACTATATATACTTTATTGATTATATATCTTTATAATCCCTCATAAAATCCATACCCCTGACCGGGCGCCTAAAACCTATGCCCGGTCTTTTAATTCCCTTCTGAGAAAAATACAATAAAAAATATCAATTAATCAGATCCAAAACCCTTGGTCTCTTATCTTTTAGAGACACAACAGTGACCTTGCCCGGATTAGACTCATGCCCCACCCTATCCATAAATGCAGTCTGCCCCTGAAACGTTGAAGCAGACACCATAAGGACACCTCTATAATTCTTGATTGCAAAAGAGTGAAGATCGCCCGTCTGGAAAATGTCAGGCACTCTTTTGATCACATGCAGATCGTCCCCTGACGGCATAAGCTGTGTAGACTTATACATGGGCGCTAAATGACGTTTACGAAGAAGTTCGGTCATGACATGTTCAGGCTGGTCCATGCCTTTGACGCGGAGTGAAGGCACCGCATTGATTATCTTTGTAAAGCTGTACCCGTGATACATCAAAACATCCATGCCAGCTCGACTGTCCATCCCGTGAAGTTCAACCCGGCACGGATTAGGTCCAAGATGAACATTCTTAAACCCTGTTATGTTAGGGAAAAAATTCTTGCCTATCGCAGGCTGCGGTTCAGCAAGACGCACAGCATCATGGTTTCCGGGAATTATGACAATCTCAATGTGTTCGGGTATCCTCTCTATAAACGTTTCAAACGCAAGATACTGATCATATATGTCTGGTATCTTAAGGTCCTGTTTCTGCCCCGGATAGATGCCCACACCATCAACATTGTCCCCTGACATGCAGATATATTTGACTTTGCCGGCACCGTCCTCCCCGCTCTTGAGCCAGTTGACAAACTTATCCTCAACTTTTTGAAGATATTCATTGCTGCCTTTATGAATATCTGAAATCATTACAACGCTGACGTCATCCTCTATCTTTTTATCAAACCCGTTCATGACAGGCACATCGGGGAACACGATAGAATTGACAAACATGGTACCGTTGCTGACACTTCCTGTCAGTGCAACAATCTCATCAGATATTATTGCTTCTTCACCTATGTTCTTATCTTTCATGATAATTGCAGTCATCGTACCTGTAGGGTCCTCAATGTTCACTATATGATGCCCATTCTTGCTTATGTTGATGTCTGATAATATGACTATCACACAGACGCCTTTCTCATCCGCCGCCTCTTTAAGCCTGCCCACAGACATGGGATTCTTGACCTCACTGTGTGCCATAAGTATGGTTTTTATCTTTTCATAGCGATCGTTGAAATATGCAACAAAATCAGTCAACGTCTTTGTATTCTGTTGTTCTTCGTCTTGAGAATTTATCTTGACCGATCCGGAAATATCTTTAGCAATGCTCTTTTTAGATGCAGGCTTGACCTCCACCACATTTTTTATCTTATTGCCTTCCTCAGAAAAAGATTCAGCAATATCTTTTGTAAGAAAAAATTTACCTGAACTAAGAAGCTTCCCTGAAAGTTGTTCTGCGTCAATGCCTTTGTCGACGACATAATCAACAGCTTCAGGCTCTGCAAGTATGCCCGCATTGATAAAGATGCTGGCAGCACTTTTTTTATCCATAGTCTAACTGCGCAATAAAATGTTTTAAAATTATAGACAAAAAACTTCAAAACACTCTTTTCTGACCTGATGCTTTCCCGGAAATTACATTGACCTCAAACACATCTTCTTTTTTCCCCACCACAAGCTTGCCGTAAGTTCCGTCAAACCCTGCAGGCGAAAAACTAAAATTGCCATTCTTGACCTTAATTATATTATCAATTACATTATCCGTTGCATCAACAGACTCAAGTCTTTTCCTGACGACATAATCCTTCTCAAACCAGATTTTTACCTCATTGCCAAAAGCACCGACAATCTTGTCATAAAGCGCAACCACTTTGGCAGAAACAACAGACGTCACACCGGCTGAATAAGCTATGACCTCGACCAACGGCACCATATTGACAAAATCTTTTGTTGACGGTGACAGTTCACCAAACTCTCGCGTACCCCCCTGAATATCTTTAAGCTGCAGCGCCCTCTCAAGAACTCCCACTGTCAGCTTTTTGCCGCATATGGGACACTTATTGTCTTTAGGCGTATATTTAGGTGAAAAAACACAATATGCATCGCCATGTCCTTTTTTCCCTACCCTATGTCCTGTCAGAAAGAACCTGCCTTCAGTCGGATTAAACTCAGCGGTCCTTGCAATCTTATTTTTCCTTATGGCATCAATTATGTTTGAATATGAAAAGGACGTGGTTTCGACAGTTGTAAACTCACGCCCCATCCTGTTAAGTGCGGCCGAGTGCGCATCGCTGTTTGATACAAGCGCATAATCATCAAGTTCAGGTATAAGCGAAAGGATCTCAGGATCGGCCGAAAGCCCGGTTTCAACAGCTTTTATCCTGTCCGTCGCACTTCCATAAAAATCTTTCATCTTGTCAATCGGATTGTTTGACCCATAGACCCCTTGCGGTGTCATGACGTGCGCAGGTATTGCCTCAATCTTGTCATCGATGTCAAGTATCTTTGACAGTTTATTGCCCACATCAAAATTATCAGCACATTTAATGAAGGGCCTGCCAATAGTGTTCTTGACACCAATATTTTCCAGTAACTGGCAAGTCCTGTCAACCGACTCAAACGATGGAAACAATAAGACTGTATGGACAGATTTCCGACCAGAACCGACAGCCGCAGTAAATATGACTTCTGTCTGCAACATAAACCGTGCCTTGTTACCCTTCTTTGAAAATAGTCCATCTTCAGCTTCAACAACATTATCTTTCAGAAATCTTGACCAGAGAGGATGAAGACAGTCCCCTGTCCCAAAAACATCTATTCCTTTCTTATCCATCGCAGCCTCAAGATCATCAAGAGATATCTGCCCCACACCGCCCGCATACCCTGAATGCGAGTGAAGGTCACAATTAATCAACATAAACAGTTTTAAAACTTCAAGACATAAATTACTTTGGTATTATTATGACAGTCATGGGAAGCGAAACATTGAAAAGGCTCATAAAAGAGCAAGACATAATCTCTGATTATAAAGACATTGACATCCAGATTACAGCAAACGGTTTTGATTTCAGGCTTGCCGCATTGATTGAGGTAAAAAAGGCAGGCCAATTGAGGATAGATAAGTCAGGCGCAAAAAGACCAGAACTGGGAACTGCATACGTCCTTAAAGGTTTCGAAGGTCACATTAAAAATATAGAGACAGAAAAGACAATAATTCTTGATGAAGGCACACTGATAGAACTTGACGATAAAAAGACATACCTTGCAGTCACCTGCGAAAAGGTCAACACGCCAGAAAACACAAATTTTGAGATAGAACCAAGATCATCGCTTTTCAGGTATTGCCAGTGTGATATAGTCACAGGTTTCGGCGAAGCAGGTTACAGAGGTTTATTGACAGTTTTATTCAAACCAACCCTTCCAAACGCAGCAATTGACATAGGTGTAAGATTTATGCAAGTTTCTTTCAACAGACTAGACTCAGATGCCCATTATGAAGACCAGAAAGAGAACAGCTACCAAGGTGGAAACATCTTATAAAATCACCACCTTAGGGAGTCACTCCTTCATTTCCTATAGAACACTTCTACCTTAAACAAGTACTTTTTTTAATATAATATATAACAGTGTTATATTTGTTTCTAATATTGATTAAATTAAAGGCTTCCAGAAGAAATCAAGGGGTGAGGGTAAACGTTTTCAAAAACAATAACTATTTAAACCTTTATTTCCTATAGAATATATACAAGTTAAAAAACTTAAAAAAACCTTAATTTCTTGTAGAAAAAGCATATATTTTTTAGAAGGTGTTATGACTGGGCCAAAAGACATTGAAAAATCTGTTTGAGACTTACATGAACTCAAAAACACTTTTCAAAGACAAGAATTCTTTAACCATAAGATATACGCCTGATACTGTCCCGCACCGTGAAGAGCAGATAAACATGATAGGTGGTATTTTAGCACCCGCCTTAAAAGGAGACAGACCTTCAAACATATTCATCTATGGGATGACAGGAACTGGAAAGACGCTTGTAACACAATATGTAGTAAACCAGCTTAAAGAGATAGCATCATCAAACAATGTGACAATAAATGTATTGTATGTCAACTGCAAGATGAAAAGAGTAGCAGATACAGAATATCGTCTTATTGCATACCTGGCAGGTCTTTTAGGCAAAAAGGTACCGGCGACAGGTCTACCGACAGATCAGGTATACAAGATATTTTTTGAAGCGCTTGAAGAAAAGACAGGTGTGGTAATTTTAGTTCTTGATGAGATTGATGCACTTATAGAAAAAGTAGGTGATGAACTGTTATACACACTGACAAGGATAAATCAAGACATAGACAATTCAAAGGTGACAATTGTGGGCATTTCAAACAATCTATCATTCACAGAGAACATGGATGCCCGAGTAAAAAGTTCACTGTCAGATGAAGAGATGATTTTTCCACCATACAACGCACTTCAACTAAAAGATATACTTTTAGAAAGAGCAGACATTGCATTTAATGAAGATGTAATAGAAGATGGCGTCATACAGAAATGTGCAGCCCTTGCAGCTCAGGAACACGGTGATGCAAGACGCGCATTAAACCTTTTA
The DNA here is from genome assembly GCA_013138765.1 of Candidatus Nanohaloarchaea archaeon. Classification (GTDB taxonomy): domain Archaea; phylum EX4484-52; class EX4484-52; order EX4484-52; family GLR71; genus GLR71. The sequence continues at coordinate 10,086 of WTCB01000083.1, forward strand.
AGGGTTGCAGGCGAACTTGCCGAACGCCAGAACATGACAAAGATAACAATAGGCCATGTAGATTGCGCAGAATCAAAGATAGACCTGGATCACATAGTGGAAGCAGTCAAGACGCAACCAAAACAGTCAAAGATATTGTTGAAGACCATATTGATGTTAAGTGAAAAGAGTTCAGAATACATATTTACAGGTGACGTCTTTGACCTTTATGTGACATTGTGTGACAAGATTGGCATAAAACCATTGACACAGAGAAGGATAAGTGACCTGATAGCAGAGCTTGACATGTTAAGCATAATAAACACAAAAGTGATAAGCCGTGGCAGGCACGGCAGGACAAGAACCATAAGGCTTGCAATATCGGGCAAGGTATACACAAAAGTATCAGAATATCTGAACAATGAATTTAACATTTGAACAATATAAAATTAAAGATTCATTCAAAATCAAAAGCATAACCGGATCCGGTCTTTCTTAATGAATCAATAGACACAAGACACCATTTTTCCCTGATCCTCTGCACTGCATACATACATTCAGCCTCAAAATGTTTTGCAACTTCCTTAAGATTAAGAACTTCCTCAGCATCAAGGTACACCTTATTCTTTTTAGTTATCTTGCATTCGATTATAATGACCTTGCCATTTCGCGCAGCCACCATGTCAGGTTTTTTTGAACCGCCTGAACGTATGACTTTCCAGCCGTCAGCCTCAAGCTCAAGCTTGATCTTGCGTTCAAAATTATACCCTTTCTTGTACATGATATAAATTTAGTGTTTGTCTTCTTATATACTCAAAAACAGAATCAAAAACATTTAAACCCCAACCACCAATATATTCTCATGTCAAACATACCATCAGCCGCTGCAGACCGCCTGTTAAGGAATGCTGGCGCAGATAGAGTATCAACAAAAGCAGCAACATTGTTTTCAGAAATCCTTGAAGGGATGGCAGAAGAAGTAGCAAAAAGCGCAGTCACCTTCGCAGAACACGCAGGACGAAACACAGTCAAGGCAAAAGACATAAGGCTTGCAAAAAATATATAACAATTAAATTATTTTTTCTTTTTTTCAAGAGAGGCTATCTTTTTCAATATCTTGTCCTGATTATCAAACATCTTCTGCTGCACAGGATTGATTCGCGCATATATTTCACTTTCGGTCTGATATGTCTTAAGTTTCTTAAGGTCGATGTAACCTAAAAAGGTGATAAAGACAAAAGTACCAATACCAAGCAAGACAATCCAGTATCTGCCCTGCAAAAACAAAAACATGTCATACTCTTTCATGCTTGTGACAGAAATGAAAAGAAGCATTGCAAAATTGATGTAGCTAAGCCAGTATTTACCACGGTCCATAGCCATCTTTGCTTTAATCAAGAACTCTTTCATGCAACTATTTAAATTAATGATTATTTAACTTTAATCACAGGTGTATATTTATGGATATAGAAGTGACCTATGAAGGCAAGAAGAACAGACTAAATTTTGATAAGGTTCCAAAAGTGTCAGAATTGATGGATAGGCTTGACATAAACAAAGAGACAGTATTGGTAAAGATCAACAGCGAGATAGAACCTGAAGACATAAGAATAAAAAAAGAAGATGAGATAGAGATGATAAAAATCATCTCTGGCGGTTAAGCCCTAAAAATCTTGATTATTTTTTCCTTTTAGGAGCGGCCTTTCTTTTTGCCGGAACTTTTTTTCGTGCAGGTGCCCTAGCTTTTTTAGCTGCAGGTTTCCTTACACTCTTTTTAATCGCAACCACCTTTTTCTTTGCAGGTGTTTTTTTCTTAAGCAATCCATACATTGGACTAATTCCCATAGCACCAGTCACTAAAAGATCAACACTTAAAAGTGCAACAGCAACATACGCAATTCCTGTAAGAGAAAGCGTAAATGGTGTATTTAAGACCACGCTTGGCAACAGTACAGCCCCAGCGATTATTCTGATAGCTCTATCTTTTTGACTAATATTTTTGTTCATAATTATATCACCTTATACTAATAGCAAACTAATAGTATATATAATTTTCGGTTATAACTATTTTTTTACTTTTCCATAATCAGAAAGAACTTTAGCAGCTTTCATAGCACGCCAAGGTGTAGGAAATGTCGGTATCCCAGAACTTTCAAGCCTAAGGAGCATGTCAGTTGTATATCTGCTGCCTACACCCCCGCAGATGATAGGTTTTTTAGTCTTTTCAGCAATCCTTGAGATAATGTCTACAACCCCCGAATCAAGAGTGGTACCGAGCGCCCATAAAAATACAACAATGATGTCTACATTTTTATCCTTGCTTAAAGCAGAAAGTGCAACATCAAATCTTTCTTCAGTTGCATCACCGATTAAGTCTAAAGGATTATGGACGCCAGCAAACCGAGGCATAGTTTTTTTGATAATCTCAACATTTGAATGAGAAAATTTAGCAAGATGAAGCCCTTCATGTATACAAGCATCAGCCGAAAGAACACCATAACCGCCACCGTTAGTGACAATAGCAACCCTGTCTCCTTTTGCAGGTCTTTGTTTATTCAACACCTTTGTAAAATCAAAAAGTTCATCAAGAGTCCGTGCTTCAGTAGCACCGACCTGGCGCATTGCAGAGCTGAATATATTATAGCTGCCGGCAAGAGTCCCGGTATGTGATGCGGCAGCCTTTGCACCCTTATCACTTTTACCAGCCTTAAGCACAATGACAGGTTTATTTTTAGTGGTAGCTTTCAGGCTTTTCATCAGTTCGCGCCCATTCTTAGGTCCTTCAAGATATACAACGATTAGGTCTGTGTTCTTATCTTTTGAAAATGAATCAATTAAATTACATTCATCAACGTCAACCCGGTTTCCGAAACTGACAAACTTGTTTATACCGATCTTATTTTCAGCGCACCAGTCAAGGAATGCAGTCCCGAAAGACCCGCTCTGCGAAATGACAGAGATCTTACCTTTAAACGGTCTCTCCATCCGTTCATATGGAGAGAATATGGTGTCGACACCACTGTAAGTATCAAGGACACCGATGCAGTTAGGTCCGATGACACGGACATCATCTGTCTTGATTATGTTTTTAAGTCTGTTTTCAAGTATGATGCCATCGCTACCGCTTTCCCTGTATCCTGCAGTGATTATTATGATTGATTTGATTCCCGACCGTGCACAATCTTCAACAACACGATTCGCAACGTTAGCAGGCACAACAACAACAGCAAGGTCAACCTTATCATTAATGTCTTGGACAGACCCATATGTTTTTAATCCCTCAATTATAGTTTCATTTATGTTGACAGGATAAATTTTACCCTTAAAATTTCGTTTAAAATTGACAAGTATGTTGTTGCCTAATTTTTTTGAGTTAGCGCTCGCCCCGATGATTGCCACACTTTTTGGTCTGAAGAAATTGTCCACCATAGTAAGTACCCGAAAAAATATTATACTGATTACTTGTGAAAGCTATGTATAAATATCTTTGAGAAATTTTCAGTCAACAAACGCCCTGATCTTGCCAGTGTTCCAGTCAAGTATGATTGTCTGTGCAGCCCGTTTAAGGTCCGGCTTACCGCCTTTGATGACCAGCCCGCGCTTTTTAGCGATGACTGAAATTATATCTTCACGTGCCAAGTCCTCATCAGTTAGTTTGTAGAGTTCTTTAATGTTATTATATTTAGCCGCCGCAACAGTCTTAATGAATTCATCAGTTGAATCCTCAATATGTTTCATCTTTTCAGGCCGGCCAAAACCCTGAGTGATATCGATATTTTCACCGAAAGGAACGACGCCTGGCGTATCAAGGAGCATAATCTGCGAATTGACCCTTATCCACTGTTCTCCTCTTGTATGTCCGGGAACGGGAGCAACACCAGCCGCATGTCTTCCGGAGAGGTAATTGATAACGCTGCTTTTGCCCGTGTTAGGATACCCGGCAACAGAAACTTTTATGTTCCCCTTATTTTTAGGAGCATGCATATTGATCATTTTCTTGATATGTGAAATACCCTGTTTTTGTCTGGCAGAGATAAATATGCAAGGCTTTGTTTTCATGATTTCCTTATGTGCCTCACCAACAAGCTTTTCATCAGAGATATCAATCTTATTTATGATCACAACAAGTTCTTTACCCATCTTCTCAACAAGTTTCTCAAGTTTTTCAGATCTTGTAGATAACGGTGCCCGTGCATCAACAACTTCAAGTACCACATCACTGCTCTTGACAGCATGCATCATACGATTCCATAGGACGCCCATACAATATCTTTACAATTCAGCTTTATATTTGTACATAGTGCCGAACCATAGATATATATTTGAAAAAGACCAAAAAAAGATATGGATCTTTTGCAGATGTTAAGGGATAGGGTGCGGATGAAATATTCGCAGCAGAATTCAAAGATTAAGAGTGCACCTAAAAAAAAGCCAGCAAAGAAATCCACAAAATCAGCATCAATAAAAACCCCAAAAATAACACCAAAGAAGACTAAAAATCCACTAAAAAAGAGACAGACTTCTACAAAGAAAAGACCAACTACAAAAAAATAATCACAAACATTTTTATTTGTCTCTAACAAAATAATCATAGATCCTATGACACTTCTTGAATTGATCCTTGCAGTCTTTGTAATCTTCCTGATAATATACCTTGCAGACAAAGAAAGACGTTACAAGGCCCTTGAAGACAAGTTCAACACAATAAACCATGACATCCGCAGTTTAAGAGTAAGATTTGGCAAGCAGATAGAAGAGTTCATCCCATTTTTTGACGACCTATTCCCCTATGACAGGAAAAAGTTTTATGCCCTAGGCCAGCCCATAGACGGAATATATTTCGGTGATGACAAGATAGTGTTCCTAGAATTCAAAAGCGGCAAAGCAGGAAAGACGCAGATGGAAAAAAAGATAGAACGGCTTGTCAAGATGAAAAAGGTTGAATTTAAAGAGATAAGGTACAATTACAACGAAAGGAACAACAGGTAATGATTTATGATAGTGACAATAGGCAACCCGTCAGTGGACACAGTTACCTTAGACAGCAATACACGGGTACATCCAGGCGGTGCCTCAGTTTATTCAGCAATATCTGCATCCGCACTTACACAGGCAGCAATAGTAGGGAAGATAGGAAAAGATTATCCAAAAGATTTCTTGGACATATTCAAAGATAAAGGGATAGACCTAAAGAACCTGAAGATAATAGATCACGTATCAAAAAATTTCGAGATAATGATAGATGAAAATTTTGAGGCCAAATATCCAAAATATAACGTAGATATAGACAAAAAATTGACAGCAAGAGCGATATCATCGCATCTGTTGAATCAAGACACATCATTTTTAATAACTCAGATGACACCAAAAAAGCAGTTGGCTTTCATAAAAAAGATAAGACAGACATCTCCAATGTCACTTATCTTGGTAAACACACACTATCCATACATAGACAGGCATAAGGGACAGTTCAACAGATTGATAGATTCGGCCGACATTTTTGTGGCAAACGAGATAGAAGCGCAAAAGCTGACAGACACCAACAGGACAGACATAGCGACCCACATCCTTTCAAAAAAGTATCCGAAGACGATAATCATAGTCACTCTCGGCAGTCTGGGGTCAATTGTCATAAAAGGCAAGACAATCCAGTTTGCCCCGACAATATACAATACGATGATAAAAGACCCGACAGGATCGGGCGACACATTTTCTGGCGCGTTCCTTGCATCCTACCACAAGATCCGTGACCCGGTAAGGTCAGCGATCGTGGGGAACACGATGGCATCGTTGAAGAGCGCAGGCAGAGGATATGACAATATACTGAACCTAAAATTCAAGAAAGTCGACGACCTCTGGAACTTTGTCCTTGCCAAGTCCCACAATTTCGGTGCCCAGAAGATATTGAGCGAATTCTGAGATAAAATATATATGTGTCACCTGCCATAATATACCCATGGCGAAAATGACCGACAGAGAGCGCAAGAACATAGTAAAGATAATAAAGATCATGAAAGAGAACCCGACAGGGCTGTGGATACGGGAGTTGGCGCGCCAGTCAAAGCTTCACATGGAGACCGCCCGCCGCATTATCCAGAAATACCCGGAGCTATTTGAAGAATACGCAGACTTCACACCTTACAGGATAAACCTGAAACTGATCAAATTAAAAAATGAGAACATATCTGAAAAGAATTTTGATGTTGCGATTGGACTGTAAAAGAATTTCAATCAATTCCCTTCTTTGATCTCTTTGATGACTCTACCAAATGCCGGCCGAGTTATAAGGACACCGATAAGAACTCCGATTATTGTAGTGAGTGCAAACCCTCTAAGTGCGCCTGCGCCCATAAAAAGTAATGGTACCATGGCAGCGATCGTGGTGAATGCAGCAGTGAATATGATAAAGAATGCATTAGCAAGCTTTGCTTTAAGGCTGGTCATGGTCTTCTCTTTCTTGCTGCTTTCATCAGCGATGATGATCTGGTCATCAACACCTGTACCTACCGCAGCGATGATACCCGCAATTGCGGCAAGATCGATGGTCCAGTTGATAAGTGAAGCCACACCCAAGATGATAAGTACTTCACTTAAAGAAGTCATCATGATAGGGATGACAATCCGTACATCACGATATCTGATAAATATGACAATACTGACAACCGCGATTGAAAAGATTATTGCAAGAATTGCAGTGCTCATGAATTCTTTACCTAAAGTGGGACTGATCCTGTCAATTTTGATAATCTCAAGCTGAGTGGGCAGTGCACCGGATTCCATGACAGCCTGCATGTTACGCATGTTATTGATTGCCTCTTCCTGGGTCTCACCAGGGCCACTAATACTGATTGTGGTTTCAACAGTACCTTTAAGCCCTGACCCGATCCTTAAAGAATCAACCAGAATATCATCAAGATAAAGGTCAATATTTTCTTTAAGATATTCACCAGGACGACTTATATCTGTGCTGAAATCAACCGGAACTTTCTCAGTCAATTTTGCAAACCGTGAAGCCGCATCAGAATCAACCATTATCTGAAAACTGAACCTGTATCCCGCGTCGGTCGGTTGAACACTTGAATGCTGTGCATCACCGAAAACCTTGACAATGTCATCACCGGTATATGCAAGACCAGTAAGTGCAACAGTATTGCCTGTTAAGTTTGTATATTGAAATTCAATACCTTCAATAGTTATGGTATCATTCATTTGAAGAATTTCATCATTGACTGTAATGGTGCCGTTATCTAAAGTGACATCATAATTCCCGCCAAACTCTAAGGTACCAGAACCGTCCTTTATCTCGACATGCCTTATGATTTTTGCTTCAAACTTACCCTGCTGTTCAAGAATCTCTCTGATTTCAGCCTCACCAAGACCTGCCATCTCAACCTGTATATATTTAGATCCGACAGCCATGATCCGTGTTTCAGTAAGGCCTAAAGTATTCACACGCACATTAAGGGTGTTGATAGTTTTCTGTATCAGTTCAGGGTCTTCAGGTTGCATCAATGCCCGAACCCCGCCTTCAAGGTCCAGCCCCTTTTTGATATCTGTGGTAATTGTTGCAGTACCATCGTCCTGCAGAGTATAGATTGGGTGTATAAATATGACAGATGCTATGATTGCAATAAAGAGCATTACGATTCTCCAGTCTTTGAGCAATTTACTATAGTTCATTTTTTCTTACCCTTTTTAGTTTGTTTTTTATTTTTGTTAGTCTTTGAATTTTTAGTTTTTTTCTGCCGTCTTATATATCTTGGTTTTTTCTTTTCGGCAACCTCTTCCTTTTTTTCTTCATCACGGAGATACCACCTCAAAAGTCCGACATTCTGGAACCATGTAGTTACATAGTCTGCAAGAAGACCGAATATGATGACAAGAGCAATCTGGTCAAGCATAGTTGATGTAGATATAAGATATAGTGTAGTAAATGCAACAAGAGCCGAGGTAGTCATAGTAACTCCAGTTTTCATGGATGACATAACCCTCTCATCAAGAGTGCCCTCACCTTTTCTTTTGATAAGCCGTGTTGTAAGAAGGATGTCAGTGTCAACCGAATAACCGATAAGCAAAAGAAGTGCAGCTAAAGTACCAAGATTAAGGCTGACTCCGAAGATTACCATAAGTGCCATTGCAAATAATATATCGACCGTTGCAGAAGATATGATTGCAATTGATGGTATAAATGTCTTAAATGTAAGAAAAATTATGATTGCCATAAGTCCAAAAGCGAAAAGAACAGCAACAATTGCCTGTTTCATAAATTCTGCACCAAGAGCAGCACCGACAGACTGTATGTTTATGTCATCAGAATTGTATGCAACTCCAGCAGAATCAAGGATTTCAACAATGTCTTTATCCTGAATAACATTTTCACTTTCAAGTATGATGCTTGTACCTTCATTGTCCTTAGACGTCCTGACAACAACCGAACCGATCTTTTCATTTGCTATATCTTCTATTTTCGAAACATCAACAGTATCTTCAGCTAAGATAACAGATGCAACAGTACCGCCTTTAAAATCAATACTTTTATCCAGAACCTCTCCGGTCATCGAATAATTATATCCAAGAACACCTACGGAGAAGAATATAAGGATGAATGAGATAAGCAAAAGCTTTTTATAGTCAGTAATCATTTTCATAGAGAACACTTTGCGCAAAGATAATTTATATCTTAAGATTTCATGGTTATGTTTATATGTCTTTTCATTTTTTAGATGATAACGCCTATTAAATTTAGTTATTGATTCAATAATCAAAAGAAAATATTGATTTTTGCTGTTTTTTTTCCACGTTTTAATAATGCCCATTTCATTATTGGTTCTGCACTCCAAAATTTATCATTTTTCATTAAGACAACTCTTATTTTTATAATTGCATTTTCACAACAGATAAAACACATAACGGAGGCACGATATATGTATAGTTACATATATTATATTTAACGTAGTCATAAATCTATAAATAATATTAACTATTTTTTAGCTTAAAACTTAACATATTTTTAAATCAATACAGCACAAATAACATTTATGTTCGCTTCAGCCTATGTATACGTATCAATGTTTGTGACTGCATTTCTTGCATCAACAATAGTGCCGTTAGGTTCTGAACCTCTTTTTATCTATCTGGCCCATCAAGGATACAGCTTGATATTTTTAGTGCTGATTGCCTCTATCGGCAACTTTTTAGGTTCTCTTGTAAACTATTATATCGGTTTTTTAGGTCAAAAGACAATTTTATCAAGGTACATAAAAATAGACAACAGACAGTTCAGTCGTTCAAAAGTTCTTTTTAGAAAATATGGCAACCCGATTCTATTTTTTTCTTGGGTACCTATAATGGGCGATGCTCTGACAATATTTGCAGGGATTGTGGGATCAGACCTGAAAAAATTCTACATATACGTATTTACGGGAAAATTGGTAAGGTACATAATCTTAGCGTTGTTCTTTTTATGATATCTTAGAATATGGGTGTCCATTCATCATCATTCTTTTTCTTTTCTGGCGTGTCTTTTTTAGGTTCAAATCCGAGCATGCGATTGAACGCATCTTCTTTAGTTGCCTCATCAACAACTTTTTGTGGTTCTGAAAAATTATCTTGTACTGGTTCGGGAGGTGCTATAGGTTCAGCAAACATTTTAGGTTCTTCAACCACAGGTTCTTGTGGAATGTTCATAAAAGAATTTTCCTGCCCAAATCCATTTGGTTGTGGTATTGGTTGTGAAACTTCCTGTCTGGGTTCCTCTTCATTATCGCCGCCGAACATAGAGAATATTGATGGTTTCTCTTCTTCTTTTTGTGTCGCATCATTTTCATATTGGTCTTCATAGACTTCCATGGCGCGCATCTTGAGTTTTGCAAGCTTGCTTGCAGACGCACTTGACCCGGAACTAAAGAGATGTCCATATTTGCCCGTCTGTTTAACTGGTTGTTTTTGACCTACCTTATTTGTCTTGCCTGATTTGCCCCACGCATTGACAGGGATCTCAACCTCACCGGACCTGATATTTTTTTTCCGTTCCATAATCTTTTTGTATTTATCTTTATTGTTTGTCTGATTGCCTGAAAACAGAGTATCTACTTTATCTTTTGGTTCCTGAGAGTAAAATGTAGGACGTCTATATATAGGCGATCTTGACCTTGTTACGACACCCTTTGATGAAAGCCCGACATAATTATTTGTCGTTTTGCCTCGTCGTTTTTTATCCAACGAAAAGACAATGATGGCAGCCCCACCAATAATCATCAATAGGAATGTAAAATATTCAAGCATACTCTTTAATGGTCACCATGCATATTTAAGACTTATTGTTCAAGTATTATTTGGTGTTTTTTGTGAAAAAAGTATTTGTGGCAGAAAAACTGGATGCGGAAGCGTTAGAACTTCTTGAATCAGAAAAAGATTTAGAAATATATAGAAACAAAAAATCAATAGGGGAAACATTAATTTCAGAAATTGGCATTTCTGATGCAATAATAGTCTGCACATATACAAAAATAACAAAAGAAGTCATAGATAAAGCAAAAAACCTTAAACTGATAGTCCGTGCAGGGGTAGGTCTTGATAATGTTGATGTCAAGTATGCAAAAGAGAAAGGGATAGAAGTAAGAAATACACCAAAAGCCAACTTTGTATCAGTTGCAGAACACGTATTTGCACTGTCTCTGTCTCTTTTAAGAAACATCCCTCAAGCAGACAGGTATGTGCGTGATGACAAGGGATGGGACAGGAAACACTTTATCGGCGAAGAGCTGAACGGAAAGGTCCTGGGTCTTGTGGGAATAGGTCTTATCGGTTCGCATGTGGCGCATATTGCACAGGCCTTCGGGATGAAAGTGATAGCATATGACCCCTTTGTGTCTTCTTCAGATATGAAAAAAGAAGGAGCAGAAAAAAAAGAAGACTTGTTGGACATCGCATGCGAATCAGACATAGTATCGGTCCATGTACCTCTTTTTGATTCAACTCACCATCTTGTCGGAAAAGATTTTTTGAATTCTATGAAAAAGACAGCAATTATAGTAAACACTTCACGAGGTCCGGTCATCAATCAGGACGAATTGATTGCTGTCCTTGAAAAAAACAAGATAAAAGGTGCAGCTCTTGATGTATTTGATATCGAGCCACCAAAAGACAGAAGGCTGCTGTCTCTTGATGATGTTATCTTGACACCGCACCTGGGCGCCATGACAAGAGAGGCCGACAGAAGGATGTGTGTCCATGCCGCAGAAGAAGTGATTGACTTTTTCAAGGGTCAATAAATCTTAAGTCATAATTGTCCATCAATCTCTTTTTCCATTCTATCCAAAAACATTTTAAAGAACGCTAATCGTTCTTTTGCAATATCTTTTCCTTTTTTGGTATATATTGCATCTGCAATAAATTTTTCTTTTGTCTCATAATTGATCTGCACACTGTGTTTAGATTTATCTTGGATGCGTCCATTGATTTTCCCGCCTAGATTTTCTTTGATGTATTCCTCAATATTGACTTTTTTGTATATGTGTGCATTGTTCTTTCCAATCCATGCAAATGCCCGCGCAACACCTATTGCACCGACAGTCTCTAATTTATCCGCATCAAATATGATTTGTGCCTCTATAGTTTCAGGGCGCGAATCAGAACGAAATCTATGTGTTTTTATACATTCTTGGATATGTTTAATTTTATCTTTGGGATAATCAAGGTCTTTCAATATCTGACATGCAATTTTTGCACCTTCTGCAGCGTGGTCTATCTGCCCGGTCTTATCAAAATGTTCTTTCGCACCGCCGATATCGTGCAACAATGCACCCGCCTTTACAACATCCATATCTGCATCTTCAGTATCTGCTATAGTCAATGCAAGATTATAGACGCGCATCACATGGTCTATGTCATGTGCAGGGCAGAATGCCAATTCTTTTTCAGCAATGTCTTTTAATTGTTGCAGTTTTGGATCCATATAGAAATAATTAGATGTCTGAAATATAAAAACCCTTTAGTCATAAGAACTGATGTTTCAGATAAGTTCAAGAAATCCTTTTTATTTCACATCTCTTCAATAAACAGTTCTGCAGCCTCTTTCAGATTATCAAGTGCACTTTCAACAGTGGAACCCTGACTGACGACATCTAGTTCGGGACATACGGCCACATACATCTTATCTCCTTTTTTGCGATTTATTTGTTTCATGATTATAAAAAACACAATTAAGTATACACGCATATATAATCAAAACAATAAAACAAAAATCATGTCAAATACAAAGGAAGTAGATAAGACTAAGCTTATAGGCATAGTGATTGGTTTTCTCTTTGGTGGATTAATTTACATGACTGGAAACGAGACACAACAGCTCTTAGGTATTTTTATAATCATAGTGGTGCTTATTTCATTCTT
>WTCB01000038.1 GCA_013138765.1 Candidatus Nanohaloarchaea archaeon
AAACAGAGATGCATATGCTCGCCGTTATTGATAAAGATAAACAGCCAGTCCTGCTTTTCCCATATACAGTACATTCCCATCCTATTTTTGGAAAAAATATAATTTCTTGTGGGAATATAGAATATGGGGGTTTTGCAGGAGACGGAGACAAAAAATATATTGAAAAAGTTCTGGATTATCTCTCAGAAAAATATAAAAAAGATTTTCAGTATCTTGAGATTCGCCAAGGTGTAATGGATTTGGACACAAAAAAACTGAAAAAAATAAAGGAATATTCATATTTTATTACAAAATTAGAGGATTCTGAAGATCTTTGGAAAAGAATAGACAAACAGAAAAGAAAAGCAGTAAGGAAAGCAGAAAAATCAAGTGTTATCACAAGGGCGCTTAAAGAAACAGACATCAAAGATATTTATGCTCTTTATCTAAAAAACATGAAGCGTTTCGGTTCTCCGCCGGTTTCAATTATTTTTTTTGAGAACTTTTGGAAATATCTTGTTCAAGACAATTTAGGGATAGCCTTTGGTTCCTTTTACAAAAACAAACTTATCGCAGTTCTTATAGGCTATTGTTTTAAAGAGAGAATCCATATAATAATAAATGTACATAATCCCAAATTTCAGGATATGCGTCCAAACGATGCAGTTCACTGGAAAATGATAGAATGGGGTTGCGAGAAAAGGTATAAGATTTTTGACTGGGGTCGTGTTAGGACTGAATCAAGCCAATATGCATTCAAGAAAAAATGGGCATCAGAGGAAAAAGAATTACATCATTATTACCTTCTCTGGAATGCAGAAGATACACAAAATATAGATCCAAATAATCCTAAATATAAATTATTTATACTGCTTTGGAAACAGCTCCCAACTTTTATTTCAAGAAGAATAGGACCTTGGTTGCGTGAAGGTATGGGAATATGATATATAACGCACTTTCTATTGATCTTGAGGACTGGTATCATCCTGATCTTCTGAAAATTAAAGAAAATCTAAAGCCCCAGATAAAAGATTCAGTACGGCCAATATTAAACCTTCTTGAAAAATACAACACAAAAGCGACATTTTTTGTTTTGGGAGAAATAGCAGAAAAAAATCCAGAACTTATCAAAAATATAAAGAACAGGGGGCATGAAATAGCATCTCACGGTTATAATCACAAGTCCCTCAAGCAGATGAATCCTGATGAATTTGAAAAAGATATCATAAAATCAAAAAAGATTTTGAAAAACATAACTGGAAAATATCCAATAGGTTATCGTGCCCCTACATTCTCGATTGATAACAAAACAAGGTGGGCAATTGACATTCTGGAAAAACAAGGTTTCCTATATGATTCGAGTATTTTCCCGACAAAGACACATCTATATGGTGTTCCTAATGCACCATTGAATCCATATTGTCCATCAAAAGATGATGTTTCAAAAAAAAGAAAAGAAAAAGAAGGGCTGATAGAGTTTCCTATGACTGTTTTTCCTGTCCTTGGATATAATTTGCCAATCTCGGGGGGCTTTTATCTGCGAAGCTTTCCTTTATGGCTAATAAAAAGAGCAATAAAAAACAAGAATAAAGAGGGATTTCCTGCAATGATATATATCCATCCCTGGGAAACATATTTAAAAACACCCAGAATAAGACAAGGTTTATTTTCTGATTTCATAAACTATTATAAAATAAACTCTTCACTTGGAAAACTGGAATCTTTATTAGTCTCTTTTAAGTTCAAACCGGTAAAATCAATCTTTTTTGATTAGCTTTTTTTGCTTAACTGTGATACTGCAACTTTCCTTACGATTATATCAATTGATTTCTGTGTCTTAGTTATTTTATGATAAATTAAAAACACAACACCATAAAGAACAAAAAGGGATCCGATAGTCAAAAATTCAAGCACACCATGCAATGTGAATGTTAAAGCAATAAAATTAAGATATTTATGAAATATTATTACTACAATCAAAACAACCCAGAAAACCACCCATAACTGAAATTCTGTCTTGCTGAAATCTTTTCTTTTATAATACAACATTGTGAAATATATCATAACTGTCGCAAAAATAATACCTATAAATTGTAGCCCGTTTAGCATATTCCCAATCTCCACAAGATCATATCAATTATTATCTTAGTGCCGTCAATTATTGTTGTCCCCTTGTAATTATCAAGATATATAGTTTTTACTTCTACTTCTTTATATTTTAATTTGTTTATTCCGACATTTTTGACAATTTCTGATGCGACAGCATATCTTGACGATTTCCATATTATTTTATCATAAATATTTGCTCTAAAACATCTGAAACCAGTCTGGGTGTCTTTCACATCAATTTTGAACATAAATTTTGACATTTGATAGATAATCTCATTTCCTAGTTTCTTGACAAAAGGCATTGTCTTATCTTGTGGTCTGCTTCCAAAGACGATATCCAATCTATTATTAACAAGTGCTTTTACAAGCGTCGGTATCTCTGCGCTGCTGTGCTGTCCGTCTCCATCAACATGAACAATTATGCTTGCACTGCGTTTTATGGCAACTTCGCACCCACTGGCAAGGGTGAACCCCAAACCCATATTAACAATGTGGTTGACAGTTATAGCATTGGTTTCAGATGCCTCTTTAAGTGTAGAATCATTTGAACCGTCATTTACGACAATTATCTCATCAACATATTTTGCTGTTTCTTTAATTACTTTTTTGATTGTTTTCTCTTCATTGTATGCAGGGATTACTGCAATTATTTTTTCTTTCTTTTTCATATTATATCAGCAGTCCTTTGAATAGATTCCCAGATAATATTTAACATCTTCAAACCTTTTGCATAGCGTATATCCTTCTTTGTCTGATATGTTCTTAAAAGCATCCTCTTTTTCGCCGATATCGGAGGATAACACATATCTTGGGTCATTCTTTTGTAAGTCTTGGGTGTCATACTCTTTAGAGAATACAACTTTACGGGCACTGTAATATATTATTGAAGATGTTATTTCATCATTGAACAGATATATGATGTCCGCAGAATTGCTGTTATCTTTAATCCATTCTCCTCCATCTTTTAATACACTTGTATTATATCTTTCCCATCTTGTTTGTGACTCATGACATATCAAAAAACCAGAGAACATAAGTTGTAAAATAACAAGTAATGTTATTATTTTTTTATGCTGTTTCCAATTCTCGACAACCGTCTTTGCGAAAAACAAAGTAAAAATTGGTAACAACGGAAGCATATATCTCACAGCAAGCGCATTGGGCCATGCAAGGTGAAATAAGATATAACCACCAGCCCATAGATAAATCAAAAATTCATGTTTTTTAATTGTTTCTCTTATCTTATGGTTGATAAGTTCATTATATATTGAATAAGATATACCAAGCAGAAGAAAAGGTCCGACATATAAGAACAAGATTAAGAACATTCGTATTATATTTATAATTTGTGGTGGAACAATTTCATCAAGATTAACAGTGCTCTCTAAAACTTCACCATCCTTCAATCTTTCAATATTTAAAGAGATATGTCCTTCCATCTTATAATCACTTAAGCTGTCAACATATTTTTTACCTGAATAGTCTCCATCAACATCTCCGACACTTTGAAATATTACATTTCCAAAAATGAGAACTATAGGAATTAATATGATTATAGCATAAAATAGAATATTTCTTTTATTTTTAAAATCGTTTAATGCACCATAGATTAATATTGCAATCAACACAAAAATAATAGAGGGTCTGACAGTAAAACTATAATATATGACAAGACCAAGCAAACCAGAAAGAACAAATTTTATCTTTCTTTTTCTTTCATCAAGGTAAGTGAAATAAATAATAAATGACAGTAAAGTCAATATGACAAAAAGAATATCATTCATAACTAATCTTAAATTGAACAGAATTTCAGATGTGAATATAAGAATTAAGGTAGAAACAAGCGATATTTTTTTGCTGTTTGTTATCTTTTTAACAAAAAAATAATTTAGGAGCACAAGAAAAAATGAAGTTACAGCAAGATAAAAAAGCAGATATTCCATTTTAAAAAGATACATGAATGCAGACAATATCAATGGGAATCCATATGCAACACTGTCTCTGATTTCAAAATTATGCATAACTGTATGGTTATTCAAAAGATTTCGTGCAATATCTGCATAGTATGCACTGTCCATTATCAGATTGTTTATAGGTCCTAATAGAAATACAAACACTGAAAAAACAAGAGCGATTGAATAAATATATTTATTTTCTTTAAGATGTCTTTTGATATTTTCAATCATAACCATAAAATCATTTCTCATCGTTCATTTTTTTCCTTTTTCCAAATAATTTTCACAAAGTTCAACAATCCTCTTCCCGCTTGTTCCGTCACCAAACGGATTCTTCCAATTCCTTTCTTTACCCAGCATAATCTCAGCACATTTAATTATCTTTTCAGCATCGCATCCTGCAAGGATATTTGAGCCGACATCAAGCGTTTCTGGTCTTTCAGTATTATCGCGCAGTGTCACGCACGGCACTTTCAATATGCATGTCTCTTCCTGCACACCACCGGAATCTGTAAGCACAAGTTTTGCGTTTGACTCAAGCTGAAGAAAGTCCAAAAAGCCGACAGGATCTATAAGTTTTAAATTTTTTATTTTTTCAACAATATGACCAAGTCCAAGTTTATCAATCATTTTCTTTGTTCTTGGATGTATTGGATATATTATCGGTATATTGTACTTGTCTGAAAGCTTTTCAAAACCTGAAAGCATTCCGGAAAGCCGTTCCTTGTCATCAACATTTTCCTGCCTGTGAGCTGTCACAAGGAAATATTCATCCTTTTTCAGATTAAGCGTTTCAAGTATTCTTGATTTTCTATCAGCAAGTTCTTTGTTCTGCATCACAGAATCAACAATAGTATTTCCGGTCACAGAAACTTTCTCTTTTTCCACATCTTCTCCAAGAAGTATGTTCATAGATTTTTCAGTCGGCGCAAAAAGAAGATCAGAAGCATGATCTGCAAGTA
>WTCB01000060.1 GCA_013138765.1 Candidatus Nanohaloarchaea archaeon
GCTTGGACCCCAGCTCGGACCCCTAATTTGGCCTCTTTGAATTCGGGATGTATCTTTATTCTTGTTATAAATTGAACTCTGTCACTATCGGTTATGAAGTCGGGTTCTGGTGAGCCATTGTTTTTTAATGCAGTCCGTATTTTTCTAAATCCTGTGTTTTTTCCTTCAGTCAGTTGAACTTCTTTTAAGAAGTCCCCAATCCTTCTGTTCCTATACCTTTTTGAGATTACAACATCATCATTCATATTATCTTTATTGAGAGGAGGTAATGGTCCTGGATAACTGATAATATCAATCCTATCTGTTTCAACCCGTATTTCAATTGGCGCATCAATCTCATAACTTTTATGATACACTGCATTGACTAATGCTTCTTCTATCGCATCATAAGGATATGTAAAAAATCTTCTTGCTTTTGCAACACCGGAAATCTTTTGGACTCGCTCTTTTATCACTGTATTTTTGACATATTGCAAAGCTCGTGTTATCTGTGAAAGCATATCTCCGTCAAATGTTTCTTCCTCAAAATTATCACCAACCTCATCATAAAATACAGTCACTTCTATCCAAGGAGTTTTTATGTATTTTTTGGGGTCTGTGGAAAACATCAAGATACCTATATTTTTTGATCTGAGATATTTTTTAGGACCATCTATAATATTTAAGCTCTTGCATAATTCTTCAAAGGTTAAATCGTCTATGTCTAAAGTAGATCCACTCTCTTTCAAATAGGATTTAATCAGTTGAATATTTAAATCAGCAATAGATGCTTTCAGGTTTACTTGATCATCAAAAGGTATTTGATTTGACATCCCGATCAACTCTTTTTCTTCTTGATTGTTTGCAACAACAGTTGATGATGAATGTCTTATGTAATATTTATATTCTGATTTAAAACCCAATCTCTTAGGTGCTTTATAAGGTCTTGCAGGTCCACCAGGACAATACAAGACAATTAACATTTTATCTAAATATTTAACAGGTTCAACTATTGGAAAATATGGAAAATATATCTTGTTTGACAGATTAAGAATCTGTTTCATAATACTGTCTATCTGTTTTTCATCAACACCTATAACATTACGAGTATCAGAGACGCCCAATAAAATGTAGCCACCACCCCAATTGTTGAAGTCATTGGCAAAGGCACACATAGTATGAAGCACTTTTTCAGGATTGAAACCTTCTTTTAATTCTAATCGTTCTGACTCAATCATATTTGTTTCCATTAATTTATTTATACTGATTGGAAGTGCCATAATATTATCTCATTAAATCTTTTGTTTTCTGGGTTTAATATAATTTCTTATCGGGTTTATATCTGAACTGTTCTTGACCATTTTGTCGGCTCCGACGAAATGGTAGCGGATAGTGTTTTTTGGTTTTTGCTGAGAACTTCTGTTTTTTGAGAGATTGTGCAGGAATCAATATCTTTATTCATCTCTTGAAAAAGATTGATCTTGTTCTGAATGTTGCTGTTTAAGAACTGCATTTGTATATGCGAATACTAGATTATGAGCAAATAATTCAGTATCCTTGTATAAATCTTTAAAGTACCATGACCTATTTCTACGAACATCACCTTTTTCATAATCAGATATCAAATGGTGCGGTGAATCTTTAGAAGGACCATAATCAGAATAAATTATGTCGAATTCATCAACCAATGAATCAATTACATATTTTGGAATTGATCCATAGACCTCTTGAGTCAATGATTCACCCCAACGAGTATCTGAAAGAGAGATTCGACCTAAACCGAACTCACAATCATCCGCAGTAATAGTTAAGTCACCAAAAATTGGAAAATTATCTATAACATAAATATCAGGACTATATCCTTCTGTAGGTGTTATTTCGTTTTCAAGTGTTTTTTCAATACCAGCCAATAATTCTTCTTTTGAGTGATAAAGATTATTTTCAGGTGTAAAATCACCTTTCAAATGTTTAAGCTGATCCATAGTCATTTTTAAGGCTTCAGGTAAGGCACCTAACATCAAATCTATATTAATCTCAGACATATCTGGATGTACAGGAGGTGTGTGAAACCAATTAGGATCAAAATGGATGGAGGTTTTAGCTACCATACAGCGATATAACTATATTAAATATTAAAAATGTATGCATATAAGCACTACAAAACTTCATTCATCCGTTTTACAAATTGCCTGAATACTTTGTCTTTTTTAAGGACAGTAAGCATGCGCTCGTCACCCCACTTATGAACCCTGAATGACATCCTTGCGCGGTCATGACCCATGTCTGTGCGCTTTGTGACCTTTGCGAAACTGCCTTTTTCAAATATCAGGTCTACCTCGTGGAGGACTGCAGTACCTCCCTCGATTTTTTCTTCAGTACGCTCAAGGTGCATGATGAAGATGACATGCTCGCGCTTCAAGGTTATCATGTGCCCCGGTTCTGTGCGGCTCGGGTACATTGAATGGTACTCTTTTTTGGGTAGGGCATCATATTTTTCGGTTAAGATCTCTTTCAGATGCGCCAAGTATTCTAGTTTTTCGGATTTTAGTTTCTTAAAACCATCTTTTTCATCACCTGCGAGCTCGTAGTAGTAAGCATAGTTGTCAAAGTAGCGCATGAAATCAATTAGCATACCAATATTATATATATGCATCAACCACTTACATATTATATAGAAAATGTAAAAAAAGCTGATAATATGCACAAGAGCACTGCGGAAAAAAATCACATCCATGAGATCATGATTGCAACGGATAAGATAAAGGTATTTCGAGATATCCCCGTAAATGAACAGGGTTTTGTGCTGCTTAACATATCAAAGACTATCAGAGAAAGAATCATCAATAAATTGAAAAGTATCGAGATCATCAACCTTATGCATTACCTTGACCCTGATGACTCGACTGACCTCCTGCAGAATATTAAAAGCGAGCGCAGGAGAAATAACATAATCGAAAAATTGAGCGCAGACATAAAAGACAAAGTTGAATATCTCCTTAAGTTCGATCCCGCAAGCGCTGCAGGTATCATGAGCCTTGACTACATCGAGGTCAGTTGCGAAACTACATTTCATGAGGTTGCAAAGATCATCCGAAAACATGAAGTCAGGACCGGCAAACTTCCTGCAATACTTGTTGTCCATGAAGGTCTCTTGCATGGTGAACTGCTGATGCATGACCTTGGACTTTATCCTAAAGAGGAGGATGTCAGCAAGCATATCCGAAAAATACCCGCAATACAGTACAACCAAGGCGAGAGTGACATCATCAGCCTGTTCAAGAAAAATCCGCACACAAAGATTGTGGTGCTTGATGAAGACCGAAGCATAATGGGTGTCATCTATTCAGATGACATACTGAAACTTATACAGAAACAGACAAGCAATACGCTTTATGATTTTGCAGGTGTCAGCCGTGAGGAGGATGTCCTTGATTCTGCGCTGACCAAAGTCAAATACAGGTACAAATGGCTCATATTGAATCTCGGGACTGCATTTTTGGCTGCGTCAGTCATCGGGCTTTTCTCTGACACTTTAACAGCAGTCATACTTCTTGCAGCTTACATGCCAATTGTGGCCGGCATGGGCGGCAATGCAGGCACGCAGGCCATGGCTGTAATTGTTCGCGGACTCACATTAAAAGAGATAGAACTTAAGACTTCAAAGAGAGTCATATTGAATGAGATGGTGGCAGGATGCATAAACGGTGCGATAACAGGGCTCTTGGTCGCACTCATTGCTACATTTGTCAATAAGAGTCCGATGCTCGGGCTTGTTGTCGGTGCTGCCATGGTCTTCAACCTTGTCATTGCCGGGCTTTTCGGCGCACTGGTACCTGTCCTCATGAAACAGTTCGGCAAGGATCCGGCTACTTCAGCCACCATATTCATTACGACAGCAACTGATGTATTAGGGTTCCTCGTCTTCTTGGGCCTTGCTACGATTGTACTGGTTTAGGAAATACCACACCCAACATTTAAATAATTAAAGCCTAAATCTTGGACAGTGATATTAATATGAGCATGATGATCGGTCTTGAGACACATGTACAGCTTAACTCTAAGTCCAAGCTTCTTTGCGGGTGCGCTAATCCGGTCTCTATCAAAGGCAAGACAAATATTGAACCGAACACGCTCACCTGCCCGACATGCCTTGGCATGCCGGGTGCAAAACCACGGATCAATCAAAATATCATCGAGAGCGCTATCAAGGCTGCGCTCGCACTCAACTGCGAGATTGCAGGCGAGATCTATTTTTCCAGAAAGACGTATTTTTATCCTGACATGAGCAAAAATTTCCAGACTACACAGTATGAAGTACCGCTTGCCGAAAAAGGGATGATGGAACTCAATGTTTCGGGAACTAAAAAAAAGATACGGATACGACGGCTGCATATTGAGGAGGATCCGGCCAAACTGATACATAAAAGTTCACCTACGGGCGGATATACTCTTGTTGATTATAACCGTGCAGGCACACCCCTGATCGAGATTGTGACCGAACCTGACTTCTCAACACCTGAGGAAGCGCGACTTTATCTGCAGAAGATCGGGCAGATCTTTGATTACCTAGGCATCTATGATTTTGCCAGCGAGGCTGCATTAAAATCAGACGGCAACCTATCGATCAATGGCGGTGAAAGGGTTGAGGTCAAGAACATCACAGGCACAAAAGAGATTGAGAAAGCGCTCAACTATGAACACATAAGACAGAAGAATGTTGTGCGTGGCGGCGGCATCATCACACTTGAATCACGGCAGTGGAACCCGCAATTAGGCGTTACCAAAACCATGAGGAAAAAAGAGACTGAGGAAGATTACGGGTATACTTTTGAACCTGACCTCACTAAGATTGAGATCAAGAAGTCACTTATTGAAAAGCTTAAGAAACAGTTGCCGGAGCTACCGGACCAGAGACAGAAACGGTTCATCAAAGAGTATGGCATGCATGAGAAAGAGGCTGAGAAACTTACAAGCGAGAAGGCAATCTCGGACATATTTGAGAAAACGGCAAAGAAAATCGGTGCAAAGATTGCTGCAGGATGGATTTCCGGACCGCTCAAGAAGACATTGAACTATAATGATACCACTTATGCCGGTTCAAGACTTAAGGATGAATGGATAATCAGCCTACTTTCATCATTTGCAAAAAAAGATTATACTGACCATGTCACTGAACAGATAATCAGGAAGATGGTTGAACTTAAGACGGATGATAAGAGTGCTGCTAAGCTGCTTGGACTCGGTAAGATTGAGGACAAAGGCAAGATAAAAGACATTGTCAAAAAAGTTATCGAAGCTAATGAGGTCGCAGTCAATGATTATAAGGGCGGCAATGAAAAATCGTTGCATTTCCTTGTGGGACAGGTCATGCGCGAGACTAAAGGCCAGATTGACGCGAACACTGCTAAAAAAGAAATCCTTTCAGAACTTAAATAATCCGTAACCCTGGATTGGATGCCTGATATCCCCCTTAATGATACCAGACACCCAAAGGAATCGATGATTCCTCTGATGGAGAGAGTCCATAAATATGAGAGTTTAAATTTTCTTTCAGGGATAAGTATATAGTAACTCAAAGTATATAAAGGTTTTCTTTTTTGATTAATCTGTTTGTTAAAAATTAACTAAAAAGTATTGCATCTTATTCATTGTGTATCATATTGACAGAAATATTTATAAATATTAGCTAATAGATATAACCCTATGAATCCTGAAATTACCACTTCGAGGCAGATAAAAAGAATAGAACCAGGTAAACTGTCAGATAACGAACAACTTGTGCTGTATGCAATAACAAGGTGGCCCCTCAAGACAGATCAAGAGCTTTCTGAAAAGACAAATCTCAAAAGATCTACGGTCACATCAATCAAGAAACGTCTTAAAGATAATAAAGTCTACAGATTCAAATATAGGATCGGTTCTGAATATATCAACGAAAGCATCATCAAGAATACATTTTTTCAGATAAATCCGAACATAAGTAAAGAAACATTAAAAAAACTAGCAAGACGAGTACTGGAAAAATATAATAATAGCGTATTTACAATAATTACTGATTCTACATATGTAGGCATTAATTTTGTGAAGGATTTCGCAAAACTCAAGATTGGAGAATATGATTTTGAAGAGGTATGGAAGAAACATGAGGTATTTGTTGACGGATATCCCCAATATGTCAATTTTGCGTTAAAACATGCAAATATATATTTCAACTATGCAGATCTGATCAGACATATATTCAGATTGGACATACCTGATGATAATGATTGTCTTTATGGACATACAATAAAAGATAGGAAACTTAAGACAGTAAACTTGAGTGTAAACGAGAAAAAAGTAGTCTTTCACCTATGCAAATATCCAGACAAAGATACAAAAACTCTTGCTGAAATGACAGGAATCAGGAACCAAATGTTTCGAAAGATAAAACGAAAAATTTTAGATAAAGGCATATTGAAACCAGTTATTGTGCCAGTACTTAAAAAACTTGATAATGAACTCATCACTTATAACTATTTTAAATTCAATCAGGCAAAAAGCCTTGAAGAACGGATTGATTTTGTAAAATATCTTGATAATGAACACCCACATCATTTCTTAAGGGCATATGATGAAAATGAATACATATCGTTGTGTGTCTATAGAAATTATAGTGTCTATTACAAAAATATACAGGCGATTGATGAGTATATCGCAAAGACCAACATAATGACAAATAAAACTGAGACTGCAGTAGTGCCCATAAATGATATAAAATACTTCAAAAATGTTGTATTCTCAGGACTTTGCAGGAAAGTATTTGACATAAAAGATAAAGATCTCAAATTGTAACATTTAAAAAACTATATGTCCATTTAATTCTGTGGGCTCGTGGCTCAGTTTGGATATTTCGGAAAAACAAGTTTTTCCTACATTTTAGGTTTTTTTCGAAACCAAAAAGAGCGACTGGCTTCGGACCAAACTTTTAAGAAAAGTTTGACCAAAACAAAGGAGTTTCCCTTTGGTCAAGCTCCTAATTTAAGTTTGGTGAGGATACCAGTAGGTCGAGGGTTCAAATTGAGGGGACTCCCTCAAGGCGTGAGCGACATTCACATATAGAATGTGAAGTCACTTGTTAATTATTGAGTTAATATGCGCTTTGGAGTCTTTTCAGGAATATCCCTTCGGGCTCACTACAAGCGATGCTCCCTTGAGGTGCATATGACTTTCGGCTCATAAGAAGAGCCGAAGTCATTTCTTTATCAGATTAATTATTTTTTTGATTCAAGGATAAAATCTTAGGATTTAATTTTCATATATAAACACAGCACCATAAAACATAGATGAGAGACTAAATATGCAACGAATATCAAAGATGCAGAGGAAGGCGACATATGTCAGATGGTGCTATGAATGCAATGTGCCACTGCTACGCAAAAAATGCGATATCTGCGGTGGTCGGGGTCGCGCAATCACGGTCTCTGGTAACGGTGAAATGAGACCTGCTTTTGAAAATGAAAGACAGGAGATCAATAGACTTATCACGAGCGCATATGGCAGTCGCACGGGCAAACTCATGCGGAAAAAAACAATTTATCTCGCAAAGACATCAGGGGTTGACAAAGTTGATGAAGTCATCGTTGACGGAATCAAGATAGGCACGCTTGAATTTGATATCTTTGAGAAAAAAACAGCATTTATCCCATCAACCGAGGGATGTGTCGTGTTTGGCCGGTCCTCAATTCGAAAGATAAGGATCAAAAAAATGCCAAAAGGACACCTTAAAGGCAAATATATCAATTCTGATAACATCATCATCTTATCCGGCGAAAAATTCAATATTGGCGACTATGCAATACTCGGATTTCCAAATGATATGGTCGGCAAGGGCCTTGTCAAGAAAGAACTTACAGATGGTGCAAACGTAATCAAAATAATCGATATCACACGAGAAGAATCAGCATTCTCTAATCAATCATGCGATATCTCAAAAGCCATAACCGCTAACAAAGGCGCACTCACCATCATTGAAAAGGAAGCTAAAGAATTTATCAAGACCACTATGGAAAAAAATAAAAAACCATTGACTATCGCTTTCAGCGGAGGCAAAGATAGTCTTGTAGTCCTGGAACTGCTCAAAGATTTAACAACTAAATTTGAGATCATATTTATCGATACCGGTCTTGAGTTTCCGGAAACAATCGATTACATCGCAATGATGCAGAAGCGTCTGAAGAAAAAGATACGGCTGCTCAAAAGCAATAAAGATTTCTATTCGGAAGCCGAGACTTTCGGTCCGCCTGCAAAAGATTATCGTTGGTGCTGCAAGACACATAAGCTTGCGCCTGTCGCCGAATATGTATCGCTCAATTATCCTTTGGGATGCCTCACTTTTGAAGGAAAACGAAAAAATGAGTCATTTTCAAGGGCCATGTCAAAAAGAGAGGATTCAAATCCGTTTGTGCCGGGGCAGATAAGCGCATACCCGATACTTGACTGGAGAGCTCTTGAGGTTTGGTTTTTCATATTATCTAAAAAGTTAAGGTATAATAAACTTTATGAGATGGGCTTTGAAAGGGTCGGCTGCTGGATGTGCCCGTCCGGTCTTGACTGTGAACTGCAGAACATGCGAGATCTGCATCCGGATAAATTTAAGAAATTCAATCAGTTCTTGATTGACTGGGCAGAATCTAAGATGCTCAGCAAGAAATATATCCGGCTAGGGTTCTGGAGATGGAAAGAGTACCCAAAAAAGATGTTAAAGATTGCTGAGACTAAAGGGATCAATCTTGTGCCACAGGATAAAGATACTGAATATAAAGTTTCAAGCGTGTCTGGAATTGTTCCTTGCCATGACAAGAAATTCTCTCTTGAAGGTGTCATTTCAGGCATCAAAGATTTTGAAAAGCTTTCAGACGTGTTCAATATACTTGGAAGTGTCAGATATTCTGAGGAATTGGGCGCTATAACTGTCCGTACCGGCAAATGCGACATATCACTTTTTGCAAGCGGACATATTGTCATCAAATCCGATTCTAAAGAAGATGCAAAAGATATGTTTACTGAACTTGTCAAGACCATAATCAGATTTGATACCTGCAACCTTTGCGGTATCTGTGTCAAGACCTGCAATAGGGGCTCTATCAAGATTGTCGATAAGAAGATCGTGGTTGACAGGACCTGTTCGCATTGCGGTAAATGCAATGATTCCTGCCATACCTATAAATATGCCGATAAGGTTGTTGACATGCGCGCATTGAAGAAAAAGATCTGAATTTTCTAGGAGTATTCTATTTGTTAATATGTTTATTAATGCCAAATAGTAATAATTATAAAGCTTGCTCATATAATTGATTATATGCCTAAAAATACTGAAAGTCCTACATTAGAAGAATTTATGG
Source organism: Candidatus Nanohaloarchaea archaeon (assembly GCA_013138765.1). Lineage (GTDB taxonomy): Archaea > EX4484-52 > EX4484-52 > EX4484-52 > GLR71 > GLR71. Next base: position 9,360 of record WTCB01000060.1, read on the forward strand.
AATATATTATGGATAATTGTAAAACTGAATCCCAAATCGAAACAGATTTGTTCGAAGGTAAATGCACAATCCATTCATATAAACAAAAAGTAAATCCAAACACACCATATAATATAGATGATGTCAAAGTAACTTACAAAAGTGGACTTACATTTTACCGAGAAGGAGATACATTCAATAGTTCTGATCTGATTGGATACCAAAGTATGATACAACAAATAAAAGATAGAATTAAAACTGAAAAAAATCCAGAGATAATCGCACTAAATAAACTACTTTTGAGCGCTTATATGCCATGTTCTTAAATTGATTAAAAAAGTTACACTTAATGAGTTATTTCTGTGACTATTTCTGAGATCAAACAAGAGTCTTAACATTTTTAAAATTATACTCACTTAAAAGTTATTATGAATCATTGTTGCATACAGTACATATTCCCTGAAGATATGGACATCACAAAATATTTGCTTCCTGAAACTGCTAAGGATAGCAATATCTCTTTTGCACAAAGAGAGGACATAATCGATAAAATGATACCTGACGAAAATGTAATATTAAAAGGACTTCTACACACCAACCCAGGCACTATTTTTGGATACATCCACAAAGGCAATACAACTACTAAAACAATACAAGAGGCATCAGCTCATCTGGGATTTCACGCCAAATATATATTGAAAACAATTATTGCAAAAGATCCAAAAAATGATAATGTATATACAATCATAACTCGTGGTAATTCGGGCAACATTACAAAAATAAACCAGACATCAAATCTATTTGTAGAAGAACATGATATTGACACACCCTTCTCTATTGAACTCCTTGATTCAGATTTGATTCAAGAGTACACTGGAGTCCTAAATGGTTTTTGCAGGCCAGTACATTTAAATGAAGAATACTTAAATAAGCAAAAATATATCTTTATACAGAATAAAATCAAGACAATGATGGGACTAAATACAAATAAAGCACTTGTAACGTTCCCAATCGGCGATTATGAGTCATTACTCATCCCACCTAAAGAATTATACAAAATCTTAAATAAAGCATATCCAGATAAGATTACATTCTTTAAATGATAGAAAAAGAGTAATATAACATATGCGTTTTATCAACAAAAAATGATATTTAAAGATCTCTTGCGACTTCGGCTGTTATTGCGGCATAGATCAGCCCTGCAACCAGATTGAATATGAATGCGATAAGAAGTGCGCCATAATAGGATGTACTTGTAACACCTAAGACCCATTCTACATTTATTGCAATCCACATACCAGAAATTATTAATGTGGTTGCCAATAACCATTCGCCAATCAGCTTCTGTTCTGGAAGTGGTCTACCCATAAGATATCAACTATCATTTCTTGTTTCTGTGTATTACGCCAACTGAGACGCCTATCCAGGATAGGCCAGTAAAAAGTACAAGTATGAATGCCATGAATACATTTGCAGATGTCTGAGTCTCAAGACCCAGCACCCAACCCGCAGCAGTCAGTGCGATTGCGCCTATAATCCAGAAAAGACCTAGTTTTCCCTCAGGCAGGGACATTTCCTGTTTTTCCATAAGTATCACTATACGATAATTGGTTTCGGGTGCTTTTATAGTTTTTGTGTGTGATGATTTAAAATCATAGTTTTTTCTTCCAACGCATACCTTTGCCGGTATCTTCAATAACTATGCCTAACTCATCTAGCTTGTCCCTTATCTTGTCTGCTTCATCCCAGTTCTTTTCGTCTCTTGCAGTCTCTCTATTTTTGATAAGTTGTTTTTGCTCGGCAGTAAGCACTATCTCTTCAGATACTAAAACGCCCAATACATTGTCAAAGTCCATCATCACAGAAAGTACCTCTTGCGCATTTTTTATGCTGAATTTTTTTGTCTCTATAGCCCTGTTAGTGACTGATACAAGATTAAACATCGCTTCCAAGGCTTTTGATACGTCTAGGTCATCGTACATTGCATTCCAGAATGCATCTTTTGTCTCTTTCAGGATTTTACTTATATCTTTATTGTCATCTGATCTTTCACTATACTCTTTTAATCTACCTATAAAATCAAGAAGGCCTATGATTGTATTTTCTGCTGCATCAAGAGATTCAAAAGTAAAATTGAGCTGTTGCCTGTAATGGGTGCTCAATAAAAGATAACGCAAGCCTTTTGGATTGTATCCTTTGTCCATTATGTCACGGAGTGTGAAAAAGTTGCCAAGAGATTTTGCCATTTTCTTACCATCTACGAGAAGATGTTCAGAATGCATCCAATAATTGACAAATCGTTTTCCGGTTGCACCTTCACTTTGCGCTATCTCGTTCTGATGATGAGGGAATATGTTATCTACCGCACCTGTGTGGATGTCAAAAGTCTCTCCTAGATTCTTTATGCTCATGGCTGAACATTCAATGTGCCAACCGGGTCTGCCTTTGCCTAATTCTGTCTCCCAAAATATATCACCGTCGTCTTCAGTCCAGGCTTTCCATAATGCAAAATCTTGTGCATCTTCTTTCTCATACTCATCCATCTTTACACGGACACCTGTCTTTAATGAGGATAAATCTATATGCGCTAATTTTCCATAATCCTTGAACTTAGAGATACGATAATAGATGCTGCCATCATCACTTTTGTATGCATAGCCATTTTTCATCAATTGTTTTATCAGAACGACCATCTCATCAATTGTCTCGGTCGCTAACGGATACACTTCAGCAGGCTCCACATTTAATGTCTTTAAATCATCAAGGAATGCTTCCGAATATTTAGTTGTAAGTTCTTTCAGAGTAATTTTCTGTTCACGGCAGGATCTTATTATCTTGTCCTCAACATCGGTTAGATTCATGACCTGTTTTACTTTTAAGCCAGATCTTTTAAGGGTTCTTCTGAGCAGGTCTTCAAATATATATGTCCTGAAATTACCTATGTGCGCATAATTGTACACTGTTGGACCGCAAGTATAGAATCCGGCAAACCCGGATTTAATCGGTTTAAACACCTCTTTCTGCCGGGTCATCGTGTTGAAGAATGTGAGTGCCATAGATAAAATAGTGGGATTTATTTATTTAAAGGTTGTTGTCGGCGCAATTAGTATATAAAAGTTATTTCTCAATATTATATTGGCAAGGCTTTGTCGGGGAGGTAGGCGCTCCCTGTTACTGTGAAACCGTCTATAGCAGGATGAAGCAGTTCCGGCGGTGTCTGGGACTTTAGTGTCTGCTGACTTTTCCGAACGTTGATACCCTGCCCTTTATGACTCATATGATATCGAACCGTGCCAGGCCCTGACGGGAGCAACACTAAGGTATCGTATGGGTGCTTAGAGGATACAGGGTGGAGGTAGGTGGGTCGGTAAGGCTTTGGTCTCTGCATCCACGGGACTGCATGCCTTGCCATCTTTATCTTAAATTGGGGGTTTTACATATGAACAAGAAAAAGACTGAAATGAATCATCTTAATGTAAAGACTGCGCTTGTAGTCATTTTTATATTTAGTCTGGGGCTTTACTCCGGCGCAATATTTTTTACTGAGGTCGATGCCGAAACCATACAGATGATCACTCAACCACCGATTGAAAAAGAAGTGCTCTATCTTGACTCACCTAATTCTCTGACTATCAATCTTCCTGCGGTCAATGGCAATGATACTGGAGTAACTGCATTTCTTGAGGTTGATGTCAAATCAGGTTCAGGGCTCATACTTGTCAATGTCGGCAACATCATAACTAATTTTGATACGCAGGCATCTATGAGAAGTGCGGCTGAGATTGCTTCAGATTATCTGAATAAAAGCCTTGAAGAGGTTGACATAACATATAATCTTGTGGCTGACGCATCGATGCTTGAGGGACCATCTGCCGGTGCCGCGTTCACTATCGCCACAGTCCTTGCGCTTACTGGTTCTGATATCAATGATACGGTCATGATCACAGGCACTATAAACCATGACGGAAGTATTGGTCCTGCCGGGCGGATCAAAGAGAAAGCAATCGCATCAAAGGAAATCGGAACTGAACTGTTCCTTGTCCCTGTCGGTGAAGCCTATGAATACAATGAGACTGAATTCTGTTCTGATTACGGAATATTCAAGAATTACTGCCAGCCTGAACTTGTGCCTGTAAAGATTGAAGACCTTGCTGAGATTAAAGTTGTCGAAGTTTCTGACCTTGGTGAAGCGCTTGAGTATTTCCGTGCTTGAAATTGACTGAGTTAAATATGCATTGTAAAACCCACAGATAGGATTATAAATATTGACACCCATATATCTGTAAGATGAATAATTATGGACTATTGGAAACAATATGTTGAATATATATCACAAGAGATATTAACTATTCTTTCTACACAACCTACATCAGTTGGTGAAATGATCCATTATCTAAATGGACCCAGCCATAACAAAAACACAAAGATAAAAATTAATGAAATTGAAAATATACTTGATCATTTATCAAATGAAGGACATGAAATCAATTCAATCACAAATGAAAAAGGTGTGGAAGAATTTTTCCATATACCATACGAAACATATAACAAGAATTCTGAAGATTCTATCAGTTTCGGTCTTATTTCAGACACACACTGGGGCGCAAAAAAATGTGATATTGAATCCCTAAACAAATATTATGAGATCATCAATGAAAGAGGTATAGAGACTGTGTTTCACTGCGGAGATCTTATCTCAGGCATAAATATGTATGAAAACCATGATGAAGACAATTCTCTAAAAACTCTTGACGAACAATGTTTGGATGTCGTTGAAAACTATCCCAACACCTACAGAGGACAGACTGTATTTATTATAGGTAACCATGATTGCATAAGTTTGGAAGAATCGAACGGTGAAAAAGAAAAGATAGATGCTGGTGTGAAAATAGAAGACATGGCATTTGAAAAGGGACGTGACGACCTTGTATATCTTGGCGCTTGTGTTGGTAGGGTCGTAATTGATAAGCTCGGAAATGTACTTGAACTGACACATGACATAAATAAACAAGATTATAAGTTTATCACTCAGGATCAAAATGATTATATCACCATAAACGATTATACCACCCATCTTAAAATTATTGCTGAAGGTCACTTCCATAAAACACGTTATTATTTGGGAAAAAATAACGGTGACAGCATACATCAATTTGGATGCGGTACATTCTTGAAACCAAGTGAATCATATTTAAAACGTGGTCTATATACACCCATAAGCGGTTGGATTGTGAATATTAATTATGAAGATAATGGAAGTATGACTATACTGCCAGAACCGATTTATTTTGAATGAGGTTTTTTAAGATAAATGTTATATAAAGATTCTTGAAGCATTTATCCTATGATATATCTTATCGGGACGTCACATATCGCAAAGGAGAGTCTTGACAAGGTAGACCATAGTATTTCTAGCATCAGACCGGATCTTGTAGCTGTCGAGCTTGACGTTGCACGACTTCGCGGGCTTCAGCAGAAGAAAAAAGGTAAGATGAAACTTCCTATCGTCCAGAAGGTCATAATGTTGTTGTTGCAGAAGATGCAGGAGACACTCTCTAAAGAGACGGGTATCCTGCCCGGCCAGGAAATGCTTGACGCTGTGCGTCATGCAAAAAATGCGGATTCTAAAGTTGCATTGATTGATCAGAGGATTGATATCACAATAAATAAACTTATGCGCGCCATGGGACTTAAGGAAAAGATTAAGTTAATATCTTATATGGTCCTAGGGCTATTGGGTATAGGCGCATCTAAGGTCATTCCTGCTAAGGGAGGTGTTGACCTTAACAAGATCCCTGAAGATGAATTCATCGATATGGCCATGGAGTATATGGAATCGTCTTTCCCTTCGATATATAAGGTGTTGGTCTCTGACAGGAACTGGTTCATGGCGCACAATCTGATGAAGCTGTCATCAGAATTTGAGAATATTGTTGCGGTTGTGGGCGCGGGGCATGTCAAGGGGATGCGTGAACTTCTTGAGAATGATGGCATTTCTGTGCAGGTCCTTTAAAAAAAGTTATAAAGTTTGATTCTGAAGTATT
>WTCB01000026.1 GCA_013138765.1 Candidatus Nanohaloarchaea archaeon
TTGTATCATTGGCTTTTTTCTCAACCGACTCTCTTTGAAGATATCGAGGTATGTTGCGCAATATAACAATTATGTCTTTTCTTAAAAACACAACGGCTGCAAGCATTGTGCCGATATGTAGCCAGATAGAGATTGGCAATGCTTCAGATAGGCTTTTCCCGAAAAAGTTTATCATGACAAGTGAGGTCATGCCTTCACTGCTGATCGGCAGCCACTCGGCGATGCCCTGCACAATGCCCAATACAACTGCTTCAAAAAGTGTCAACATAATACCAAAGATTAATTGACCTGAAATGATTTATATATTAAAGTCTAAATTTAAACAGTCTATAGATTAAAGAAAGGTGAACATAAAAGTATTATGAATATCCAATAAGATAAAAATTACTATTAAGCGAAATGACGGCTCACCGCCCTTGATTGCAGCCCGGCAGGACATGATGATGATCATCTTCTCACTGATTTCAGAAATCTCATCCAATTTTAAAAAATTGATAGAACATCAATTATCTATCCGGTTATTATCTGCCAGAGCATAATGATTCTCATTGATGTTCTTGCCCAATTCCATCCGACTAAAATATGTTTTGATATATTCTGCATGAGACCACATTAAATTTTTTTCACCATGCGGTTTTCCAGTATCCCTATGGACTTGTTCAGGAAGTGTTCCATCTTTAGGCATATATTTCAGAACCCAATTAAAAAAATTATCACCTCCAGACAGATTACCAGACATATATTCTTTTTGAGCCATCCAAAGTGTTGTTATATTCCATGGATTCCCTTGACTGCCTTTCTCAAAACCATCATAATCATCCCCACCATACCTCATAATCCCGACCGAATCAATACCCTCGTTTATATTAAATGATTCAGACGACCTTTGAACAAGGACAGATGACGTTTTTTTTATCAGAGGATTGTTGATATACTTTCCATCAAAAAGAACATGTGCCCCAATTATAGATGCATCAGTATTTTCTTTGTTTGATGAGAGTGTCATTATTTTTTCACCGACACTGCACGAGATAGAACCATTATTGATAAAACATCCAAGAGATTTTTCTAACCGAGACACCTCCTCCCTATATGATTTCATTTTTTCCGTATGGTTCAACGTCTCTGCAAGATAAGATGCATCCCTTAATGCCCGTATGATAGATTGTGTTGTAAAATAATGTCCATTGCACAATACCTCTTCCCATAAATCAAAACTAGGTCCTTCCAACAACAAGAAATCAGCTGCATTTTTTACTGTACCCCACATATCATTTAAAAACTCAATACTATCAGTATGTTTATAATGGTCTGTAATCGCAATGATTGCCAATGCAGTTTGATCTTTCTGTATATCTGCCCAATTAGGTCCAACAGTGCCATCAGGCCAATATCTTTGATGCCACCACCCCTCTTGAGACTGTGTCATCTTAAGTCCATAGCATATGTTTTTAGCAAGAGCATTTAAAGAAGTATCATTTATTAATTGACCTACATCATCAAGAACTCTTGCAATTATTGAAGAATCACGAGGCCATGAATAAATATAACCCTCAGATTTTCCGGCAGAGACATACCCATTTTCAGGAACAGAATTTTTAAGATGCGCGATACTACAATTTAATTGTTCATCAGCCCCATCTAATTCAAATTGCTTCGAAGACCCATAGATGCTCATATCAATAATTAAATTAGCATTTTATCTATATATACTTAAAAATACCATTGAATTGAGTATAAAAATTCAATTTATATCCACTATAAAAAAGAATTTGAAGCACAAATCTTTAAATCATATTTAAATACTATTTTTAAAAATACCTTAACGATTTTAAAAAAACAAAACTCTCAAAAAAAACATAACAATTAAAAACCTGCCACCCGAACGAATGCGAATGATGTCACTGATACCCGGACTTTTTCAGTTTACTGAAAAGCTTGAAACATAAGTTTCATGATTCAGAAGCCCGTCTAGACAACTCTCTTAAACTTCTTTTCAAGCTCAGAGACACTCATATTGATAATTGTCGGCCGGCCGTGCGGACAGGTGAATGGATTTTCAGTCTTTGCAAGTTCATCGATTAATGTCTTGATAGAATGCGCAGTCAATTCCTCACCGCCTTTGATTGCAGCCCGACAAGACATAGTGATGATTATCCTCTCACTGATCTCAGAGATTTTGTCAGATTTTGAAAGGTTGATAAAATCTTCAATAATGTCCTTGATCATATCTTTTGACTTGACCTTGCCGAGTATGACAGGGACAGTGCGCACAATAAAAGTATCTTTGCCGAATGTTTCGATATCAAACCCATATCTCTTGAACTCAAAAATATTTGATGATAATATCAATGATTCTTTTGCAGGAAGCTCAATTATCTGGACATTGATAAGATTCTGTGTCTTGATGTCCGACGAACCATACATGCCCATAAACTTTTCATATACAACCCTTTCATGGGCCGCATGCTGATCGATTATGAACATGCCATCTGCTGTCTCAGCAATTATGTAGGTCTTGTTGACCTGACCGATTATCTTCATCGCAGGCAGACGGCTGACAACAGGAGATTCTTCAGAAACAGCAGATGATGATACAGAAACCTCTTTATCATCAACAGTATGGACCTCCTCTGAACCAACATAAGATGATGCCTTTTCAGAGACGATAGACTGTGACGGACGAAGCGTGACCTGTGTCCCGGCCGACACCTTATACAGATTCTTAGCCTTAGGAGCAACACCAGAATCCCGAACCCTATCCCTAGCAGAGATCACTGCATCAGGGATTAAGACATTTTCCTTCAATGTCTTATCAACTGCAGAAAAGACAGCATCAGAAAGATCAGACTCAATATCATTTCGAACCTTTATCTCTTTCTTTGACGGATGTATATTGACATCAATAGCCGCAGAATCAATAGTTATGAACAGCACAAAAAACGGATGCCTGTGCTTTGGAAGAAGAGTCTTGTAAGCATTATAGACCGAATCAGACACAATCTTATTTTTAATGTACCGACCATTCACAAACACAGACTGATGATCTTTACTCCCCCGCGTCAATGCAGGTTTTGACACATACCCTGAAACGACAATGCCTTTGACTGAACTATCAAGGGCCACAACATTTTTTTCAGTCTCGCGCCCATAAATATTTCTTATGTTAGATAGCAGGTCATCGCTGCCAGGCGTTGAGATAATCTCACGGGTATCACTTAATAGCTTAAAATGAACCTTAGGATTGGCTAACGCATACCTTGTGACAATATCGACAATATGTTCTAATTCAACCGCATCCGATTTCATATACTTTTTTCTTGCAGGTGTATTGAAAAATATGTCCGAAACTTTAATCTCAGTCCCGCGAGGCGCACCAGCCGACCCGACATCAGATATGACACCCCCAAAAACCTCAATCTTTGTAGCTGAAGAATTCCCAGTATTAGTCACCATCTCAATCTTTGAAACAGAAGCAATGCTTGCAAGTGCTTCCCCACGAAACCCTAAAGTATGGATTGAAAAAAGATCATCAACATCACAGATCTTACTTGTCGTATGCCTCTCAAAAGAGATGATTGCATCATCATAAGTCATACCGCAACCGTTATCTGCGACAGAAATCAACTTTTTTCCAGCCCTGACAACATTGACAGTTACTTGAGTTGCGCCCGAGTCAATAGAATTCTCGACCAGTTCCTTGACGATTGACGCCGGCCGTTCAATGACTTCACCTGCCGCAATCTTACTGATCAAAGAATCCTCAAGTTTTTTTATCTTCATTTCCATCCCAATCAACTGATAATTATAGAAAAAGATTTAACAACTTTTTGTTTTTATAGAGATTAAAAAATAATAAAGATATGGACAAAAAATCAACCATCTATAATATCACAACTGACACCTAACAGATTAAACAAATTTTTACCCTCATCATTCAATTTGCCATCAGAACTAAGACCCCACTTATATAACCACGTACCTAAATCGCAAATACCGCCCCCCACAGATAAACTTTTTTCAGAAAACAATCTATCTCCAAGTGCTGTAAAACTCCCATCAGATAATTGTATCAACTGCCTTCTGTCAATATCACCATTATGGCCATACATTAAAACAGAAATACCATCATCACCTATTATTTCAATCTTTGCAGATGATTTATTTTTTAAACTACTTTTTTTTGACTGTGTAACTTTAAGCTGTTCTAAATCATTTTCAATATCATTAAACATCATAAATGCAAAATTTAGGTTCTCTGGTTTTTGAATTGACCCATAACCATCATTTAAAAAACCATAGACTACCTCTAATAATTTATCAGCACACACACCTGGATAAATCAAGTCCTCATCAAAACGGAATAATTTATCATATTCATTAGTTAAAAAACTTATTCCATATTTAGCGGATTTATGTAGATGTTTAATTAAAATAGAAGACAGATCCTGTTCATTAAGACTTATATCATTTTTATATGCTTCATTTATTATAGAAAGAATATACATTTGAGGACTTACTACATTATAACATTTGCAATTTAATATTGATTCTTTCTGCATCACCAATGGTATTTCAACATCATCAAAAAATATACTGTAGCCTTCAAAATCATCTGTCCTTTCTGCAATTGTAAAATAAGGAACATCAACTGATTCATCAATTAAACCACTTTCTGACGATTCTCTTTCAGAGTTCTCAACAACATCGGAATTAAATAGTTTTGAACCACACATTATCCTAAATATATCATTATCTGCACCAGATTCAGTAAGCACTATTTCACCATTAACTTTCTCAACAAGACCATACTTTTCCAGCAGAGCAATCTCAGGGTCTGAAAATCCAGTTGAATCAAATATTTCAGATACTTTTGTATCATCACTTAATTTAACAGTACTATCTGGTATTATCTTAAAATCATTTCCATACGAATTATTTTCAAATGATCTTAAACATCCATCATAAAGCCCAAGATAACTTATTTCATTCTTTGATAAAACAAAATTTTTATTTTCACTAATATATTTAACTACTTCATTTAAGATATTTATTCCTGTTTCATTCAACATTTCCATACCGTCAGAAACACTAAAAAAACCCAAATTTAAAAATCGATTATGCAAAGAAGAAGTATTAAATCCAATATTGACAGACTCAAAAACCCCACCATAATCATCCAAATATTTATTCATAATATAAAATAAAGCATTATTAGGCTTACCGGACTTATTAATTAAAATTGTCTTGACATCTTTATTCGGACCAACATTCAAATAAATATGATTTCCATCAAAGACCAAATCAAGATTTTTATTTATATTTATTATACCCATAAACATCAACAAACAATTATAATACCCTTACCTTATTTGATACAGATGACTCTAAAAAACAACCAAATATTCCTTTTTCCCTATCATCTAATTTTAGATTATAAGCCATTAATGCAGAGATCCCATAATTTACACATTCAATTGCTTTTTGATAAGATAATGATTCCAGACCACCTGATAAGATACCTATCTCATCAAGAGACGATAACATGCCACTAAGGTCACCATTACTGCCTAAAATTTCTGCAATCTCTTTTTTATCAGTAACAGAATTATAGACTAAAGTAGACAGAAGACACAGAAATTCATTTGAAACACGCCTGTCACCATCTAACAGATCTAAAACATCTTCCTTATCAGGATCTAATGCAATAGACAGACCATCATCCTCAGAAATTCCATATGGAAACTTTCGACCTTTATAATCATCCATCCAAGACATTTCATCTAAAATATTTCCATCCACAACAGATACTAGATTTGAACTATCCGCATCAACAACCTTTACAGCATCAGTTTCACCCCCAGTATCCTCCTGCGTATGTGCATCTACTCGTTTTTTAGTCAAACAAAGATTATCAGGACCCATAAGTTTACTTACTAAATCAGAATTAATTGGATGTTTTATCGATTCTTTTTCAATTTTTTTCACCAAAGGACCAACAACTTTTTCTTGTTCAGACCTCTTTTTTAGTTGATAATCAACAACAACTTTTTCTTGTACCAACTCGTTTTCTGGTTCAGAATCAACAATAATTTTTACTTGTGGTTTTTTTATTTTGGGAATAAAGGTCGAAATTTTAAACGAGCTATATTTGATAACATCATATGCAGAAGTACCTAAATCTGTTATTTTAAAATTAGAACAATTACCCTTTTTTTCATCATAATCAATTAGACCAAAATGTTTCATTCGAGAAAATACATCAGGTAACTTATATGTCCCTTCTAAAAACTTATCCATCCCTATACTCTTCTGCGTTTTAATATATTTGCCAACCTCTACCTGAAATGAAGATGCATAAATTACAGCCTTTTTTTTCGGTACAGCATCCAATTTCCGTAATATCTCTTTTTCAACAATACCCTTTGTACCCATAAAATAAACAGATTTAATGATGCTAGAGGGGTTCTCTTCAATTAAATCTTGAACCTTTTTTTCAAAATCTTTATTTTCCAAAGGCGATTCAATATAAGACCTAAATTGTGGCAAATATTTAAAGACAAAACCAAACATATCCTCATCAAAAAAATACTTCTTTGTATTAGAAGTTACCTTATTAGACTTTAAAGTATTACAACTTGTTTCATAAATTGTTTTTAGCATCCTTGAAATATATGGATAATCTTCAAAATCAAAAAAAGATAAACCCACAATATCATCAATAGAAGCAGCAGCATCAGAAACTATATCGTCTGAATCAGAAAACCAATCATTATATCTCTTTGGAATCTCTTCTCCTAAACCATACTTAAAAGCCGTAGAGACACAATAATCTTCAATACCATCAAGAACTGCTTCAACATCTTTATTACTATTCAGATAATCCTGTGCAAGTCCAAGAAACACATCTTTAAAACTTAAAATCTCCGAATACATAATCAAGACCATTAAAAATAACAATAATTATTTTATCCTATAAACTTAAATATATCACCACAATTAAATGTTAAAACTACTACTAAAAACAAAAAATATGACCTTTTTCACTCAAACAATGTCTTCTGACGACGCCCGTTCCCATCCCTTGAAGGACCATCGACATTAGCGCCCAGATCATCAATCAATTTCCGAGTGTCATTATCGACAGGCATGACGACATCTCCTGAACCATCTTCAGCCTCAAACAATGCCTGCATCTTACGCGCCCGTTCTATAACTTCCAAAGGCAATCCTGCAAGCCGTGCAACCTCAACGCCGTAACTCTTGTCAACACCGCCTTCCTCAATCTTCCTCAAAAATATTATATCATCTTTATCTTCACGGACCGACACATGATAATTGCGGACGCCGGATACATTATCTTTCAGCCTGTTCATGACATGATAATGCGTTGCAAAAAGAGTTTTAGCACCGATGTTGATAAGTATGTATTCAGCAACAGACCATGCAATGGAAAGCCCGTCATAAGTGCTTGTACCACGCCCGATCTCGTCCAGTATGACAAGACTTTTTGACGTTGCATTATTCAATATGTTTGCAGTCTCATTCATCTCGACCATAAAAGTGCTCTGCCCGGTAGACAGTTCATCATGTGCACCTACCCGTGTAAATATCCTGTCCACAATACCCACTGACGCAGAAGCCGCCGGAACAAAACTGCCTGCCTGAGCCAAAAGAACAATCAAAGCCACTTGCCTCATATAAGTTGACTTGCCGGCCATGTTAGGACCGGTAATTACAGCCATCATATTTTTAGAACAATCAAGGATCGTATCATTTGGAACAAACCGTTCAGAGATTAACATCTTTTCAATTATAGGATGCCGACCTTCAGTAATCTTCAAGACATCATTATCAGTAATGTCAGGCCGTACATAATTGTTCTGCGACGCAACTTCTGAAAAACAGCAGAGCGCATCAAGGACACCGATTTTTTCAGCCACATCTTTAAGCTTGTCCATGTATTCTAAAAGCCCCAGCAAGACTTCAGAAAAAATATCTGCTTCAATCGCCTTAATCTTTTCCTCAGCCCCGAGTATCTGCGACTCTTTTTCCTTAAGTTCAGACGTTATGAACCTCTCACCATTGACAAGAGTCTGCTTCCTTATGTAATCCTCAGGCACCTGACCTATATTAGAGTTTGAGACCTCAATATAATACCCAAAAACTTTATTGAACTTAATCTTGAGTGATCTGATCCCGCTTCTTTTTCGTTCTGCATCCTCAATCTTTGCAATCCAGCTCTTGCCATCACGGGACAGAGACCTCAATTCATCAAGTTCCGTATTATAACCATCCTTTATGAACCCGCCATCACGCAAAGTTGCAGGTGGTTCATCTGATATGGAGATATCAATTAGATTGAAAGCATCGACAAGCGAATCCATAGATGATATCTCTTTCAATATTGAAGCGCGAGAAGACAACAACAATTTTTTGATGTACGGAATCTCAGAGAGTGATTTTTTCAATGCCGCAAGGTCGCGCGCATTAGCACTCCCGCACACAACTCTTGACAGAATCCTCTCGATATCATAGACATCATCAAAATGATCAACCAGATCCTTGCGAAGTATTATGTTCATGGTCAATTCAGATACCGCATCATGCCGACTTCGTATATGCGATACATTAATCAATGGATGAAGAAGCCATCGTTTCACAGCCCTTGCACCCATAGGTGTATTTGCCCTATCGAAGAGTTCAAAGAGCGTACCCTTAGAAGAACCCTCAAAAATATTCAAATTTAGCTCAAGATTTCTCTGTGTCTGCCTGTCAAGCACCATATAATCATCAGTTGAATATGTATGTATCTTGTTCAAGTGCGGCATATCACGAAGCTGTGTATCCAAAAGGTATTTTACTAGCGCACCCGACGACCTTATAGACAAAGGCATGTCCTTTATCCCAAACCCTTCCAAATATTTTGTATCAAAATGTTTCTCAAGTACTGAACGAGAATTAAGGAGACCAAAATCATCATCATTGACCGGATTGACATAGATGCCAAGATTTTTGATGTCAGTTATAAGTGCCTTGTCAAGGAGTGCAGTACGAGGTATTATACATTCTTTAGGCGAGAACCGCGATATCTCAGAAAGAAGTTTACCGACGCCCAAAAAAGATGTGGTCATAAATGATCCTGTAGATATGTCTGCAAGACTGATGCCAAAGTCATCACCATATCTAAAAATTGATAACATAAAATTATTTGACCCTGAATCAAGCATATTAGAATCAACAACCGCACCAGGAGTGATAGTCCTCACAACCTCACGTTTCACAAGACCTACAGCTTTCTTAGGATCCTCCACCTGCTCACATATTGTGACCTTATACCCTTTTTTCACAAGTTTCGCAATGTAGATATCAGCCGCATGATATGGAATGCCAGCAAGTGGCACCTTTCTCTGGTTCCCCCCACGAGACGTAAGAGTAATGTCAAGCTCACGCGCAGCCAGTTTAGCATCATCAAAAAAGAGTTCATAGAAGTCCCCCATGCGCGTCATGAGGATGGAATCAGGATACTTCTTCTTTATGTCTAGTATCTGCTGCATCATTGGAGTCTGCAAATCATAGTCGACCATAAGACAGATTGAACAGAAAG
>WTCB01000100.1 GCA_013138765.1 Candidatus Nanohaloarchaea archaeon
ATATCTCTAGTATTTTTACCAAGCCTAACCTTAATCTCCCATTTCTTTTCAGAACCTGCAGGCATAGGACTTGCCAAAATAACAAGCTTTGCATCAGGCAAGTATTCTGGTACAAGTTCAGACTCAATCTTTTCCTCTAATTTTATGTAATAAATATCATTGTACTCTGAAAATGCTCCAGCATCAACAAGCTGTTTTACTTTTTTCCGGCTTTTTTTTCTATCCTCAAGCAATATTTCTGCCTTAGTCTCTATTTTTTCATCATTCAGTATATGATAAAGATTCTCCATAATAAATGGAAGATCCCTTGTTTCCTGCAACGCCTGAAGAAGGTCAGAAATTTTATTTTCGCGACCTGTATGGTCTGCTGCAATAGCTGCCGTATTGTATTTATCACTCGGTTCAAGAACACCTGTCATGATCATACTTGAAAGCACAGCATCGCAGTCAGTATGATTGATGATTATCTTATGGTATGAAGAAAGAATACCATATTTCCTGACATAATCAATCGCAAGAGTAGTGCTTGAAATATGCTTATGCATCTGTTCAATCGGCGCATGATGATCAATATTCAAGACATCTTCATAGGTGATACCTTCATCTGAGAGTTCTCCATCTTCGGCGCCTTGGACATAAAAGTCACAGATGCATAGTTTTGAATCCTGAAACTTTTCTTTCAACTCAGAATAGGTGTATACTGACTTCTCGTCAATAAGCTCAATATTATCAGGAAGTCTAAACATAGATAATAATTATTGGATTAATATTATAAGATAAAATGCGACATTTTATTATTTATCAATGAAAAAACATTTAAATATCAGAAAATAATATTTGATTTGTGGGTATTATGGCTTCTGAGACTCCTGTTGAAAAAATAGATCTGAAATGGCTTGTTGATAAATATTCGATAGATACAAGAGATATCTATTCTTTTGCCGATGGATGCTTGTCTGGTGTAGACAGTCTTCTTGATGAGATATATCCGGCAGTTGATGAGCAGGAACAGATCAATGATGTATCTTATGATTTGACTGGTCTTGCAAGAGGTCTTATGCATAATAGCCAGAGTTTCATCATGACAGGAAAGTTTCCGAAACTTCTAGAGGCTATTGATAAAATTTCAGAATCAGAATCATTTTCATTTTATGATGGTTCTAATAAATGTGTGACTTATAAAAATCTTTTAATTTTTAAAATTATCTCAGAGAGTTCGTTTAATCCTAAAAATACATACCCTAAAATATTTGAAAATGATACCGATAGGGAACGTGAGTTTAATTTTAAAAAAATTATAGAAGGGTTAAAGCGAGATGCATACTTATCTCCTTCAGGAGATGACAGTTATCTTCATGTACTCTCGAATAATTATTATGCTTTTAAGAATAGAAATTTAGGGAATAAAGAGACTGCTTTAGAGCTGTTTAAAGACAGTCTTTCAATTCTTGAGGGATCAGGTTCAGACAATATATTGGATAAGGTATCCAATGATAAAGGATCTATGACTGAAGATGAATATAATATCCTTAGGCTCGCGGGAGATGTGAAATTTAATATTGCGATGTCTGAAGATGATTATATGGAAAGAAAACGAAATTTTTATGATTCTATTGAGTTAAGGGAGTATGTGCATTCTGCCTGCCCTTCATATATTGAAAGTACATCTGCAAAGATAGCATTATTGGAATCTTATGCAACTTTTGTAGGCGATATCATTGAGAGAAATCCAGAGGGTGATATGGGTTCTTTCATGAATTTATACCCGTTGATGCATGAGTTAAACAGATCTATACTTAATTTATCGTCTGATTTGAGTAACGAAACAGACTTCGTTGATGATGTGACGGAATCATATAAGAATACGATAAGACCAATGTTTGACAAAGTTCAATCAAAGATAGAAGAACTTAGGCAAAAAGATCCAGCGAAAAAAACAGTGGCAGAAGCCGACATATATAATTCTTATAAGGAGATAGGTCTTAGACAGGATGTTATCAGGTCAATTTTAACCAAAATGAAAAATGAGGGTCAATTTGGCATACCTGAAGCCGGATTTATACAACCGATATTATATGCCTGAGAAATAATATTTCACCCACAAAGCCCATCAAGGACCGCATCAATTTCGTCTTTAGTTTCACAGGTGCCAATCTTCATTCTTGCTTCGCGTCCGCCACTGACACCTTTACTGAACCAGCATGCCTGAACTTTATAATCTTTAAGTTGTGGTTTGATGCGCTTGTACCTGTCCATAAGGTCACACATAGTGTTATATGCGGTAATCTTATCTTTTGCAGTCGGGTCAGTGATTATCTTTCCACTTTTAAGATAGTCCTCACATTGCCTGAATATGAACGGGTTCCCGATAGCGCCACGACCGATCATCACAAGGTCGCAACCGGTCTGTTCTAACATATCTTTTGCATCCTGCGCACAGAACACATCACCGTTCCCGATGACTGGGATGCCAACCGTATCCTTGATTTTTCTGATCATGTCCCAGTCAGCGGTCCCTGCATATTTGGCGCGCATGGTCCGCCCATGGACTGTTATTGCGGAAGCCCCCGCCCTCTCAATAATCTTTGCAATTTTAACTGTATCCTTACTAGAATCAATACCTAGCCGTATCTTTGCGGTGACAGGAATTGATGTAGTTGAAGCGGCAGAAGATATGATATCGGCGATAAGTTTCTGGTCTTTAAGCAATATCGCGCCCGCATTATTCCGCGACAGTTTGATTGATGGGCATCCCATATTGATGTCTACGATATCCGCGTTCATATCAGCCATGACTTGCGCACTTTCCGCTAATTTCTTAGGGTCTGACCCGAATATCTGCGCAGCGACCGGCCTTTCAATCTCTGCCGTATTGAACTCTTTCTTGAACCTGTACTTGCCGTACTGCTCGACATCAGCGTCAATCATCTCCGAGAACACGAGCGCAGCACCATGCCTTTTGCAGAGTATCCTGTAAGGCAGTGTTGATACTGCGCACATCGGCGCAAGGACAGTCTTGCCTTTTATGCGCACATTCCCGATATTGATCATAAGTGTAGTTTGTATAGGAAATGTTTTAAAATCAGTGTTGATTCAAACTAAATTATTTATTGTTTATATACTAATATGTGTCTATGTATACTAATTACAACATATATGACTAATATTGAACGGAGGGGAAAACAATGATACTTGAAAATGCAAGAAAGAACACACATATTGAATATGATTTTCAAAATGATATTTTATTTGCAAAATCAATTGATAGAGAATATGATTCCTCTCTTAAATTAGGTGATTTCATATTGGATCTTGATAAAAATAAGAAAGTGATTGGCTTCGAGATGTTTGATGCATCAAAAAAGATAGGTCTCAATAAGATTGCATTAAACAATTTAAACGAGATAGTTATCAACATATTTATTTCTGAATCAATAATACAATTATTCATAAATGTAAAGACTACATATAGAAGTTCTATAAAAGAAGGAACAATCAATTTTGAAAAGATAAAACCAGAATACTTATGTGATTCTTCCTTGACTGTGAGTGCAACTGCGTAATTGTTTTTATTTTTTGGATTCTATATGCAATGTGTCTAAAACTGATTTTGATTAAATTCTTCATGCTGAAAATGTTTTAAAATCAGTGATTCATGTAGATTTGAAATCTTTGATATGTTTAATGATAAATATTTAAGGTCTGTAAGGACTCTACAATAACAATAGTTATAATGCTATCTTATTCTATATAATCTATGGCAGATTATGAAATACATTTCAGTCAAGAAGATGTATTACGCAAATTTATTGAACTCAAAGAGTTATATGACTCTGGCGAGATTTCAGATTCTTTTGCTTTCGTTCATCATGAGCTAGTTAGTGATCTCACTGTAGCTAATATGAATTGTAATTGTCTGTTGAATCCAACTTATGATATATATTTAAATGCAGATGAAAAAGAGAATCTATTGGAATTAAAATCGTATTGTGATATAGTTTATGATTCTCTTAATGATTTGTTTAATCTGATTTATCAAAAAACAGATAATGTTCTTGATAAAAATCTAAACATTTTATCTGCTGAATTTTTCGAAGGTTTTCAGAGATTATCAGAATTTCTTCCAATCAGAGAGATTATTCATGATTTAACTCCATTATCTGAGGAAATGAACGAAATATTAAATATCATTAATGCTTCCTATAAATTAGCCTTTTACAGATACAATTTAGATTTGGCTAATAATTTTGAAAGTGAATCATATCATCTAAATAGCGATTTAAAAGAGTATCATTTATCTACTTGTATGGAAATAAAATCAAGAGATGTAATTGAAACAGGTATTATTAATATTGAAAGACCAAGAATAAATAATATCGAAACAAAAGTGGATTATTTTGGAAATGTCATATTGCCTTTGATAAGCAATATTCGACAGCATGCATTCAATACAGAAAATGACATTTATTCTCGGCAGAACAATGAAGAGAAACCATTCTATAGGTGGGTTTATGTAACTGATTATGTTGATGAAAAAAACAAAAATATAACAATTACAGTTAAAGACAATGGTTTTGGTATAAGTCCAGAAATCAAAGGCAATCTATTTCAAAGGGGCGCATCAACAAAGACCGATACTTTGACAGACCATGGCATCGGGTTATGGGGCGCAAAAGAATTCGTAGAGCAAAATGGTGGCACAATGTGGTGTGATGCTGAATTAGGAAAAAATACTTCTTTCAGTTTCACAATCCCTTATTCTGAGAAAAATTATTTCAATTATAAGCAATAAAAGACGCCGAAGGCAGGATTTGA
>WTCB01000115.1 GCA_013138765.1 Candidatus Nanohaloarchaea archaeon
CAAGTTCAACAAGACCAAAGACATTCCACAACAATTTTTTGATGTCTATCTCATCTGTTGACGGGTGATTCGGGTGGTATTCAATGTCAGACAGTGCAAAAGAGAATGCACGATTGATATTTTCATCAGGAGTCATAAGTCCGATATGTTTTCCTGCATTGTTCGGTTCCATCTTTAAAGTATCAAATTTCCGTTCTTTTTCAATATACAGCCTGCTCCAATTAAGCGACATCTTATCAAAGCATGTCTTTGCATCCTTTCCCGCACCGTCATCTGCGCAAAAGACAAAAGGAACCACAATTTCATCTCCCGGATATATCTCGCAGGTGACCTGAACATTTTTCGGACTGTATATATCTTTGCCGAGAGAACGCACATACTGTTCTTTACCTGTCTGTCTGGTCAATATGCCTTTACTCTTACCCGTACCGTAACAAAGTTTCCATTCAGTATTTTCTGAAGATACAATGTTCGCGTTCCTGATGCTGTCAAAATCACATTTATATTTTCTGCCGTGAATACTTTCAAAACTCTTGCGCATATCAATCTTTGTAGAAAGGGTGGCAGTAATTTCCTGACTTTTATCACTATTATTGACAATTTTTAATACTGATACAAACCCCACATCATTATCTGGCGCAAAACAAAGTTCTTCGACATCAAGACCCGGTAATTTAAATGTATGTATGCCTGCCCATGGTCTAAGGATGAACTTGTCCATATTTTTTTCATCAAGCAAAGCCCCATTGATGCTTATAGAATAGCTGTCAATAAATTTGATAGGCGGTTTCCACAGTCCGTCAAATTTTTCCCATGATGTCTTGTCTGCCGGCTGGCGCATCAAAATGTCTTTATTGTGGACACTATACCTTTTGTCTTCCTTGTTTCTTTTTTCAATAGTGATTTTAGGCATATACAGTATTTTTGTATCTGATTGTATAAATAGGTTATTAATATCTATATTTTCAACATACAAAATTGATGATTTGATGTTACTATACGATAGATGCATTTATAAATTTGAATGAGAATTAATAGTATGCCTAATATTGGAATTGAATCTCTGCGAGGAGATATAAAAATACATCTTGATGATACAGCAAACAAAGAGTATTGGGATATGGTTGCTCCTTCTGCTTCTGCAAAGAAAAAAGTTGCATCTCTAATTAAATCAAAAGTAGACCATAGTTTTACACTGGATCGTCTGTATATATTCATTCGTGGTGGAAGAATTCTAAAAAAATCAAAAAAATCATCTCCTAAGCCTTCAAAAAATTCAAGAAAATTCCAAAAAGCATTAATTCCATTATCTTATTTAAGAGCTATTGAAGAATCAATGAATGTTGGTTATGCACATCTTGAAGATAATATAGAGTTCTACGTTAGCGGGACAAAAAGTAAAATAATACCGTGTCTTGATGGTGTGCCTAAACTTCCAATCGATTTTGACCAGGAACTAGTCCTTGCATTATCTTCTGTAATGTGGCACAACCAAGCACAGAATGAAACTTTTGGTTTCAGAGCATCCAATCAAAAACAAATTGAGTATCTTTATCATAATTTCAGCAATCATTTCGGTGAAATACCGCTAGGTAAAGGGAGTGCTGAAAACCATAACCTTTACATCGCACCAAAAGTAGCGACAGATATAGGTTTATCCTATCTTGATGAACACTTCGATGAACTTGATGATTATTATCATGTGGCTATAGTGCTTGGTGCCTGTGCTGCTCGTGGAAAACCCATACCTAAACGAATCGGCGGCGAAGGGATTGCAATATCTTCATTGGCGGAAACACCTATGTATCGAGTACAATCATCACTTGATAAGTTGGGTATTGCTTATGAAAATAAAACAGATATGGTGATTGTGTCAAAAGAATCAACATACAGTCTATCAAGTCTCTGTGATGGATTCACAGAACTTTACCCAAAATCCGAACAGTTACTTTCTGGATTAAATTTTTAAACATACGACTTCAAAGATTATTACTTTTGTAAAGGAGTGATATAGGCTATGTTAAATGATTATTCATCTTCGGTTTTAGTTAAGACAAGTGACTTACCAATAAGGCATGTAGGTCAGGTACATGATGGTAAAGTAAGATCTGTCTATTGGTTAAGTCCTGAAGACAGTTATAATTTAATAAAACAAGAAGGTTATGATGCATATTTGGATACTCAATTAGGTGTCCAGATTATAAGCGACAGAATTTCTGCATATGACGTAAATTGGGGATTTACAGGTGGTATTGGTGGTGTCGTGGGCAAAGGAGCATCATTGAATGCGATATCTGAACATTGGTTTGATGATTTTGATGCGGCGGGTATTACTGGCAATCACATTCTAGAGAGGCCACATCCGATGGTCTGGATAGTTCAGAAAGCAGACCCGGCGTTATCTGTGGAAGGGATAGGAAGACAATATATTACTGGCGGTATGTGGCGAGACTATGACGCGGGTAGCAGGAATTTTTGCGGTATTGACATTCAAGATGGTCTTGCAAAGAATCAAGAACTTGAAAACTTATTGATAACTCCTACAACTAAAGGTATTGTATATGGTATTCCTGGCGTTCCTGAAGAAGAAGATACAAACATTTCAAGACAGCAGATAATAGATAATTACAAAGCCTTCGGTTTTAAGAAAGTGGATGATGTAGAATTATATGAAATATTATTGACTGATGGTTTTAAGATAATATCTGATAAGTTACGGTCTATTGGTGAAATATTAGTTGATACTAAGTTTGAGTTCGGTTATGTCAGGGACTTAAACGGTAATTATAAGTTAATATATATTGATGAAGTAGGAACTCCAGATTCATCCAGATATTGGAACTTAAATGAATATTTGAGAGGTAATGTTGTCGAAAATTCAAAAGAGATATTTAGGTCTAATTTACTTGACAATTTCGATAATGATATATTTCTTGATAAGACACGCATGGCTGAACGAGAACAATTTGCAAAAAATAAAGAGTTGCCGATTGCTTGGATGGAAGAGTTATCAGAGACTTATATGGTTCTTGCAAAAAAGATTACAGGAAAAAAAGTAGAAATATCAGATGATCCAAAAACAGAGATAGTTGAAGCTCTTGATAGTTTAGGTCTTATCAAACATTAAGGCACAACAACTAATTTTTCCATTTTTCCTTTTTTTTACTGTATCGAGATATATTTAGACAAAAATACACATACGTTTATATACTTTCGAATGTATATATTAGTTAGTAAGGGGTGGATATGTCTGGATAAATAATTTTATTCATGACATAAATATATGTAGGCAATATAGTCATAGATTTGTTGCCCTATTCAGGAGATATAAATTAAATTCACAGATAAACTTATCTCTCTTGATATTGTGTTATTGATCTACGGCTGAAACCATATATTAATAGCCATAACTATCCTCTCCACTTCCTTTAAGGAGATGTGTGATTATGTGTGATAAATATTTGAGTCGGTTTGTATATCTATCTGTTTTAGTGCTGTCCATGTTTTTTATTATTGCATCGGCAGAAAGTCCTGTGGTGGAAGCAGTACCATCATTACCCTATTTTATGTATGGTGAAATCACAATCAATGACATCTCTGCGCCGACAGGAACAATCGTTGAGGCATGGTCAGATGACACTTTGTGCGGAAGTACGGCAACGACCGAAAAAGGTTTTTATGGAACTCCTGCTTGGAACCGGTTGATAATAAATTGTGATGCGGACAAGACCTTGACATTCCGTGCCAAAAGCCCAGCAATGGACAGTTATGCAACAACCGCACAGACCTCTACAATTCAATCAGGAGAAATTGATATTATAAATCTAAATTTTATCTGGGACGGCATTATCGAGCCTGATAACACAGCACCCGTTGCGGATAATCTTTATATTGATGTTGATGAAGACAACTCAGTTGCAGTTACCCTGACCGCGCAAGACGCAGATGGTGATGACCCTACCTACACATTGCTCACAGATCCTGCACATGGAATCTTGACTGGCACCGCACAATATTTAACCTATATGCCAAATCAAGATTACAACGGCGATGATTCCTTCACATACAAGGCAGATGACAGCATAGATGACAGCAACACTGCAACAGTCTATATCTCAATAATTTCAATAAATGACATTCCTATTGCATCCGACATATCTGCAGTAACAAGTCAAGATACAGAAAAATTAATTGCTCTTGTTGCATCAGATATAGATAATAATCCTTTGACTTATAGTATCGTCTCAGGACCAAGTCATGGAGCTGTCTCACTCGCGAGTCCGATCGCGACCTATACACCTGATGCCAATTATTACGGGGGTGATACATTCATATACAAGGTGAACGACGGCACAGCTGACAGTAATACTGCAACTGTAACAATCGATGTAACTTTTGTCAACCAAGCGCCCGTAATCTCAGATTTTCCCGACATCAGTCTGGAACCCGAATCTATAATCACAACCGCATGGACTCTGGACAGTTTCGTAGCTGATGAAACTGAAGACAGTTCAATCATCTGGACTTTTACAGCACCAGGTGATTTATCAACTACAATAAATCCTGACAGGACATTGACAGTTGAGTCATCTTCTGATTTCTCAGAGAATACAACATTATCATTAACTGCATCAGATGGCGAGCTTTCAGAAACAGGTATTATGTCTATAATTTTTATACAGATAATAGGTGATGTAGGTGATTCTGATTGGTTATCATCTCCACCGATGTTACCGACCTTATTTTATGGTGCTGTGCACATTGATCATCTTCCCGCACCGGTAGGTACCTCGATCGTCGCAAAGATAGATGATGAAGTCCGCGGAACCTTTGTAACAACTGTATCAGGTCTTTATGGTGACCATCCTGCCAACCGTCTGATAGTCAATGGTGCTTCAGAAGATACTGGTAAGACCATCAATTTTTATATAGATGGCAATCTGGCAGATGAGACCGGCACCTGGCAAAGTGGTGCGGTTTTAGAGCTTGACCTTTCAAC
>WTCB01000099.1 GCA_013138765.1 Candidatus Nanohaloarchaea archaeon
TCATCATGCGTATAGTCAATTCCAGTATCTATCACGCAGACAGTTGTTCCACTTCCTTTGAGTCCTGTATCATCCATCTGCTGGTCCCAGGCAAGATCTGCTTTAATCAACGGTACGCTCTGGTCGAGGAATGCATAGACTTTACGGTCTTCTTCAATATATGCAATTGACGGGTCCGCTTTTAGTTCGTCAAGCAGGTCTTGAGTTATTGTTGCGGAAACACTGTCGGTGGTCGTAAATTCATGCTTTAGCTGCCCGCCAGTCTTTATCTTGTCCTTAATCTTTTCTTTTGGATCCTGCTGCGGGATTCCCATTATGTTGAATAGGTGGTCGGCTGCGGTCTTTGGCTTGTCTTTGAATGTTATTATCACTTTGACTTTGTCTTGTTGCGAGACAATCGTATCTGCAGTTCCTGATTGGGTTGCGGTCACAGACATAAGTTGGACTGAAAGGATCATTAAGGATATGATAATGAGCGTCAAGAGTTTCATAAATTATAATTTATTACGATAGTGATATATAGTTATTTGAAATATTTTTTGCTGTTTTAGAAAAAACTTAAATAAGTATCCTAATCAATAAATGCTATGGCAGGCAAAGGCGTAAAGAAAAAAGGCATAACTGTATCTAAAGATGATGATTTTTCTGGCTGGTACAGCGAACTTGTGCAAAAAGCAGAACTTGCAGACTTAAGATACAATATCAAAGGTTTTGTCTGCTATATGCCGTGGGCTGTCATGAGCATCAAGAAGATGTTTGCAGCTTATGAAAAAAAACTTGAATCATACGGTCATCTACCGCTTATCATGCCATCACTTATTCCTGAAAGTAATTTTCATCTTGAAGCAAAACACGTCGAGGGATTCACTCCCGAAGTTTTCTGGGTGACTGAGGCCGGAGACGGCAAGAAAAAGTTTGAGGAACGGCTTGCTCTGCGACCTACAAGCGAGACCGCACTGTATAAGATGTTCAGCCTCTGGATACAGAGCTACAATGACCTGCCATTCAAGAGATACCAGTCGGGGTCCGTCTGGAGATACGAAAGCAAGATGACAAGACCTTTCTTCAGGGGCCGGGAATTTCACTGGATCGAGGCGCACAATGTGTTTGCAACACTGGCTGAGGCCGAGGCACAGATCATTGAAGACATGAAGATCACCCATGAGATGATAGGTGACGAATTTGCAGTACCTATCATATTTTTTGAGCGACCTAAATGGGATATGTTCCCGGGAGCTGTAAAGACACATGCAGCAGATGCACTGACTGCATCCGGAAAGGTTATACAGTTACCATCAACACATCTTTTAGGCACCAACTTCTCGAAACCGTTTGATGTCAGCTTTGTGGATAAGGACGGCAAGAAAAAATATGGATACATCACCTGTTACGGTCCTGCAATCAGCAGGATTTACGGTGCAATGATTGCAATCCATGGAGATGATACAGGGCTTGTATTACCATTTGAACTGGCACCACTGCAAGTTGTTATTGTGCCTATACTATTTGATAAGACTAAGGACATGGTTCTCTCTGAGTGTGAGAGGATCGAGAAGATGCTTTCGGGTTCTGGATATTCAGTCAAGGTCGATGCCCGTGACGATAAGAGTCCTGGCGAAAAGTTCAGCGAATGGGAGATGAAAGGTGTCCCTGTCAGGATTGAGGTCGGACCTAAAGATGTCGAGAAAGGCCAGGCAGTCATAGTCACAAGACATGACAGCAATAAAGAGTTTGTCAAAAAAGACGATATTGAAAAAACTGTTCTTGACATATCAAAGAAATTTACGGGACAGCTGAAAGAAAAACAGGCTAAAAATTTTGATGGAAGACTTATCGATTGCGAGACTTTTTCTGAACTTGAAAAAGCAGTGGCCGACAATAATATGGTCCGGTGCGGATTCTGTTCGATGGAGCTTCCCGGCGAGGCTTGCGCGGATGCCATAAAAGATAAGACCGGGGCTGAGGTGCGCGGCAAGAGAGTAGGTAAAGAGGACAAGAAGTTTGCCAAATGCGTGGTGTGCGGCAAGCCTGCAAAAGAGACGGTCTATGTCGCGAAGAGCTATTGATCTTTTTGTTTGTTGTAGAATTTCTTGCGACCAGTGTGGAGGTCTGCAACATAATTATGTCAGATGATACCTAAATGTATCAGTCTTTTGCATATAAAGAAACGATTGGAGTCTGTATAACAGACATTCAAATATATAAACTTAATAAGACAATAAATAGATATGAATAACATACATAACTCTAATTTGAGTGATACTACTCAAAAATGGGTAGATTTGCTTGTGCCATTCTCAAACAATTATTCTGCCCTATTTTCTGCAACAGACATATCAAAAATGACAGGCATACCACAACAGACAGCATCAAGAGAGTTGAATAAACTTGCGAAAAATAATATGATCGATCATAAGATTATTGGACGAAATAAGATGTTTTATTTCAATCTTGAAAAACAGTCATCAAAAAATATGATGAATATTATTGAATATCAGAAATCATTAAGATTTCTTGTTGAAAATAAAAAAATATCAACAATTATCAATGAAATCATACTGCGTTGCAAAAGCGTTATACTTTTCGGATCATATGCCAAAGGAATCCAGGACAGAAAATCAGATATAGACATTGCAATATTTGGAATGAAAAAAGATATTTCTGAAATCAAGAAAAAATATACAATAAAGATCAATGAACATAATGTGACTTATTCAGAATTCGGTAAACATCTCAAGAATGAGAACCCGCTATCTATTGAGATTGCACATAATCATATCATGTTCGGAAACATTTCAGACCTTGTAGATATATTATGGAATTGGAACTATGCATACAGGCAAAGATAAGATCAGATGGTGCATGAAACAAAAAAGAGGCATTTCATTAATTGAAACAAAACAGCATCTGAGCGAGTCATATCTCCGCGAGGCAGACGACACACTATCTAATGTGTTCTTGTGACTAAAGGTAAATGGAAAGTCATAACTGCATATTATGCATGCTATAATGCGTCATATTCAATATTGATGAGATGCGGCATCAAATCAGAGATACATGAGTGCACAATTGAGCTTATGAACCTTTTTGATTTTGATGAGCATGATATTGATTACATATCTAAGCTCAAGCAGGACCGGATACATGTGCAGTATTACCTGAAAGAGATACAGCTTGATGATGAGGATGATGTCAAAGAGTTCATATTGAAATGCAAACAGATACTTGATAGTCCTGGTTCTTTACAGATTGAAGAGGTAAGAGAATCGTTGAGAAAGATTATGTGACAGATTCTAAAAAGCGAGAAGGGTATGATATGTTGAGATCAAAGTTATTTGTTTAAATTTCAAAAATCAGAGAATAGGTAAATATAGCGTTTCTGATTCACATACCATGCGACAATATTATCTTTACTTTCTTCAGAAACTTTTTTGTATTGTTTTTTGCACCATAAGCAATGTTGGTATCAAAGGTTCTTGAGACACCATAACAGACACGTTCCCGCAAGGATTTTGCTTCTGAAAATGCACCGATATCATCTGCAGTAAGGTAATTTCCCAGAAGTTCAATGTCATCAGATTCAAGAGCTTGCGTCTTGTGAAAAAAATAATATATTACAGCACATAATGTGGCTGCGTGAGATTTTGAAGAAAGATGTTTGGTGGATAGCAATGCAAGAGTCATGTGATATATAGAATAATAGTATGCAGTAACAACCCAATCATAAAAGTTTTCATCATTGCTAAATGTTTCAGGGATTGTATCTGAGTGCTGTTCTATAAGCCAGTTGGCAAATGTGAAATTGTGTTCTGCCTTTTTAAGATGAAGCGTCGGAGGAAGTGCATTGCTCCTGATCACTCCCTTTTTTATGTAATTATCAAGAGAATTCTTACAGACATCTTTATCTTTTATCCATGTCTGCCAAGAGATGTAATTACTTTTCATTTTCAAGCATCACCCATACACTAATACCTTCAAGAATCAGTTTCTTTTTCTTGAACTCTTTCATAAACTGGTCTTTTTCGTCAAAGAACTTTGCTTTGAATTCGGCATAAGACATATATACTGGCGCTATGTCAATATCATATTTAAACCTTATCGCTTTTGACCTGTTTTCAATCTCTTTTACAGGTGGCTTATTGAAAACAAGAAATAAGTCAACATCACTTTTCTTTGTGAAGGTCCCATCTGCATAAGATCCGAAAATAGCCACTAAAATCGGACGGGTTTCAAGCGATGCGATAAAATCAAAAACTGCAGTTGATACGTCATCCGGAATTTTTGAGATCTGCAAGTATTCAGATTGATAAATTTCAGAGATTATGGCTTTATTTTTATAATTTGGATATAATTTTATGTTTCTGCCTTCTTTAGTCTTTTTTATAAGATTCTGTGTCTCCAACTTCTTCAGATGGTGTTCTACAGTAGGCAAACCTACTTCAAGCTGTCTTGATAGCGCCCTTATATGTATACCTTCATTGTGAAGTATTGCTGAGAACAGTCTTGTCTTGTTATCCATGTACTATATTGTATGTCATATGATATATAAAGTTATGGGTGTTTTTGGAATCAGAAGGGTATGTTTTGTTGAGAACGAGGTTATTTGCGTTAAATTGAAATAATTAAATGAGCATGTCATTCTTATGTCTGAAGCAGCTTTTGAAAAAAGAGTGTTTAATGAACTTGCCAGCATCAAGGCTGAACTTGATGAGATAAAGGAGCACATGGTTGATTCTGACACCATATTGAGTGAAGAAGAGAAAGTTCTTGCAGATGAAAGCTTCAAGCATGAAAAAGAAGGTAAACTTGTATCTA
>WTCB01000047.1 GCA_013138765.1 Candidatus Nanohaloarchaea archaeon
TATGATACATTTAAATATGAAGAGGATACAGCATAAAGAGTATGGGCTCCATCACCAGGGTTTGTGATATTGTTATCTGCGATTGTGTTTGAATCTGATGAGACAAGATATATCCCATAGCCCCAACTACCATAGGCCATGATTGTATTGTTCGTGATGTTGTTTAAGATGCTGGAAGAGTTAAGACAGACAGCGTGGCTATAGGAACCGTAAGTTGTTATTATATTATTATCTATTGTACTGTTTTCCATTTCGTATCCGTAGATTGCATAGGCGTCTTGAGATGTGCTACCCTGAACAACATTGCAGTTCTTGATTGTTATGTTGTCAGAACCACCAGAATTGTTAATTGCATAGCCCACCGAACTCTGCGAATAGTTTATCGTGTATCCGGCGCAGTCAAGAGTGATGTTGTCAGCCTCTATTGTGAAGCATGTGGCGTCTGAGGAGACATTGCCTACTAATTCATAAATTCCATTTTCTATTGTGAGACTCTGACAAGTGTTTATACTGTATGGAGGTATTGTATCAACAGTCAATGTCCTTGTCTCTGTATTGTTGAGGTTGCCCATCTCGTCCTGTGCGTAGGCAGTGTAGGTGTATGCTCCTTCTTCCAGGTCGGTGAGGTTTGCTTCTAATCTGTAAAGTCCTGCGTTGTAGGATGCGTTGATCTCTTCTGCGGTGAGGGCTCTGTTGTATATGCGGACTTCGTCGATTATGCCGTTGAAATATTTTCCGATTGTTAAATTGTTTGCATTTGTATTTATATTTCCTGTTAATGAAGTAGAATTGGTTTGGTTTCCATATAGATATAATTTCTGATTTGAACCATTATAAGTTAACGCATAATGATGCCACTCCAGAGGAGCGGAAACTGAAGCTGTAATTTCACTGTTATTGATGTATCCTTTTAATGTTGAACCATCAAGACTCATTTCTAAAGCATAGGCATCTTGTCCTTTACTAATTATTAGTTTTTTATCATTATAACCAGCTATATGTGAAATGTCATCACAGGGAGTAAAGCCAGTTCCAGCAGATGAGGGAAAGGTAAAGCTAGAAAAAACAATGCTCTTAAACTTCTGAATACCTCCTGTATTCTGTTGCCAGAAATGATAGTCAGCCTCACTAGCATAAGCAAGCCAATAAACAGTTCCACTTGTTACTTGGGTGCTAGGAAAGTTAATATTGGACCAACCAGAACTAACAGACTGATTTGTATTTACCGCATTAAGCAATGTTCCGGGTTCACCGCCGTCGTCATCATATATTGCAACCTTTACCTTAACTGGTGCATTGTGATGCACCCGTATAGTGTTAATCGTTCCATTTGCAGAAGCTGTAAACTTATCCAGAATAAAATATTCACTACCGCCCAGATGGTCTTGAGTAGCATCATCAGGCAAACCAATTAGCTTAGGACTATCAGATTTAACCCATGCTTCAATCGTAATGGCAGAAGTAATATCCAAACTACTATCATTCCCGCAATTAACATAATCATCCGCCCCGTCAAAGTCCAATGCCTGTCCAAATTTACCGGTTGTGTAAATTGAACAGTTTGAGCCTGAGCATGTCCCGTTGTTGCCGTAGGTTGACCAGTCTCTAAAGAAGGTATTGTTTTCGCCGGTTTCCTGGTTGAATCTCCACCAGCCGACTAAGGAGTTGTTCCAGTCGATGAAGGCTGTAGTATTGCTGGTGTCGTTTGTGGTGACGTTGATGTAGGTGTAGTCTTTATTTATGTACTCGTTGTCGTCTGGGGAAGGGGAGACGAAATCTATTGTTGGTGAAGCGGTGTCATATGTCAGGGGGTGATGATCGTAAGCGACTGACGAACCGTAGCTGAGATTGTATGCTGTGTCGCAGAACCCATCACCATTTGAGTCTGCACATGTATCTGAATACCCATTCCCTGTAGAATTTGTCCAGAAGTTGCCTCCAATATCAGTTCCAGCAGTATATATTCTTGTGCCGGACTGCTTTGTTGTGTTGAAGTAATTCGGATTGGCGATTCCAGTATCTATCAATACATTTTCATTGGTTCCAGAATTGTTGAAGAAATTGTTGTAGATTTTGTTGTATTCAGGGTCAACAGTTGACTGATCAAGATAAAGTCCTGCATCAGTATTGCCTGTTATTATGGAGTCTGCTATTATGTTGTTGTCTGAAGAATAGATTATATGAATACCATAAGTATTATAATTTAATGTTGCGTTTGTGACATTGTTGAACGAGGAATCGGATATATAGAACCCCTTACTATTTGAATTTGAGGTTATGTCTGTGAAGCTGTTCGAGAACGAGTCTTCTACATAGAAACCAATAGAATTTGAAATCGCTGTGATATTTGTGAATGTGCCTAAAGAGGAATCTATAATATTGAATGCACGCCCGCCTAAATTTGAACTTGAGTTGACACCTGTGATATTGGTATGATTAACATTATACAAATAGATACCATAAAGTGTCCAGTCTGTAACCACGCAATTTTTTATTGTTACACCAGCATCTGTTGATGACGTCCTGTAAACCTGAATTCCCTCGTCAGCTGTTATATCATTACCGTCTATTTTATGTCCCTGGCAATCCAAAGTCACATCATTTGCAGATATGTTTATGCAAAGGCTTGCTCCGGAATTGGTTATGTCTGATGTCATGACATAAGTCATTCCCTCTTGGTCCAGTACTGAACAGCCTGAGATGTATATCTCTTTTGACCAGCTCACATTCCAGTCATAAAGCTCAGGGGTGTAGCTTGTATCTGTTGTAGTCAGGTTCGCAAAAAGCCGGATTGATGAAGCACTGGATGCGCAGGTCGATATATTGTATCCTGTGTCTGCCTGATCTTCTGTTATGCTGCAGAGTGTTGAATTGTCTGAAGCATTGAGTATCTTGTATGTTATGTTTGTTCCCTGAGCTGCGCTGACAGAGTCGTTGGCGTAGAAAGTGTCCCAGGCAAACGAAGCTGTTGGACTAATTGAATTTGATGAAATGTTTCCGTAAGAACTTGAAGCTGTCAGGTTAACCATCTCAGAAACAACTGTTATGTTATAACTTGAATCAACCCCGGTCTCATCCGTAAAGTTATCGCGCCACCAGCCTTCTGTCTGGCTGATTTCCGGATCCAAAGAGCCATATCCACCTTTGTCACCGAATACTTCAACATAGAATTCCTCTGTGAATATGTCGTGCATGCGGGTATTGTATGTCATCCTGAACTGTATCACGCTGTTCGCAGGAATGTTATGCCCTGTCAAGGGGGTTGCTGATACATGCCCTTTCGGAATCTTGTCATACTTTTTGTTGTTATTCCATGAGTTTTTGCTGTCTTTTCTTTCCGCCTGTGAAATCTCTGACCAGCTACCACTATCCAGAACATGGATATAATCAATATTCACTTTTGAATCTGATGGGAAATAAGTGGTCAGGTCAACATTTTCAGGGCGGTTTGAAGGGTTTTCAACAGTTATGATTATCTCTGAGTCGCTGTCTGTGTACAAGGCATGATCTGTATATATTTTAAGAGAATCAGTGTTCTGCTTCTTTGTCCAGCCTTTAGATGTGCTCTCAAGACCGAGGCGCTCTGCGACTTCAAGCTCTCGCTCTATTTTTTTATCTTTTATGGATTTGGTCTTTTTCGCATTATTTTTGGATTGTGCATAACCATTATCAGGTGGGAATATCCTGTCAATCAGGCTTTTTATGGCAGCAATAAAAGAAGAAGGAGAGCCTGCTGTAAGGCTCATAGTCATCGCTGTGTGGGATGTGTCCGGTGGGATAATATCTGGTAAAATGGATGTTTCGGTAGAATAACTGGGTAAATTGTTATCTA